>CANCKM010000001.1 GCA_947378555.1 Microbacteriaceae bacterium
CCCATGACCCCAACCAAGCCAGAGGTGAGAGGTGGCGTCCCTGGGATAGGCTCGCTGCTCCAGGCGGCTTGGATAGCCGACACGGCGTCAAGAGCAGACGCAGGAAGTGAGCCCTCGTGTCCCGCCGGAAAGGGACTGTGTCCCCTAGCCGAGGTCCACTTACTGGCACCCGAGCTCTTTGTCAGACTGCCTCGATTATTTACTCCGATAAAGCTGTAGCGGGCCCAGACGCCCTGCTCGGCTGATTCTAGGAGAAAGCTGCCTGGTTTACCCGCAGCCAGCTTCTCGAAAATGGCCAGCGGGGTCTCGCTCCCAGAGAACAGCGTCTCAATAACCGGAATTACGCGGTGATCACCGGCAAGTTCGCTCGCCTCTTCAAGATTCAGGTTAATTGGCATCAGAGCACGTCCTGGTTTTCGAAAATGAGTGCCGTGTCAAAGCAAGAGTCGGTGCCGTTGTGACAGGCGGGACCCATTTCGATGACCCTGATCAACAAGGCGTCTGAATCACAATCCAGTTCAATGCTCTGAACTTTCTGCCGATTCGAACTGGTCGCACCCTTGTGCCAAAGCTCCTTGCGGCTTCTCGAATAAAAGACCGTTTCACCTATTTCGATGGTTCGATTGAGTGATTCCTCGTTCATCCAAGCCATCATGAGGACCCGCCCTGAAACCGCCGATTGAATAATGGCCGGAATCAGCCCGTTATCGTCCAACTTCAACTGTAATCCAGCCGCTAGAGATGTGCTCATTGGTTACCTCGTCTCATAGCCTGCATCAAGCAGAGCTCGTTTGGCGCTAGAAATAGACACCGAACCCTCGTGAAAAATTGATGCCGCCAGAATAGCATCGGCTCCTGCCAAAGCAGCCTTTGGGAAGTCGGCGGCCGAGCCTGCGCCGCCGGAGGCTATTACGGGCACGCTGGAAATTGCCCGGATTGCGGAAATCATGTCCGTATCAAATCCGGCTCTGGTTCCATCAGCGTCGATGGAATTCACCAGCAGCTCCCCCGCACCTAAATCAATTGCCGACCGAACCCATTCGAGGGCGTCCAAGTCGGTTTCCACTCGACCTCCGTGGGTGGTCACAACAAAGCCAGAGGCGGTCAAGGCTGACCTCTTGAGGTCTAGCGAGATGACAAGTACCTGAGATCCAAAACGCGTCGAAATCTCACTCAAGAGTTGCGGGTTGCTGATACCCGCAGATCCAACACTGACTTTATCGGCCCCGGCCCCAAGCAAACGGGCAACGTCGTCGGTCTGTCTTATGCCACCCCCGACTGTCAGTGGAATAAAAATTTGCTCGGCCGTGGCGGTGACCAGTTCATACATCGTTGAACGATTATCGACGGTGGCATTTACATCGAGAAAGGTAAGCTCGTCGGCACCCTCGAGGTAATAGCGACTGGCTAGTTCTATGGGGTCGCCTGCGTCTCTCAGGTTGAGAAAGTTAACGCCCTTGACGACCCTGCCGTCGGCGACGTCAAGGCATGGAATCACTCGGATCGAAAGCGACACTAGATTCTCGCGGCGTGTATTGCACTAACCAGGATTGCCCGAGCACCCAGTTCATATAGTTGGTCCATTTTTAGGTTGGTCTCAGAGGTTTTCACGAGCGCTCGCACTGCAACCCAATCGGCATCTCGAAGTGGCGAGATGGTTGGCGACTCGATTCCAGGCGTAATGCTTGAGGCAAGTTCTACCAAATCGGTTGGGCAGTCATAGTCGAATATGACGTACTCGCGGGCAACTAGCACACCCTGTAGGCGGCGCAGAAGTTGCGCGGACAGGTCGCTTTTTCCCGGTGCCGAAATCAGGTGGGCCGAGCTGTCCAGAATCACCTCACCAAAGATTTCGAGACCAGCCTGACGCAGAGTGTTTCCGGTTGAGACTACATCTGCCACCGCATCGGCAACTCCGAGGCGAACAGAGACTTCAACGGCACCATCCAGCTGCACCAAATCTACTTTGATGCCCGCGCGCTTGAGGTAATCCTCAACCAGGTGGGGGTAAGCAGTGGCGACCCGCTTACCGGAAAGCTCGTCTATGGTTTTGAACACACCGGTTGGGCCAGCAAAGCGAAATGTTGAGGCCCCGAAACCCAGGTCGGCGACGCTTTCCGCTTGCGATCTGCTGTCGAGCATCAGGTCGAGCCCGGTAAAACCAGCATCTAAGGAACCAGATCCGACATAGGTTGCTATGTCTCTAGGTCTTAGGTAGAAAAATTCGATGGAGTTTTCCATATCAACGACGTGAAGGTCCTTGGTGTCGCGACGCGTTGCATAGCCGGCTTCCTTCAGCATCGCAATAGCGGAATCTGACAGGATGCCCTTGTTGGGAATGGCTACTTTAAGCACTTTAAACTTTCGGTTCGTTTGTTGATGGTTTGTCGCCTCTACAGCGACTTGTTCAAATCTTCGATTTTGATACCCAGGGCAATCATCATTACCTGTAGGTGATATATGAGCTGGGAAATCTCCTCAGCGGTACGTTCATTGCCTTCGTGTTCGGCGGCCATCCAAACCTCGGCAGCCTCCTCAACGATCTTTTTTCCGATGCCGTGGACACCAGAATCCAACCACTTGACCGTCTCAGAGCCCACAGGTCGATCGACTGCCTTTAGGCTCAACTCGTCAAAAAGCTCTTCAAATGACTTCATAACAACTAGGTTACCGTCTGAAGCCTGGGCTCAGTGGCTATGACTAAAGCCCAAATTAGCAAGATCCCGCAACTTGCTTATTTGATGAGCCCTATCCGAGGACTTGAAGACGGCACTCCCCGCGACAAACGTGTCGGCTCCCGCTTCGGCAACTCTCTCGATGTTGCTTTCATCGATGCCACCATCGACCTGAAGCCAAACGTCAAGTTGTTCGGCATCGATTTTGCGTCTGGTCGCCCTGACCTTTTCAAGTGTGTGTTCAATCAGAGCCTGCCCGCCAAACCCAGGCTCAACCGTCATTATTAGAATCTGGTCAAATTCGGGCAACAGCTCAAGGTATTGCTCAACCGGCGTGCCGGGTTTGAGGGCCAAACCAGCTCTTGAACCGATCGACCTTAAAGTGCGAGCCAGTGCCACGGCATCCTCAGCGGCCTCGGCGTGAAAAGTCACCGAGTAAGCGCCAATTTCGGCATACCCGGGTGCCCAACGATCGGCCGAATCAATCATGAGATGGATGTCAAGCGGCTTTGGGGTAATCTGCTGCATTCGCGAAACCATTGGCAAACCGAACGTGAGATTCGGCACGAAATGATTGTCCATAACGTCAATGTGGATTAGGTCGGCAGTCTCAAGGGTGCGAAATTCCGACTCGAAATTCACAAAATCGGCACTCAGGATGCTTGGATTTATTCGGCTGGGCATGCGTCCTAGCCTAGCGATTTGCGCATGATGGCGATGAACATTGCATCGGTTCCATTCACGTGAGGCCACAACTGAACCGTTTTACGACTGCGGTTCAAAACTAACCCCGGGTTAATTTTTGCCAGGGCCGCATTGGCGTCAAGCAGTTCGAGTTGGGTGCCAAAACTCTTCTCGGCCCAATCAACGATTGCTGTGGTCTCGGCCGGGTGCGGTGAGCAAGTTACGTAGGCCAAAAATCCACCCGGTTTCAAACCTAGCCAAGCGCTCTCAAAAAGCTCCTGTTGCAACTTAGCCAACTCGGCTACGTCACTCGGGTGCTTGCGCCAGCGCGACTCGGGGCGGCGCCTAAGGGCACCAAGACCGGTGCAAGGTGCATCGAGGAGGATTCGATCAAAGCTCTCGGGTGCATCCTCACCCAGTTGCCTTCCATCGCCAACCCTGACGTAAACATCGGGATTCACCTGACTTAGGGCTTGCTCTACGAGTTTGGCTCGATGCGGCAGTAGTTCGTTGCAAAACAATTTGGAGCCGGTTTGCTTGGCAACGGCAGCCAGCAGAGCGGCTTTACCGCCAGGCCCTGCACAAAGGTCAAGCCACTCTTCGTTTGGCTGCACCTCGGCTATTTGGACTAGTGCCAAGCCGGCAAGTTGCGAGCCTTGATCTTGAACTCTGGCCTTGCCAGAGCGAATCAGCGCGAATTCATGAGGGTCGCCAGCCGGAATCTCCCCTCCGATGGGGCTTGCCGACCCCAGAAGCATTCCCGAATCAAGCAGGTCATCCTGGGTAGCTAAGCCAGGCAGGGCAACGACCGAAACCATGGCGGGGGCGTTATCAGCCGCCAACAGTTCGGCAATCTCGGCTTCCCTGCCGTCTGACTTGAGCGCCTGGCGGAGCGCCCGAACCACCCAAACCGGGTGAGAGTATTCGATGGCAAGAGCATCGTTCTCATCGCTTACGTTCTTTAGTGACAGTTCCAACCAAGTTGGCCGATCCTTCTCAGATACTCGACGCAGCACTCCGTTGACAAAACCTGCGGCGCCGACGTTCAAAACTTGTTTCGCAAGTTCAACCGTCTCGCTCAGTGCTGCGTGCGAGGGAACGCGCATGGCCAATAGTTGATGAGTGCCTAATCGCAGCAGCACAAGAGCCGCCAAATCAATTTCCGAGGTTGATCTGCCGGCACAACGTTCGATTATTCCGTCATAAAAAAGTTGCCAGCGAATGGTGCCGAACGCCAACTCCTGTGCAAAAGCGGAATCGCGATCCTCCAGCTTGGCCTCTGTAAGCATTTTTGGTAGCAAGAGGTTTGCGTAGGCATCGTCTTGATAGACCGCCATAAGAAGCTCAAAGGCTATTGACCGAGAGTTTATCTGCGCGGGTCTCGGTCGTTTGGATCGTTGAGTCATTTTGAAAACACGACACTTTCAGTTCTATTTTGACCACGTAGCCAATCGGCTGGCTGCATTGGCTTCTTACCAAACGGCTGAACGCTTTTTAATTCCAAGATGGTTTGCTGGCCACAGACAACGAAGACGCGTCGGTGGCTTTCGAAACAGGCACCTGGCTGGGCTTCGCCCGAGTCATCCAGCAGTGTCAGGGCATCCACTGGGCCGATTGCTCGCGCCTCAATCACCCTAAAGGACTGCCCGTTGACCATTGTCCACGCCATAGGTTCCGGGTTCATTCCCCGCACCAACTGCTCGATGGATGTCGAGCTTTGCGACCAATCGACTTGCGCCTGTTCACGGCTTGGTTTCCTGGCGATCCGAATCTTTTGATTCGCCTCATCACCCGCGCTTTGCATAACTGGTTGCATCAACCCGGACTCAAGAAGCGGAAGGGTTTCCATCAGAGCAGAGACCCCAATGAGCGCCAATCGGTCTAGCAAATCCCCGGCAGTCTCATCCGGTTCTATGGGTGTCGCCACTCGACTGTAAACCGGACCGGTGTCAATGCCGTCTTCTAGCCTAAATAGAGTGACACCGGTTTCGCGGTCACCGGCGATCAAAGCCTGTTGGACGGGTGCGGCGCCACGCCAATCTGGCAGAAGACTGAAATGTATGTTCAACCAGCCAAGTGGGAACATGTGAAGGGCCCGGGAGTTGAAAATGCTTCCATAGGCGACTACCACTCCAAGCTGCGCCCCGAGGCTCTCGATTGTGTCGGCTAGGGTCGAGTCAATGCTTCTGGTCTTGATTACCTTCAGACCCGCCGCTTGGGCAGTGGCCGCAACCGGTGATTCAGTTAACTGTTTCTTTCGACCGACCAACGAGTCGGGTCTAGTGATAACAGCCAGAATCTCGTGTTGGCTCTGAAGCAGAGCTTTCAGGGTCAAGGCGGCAGCGGTGGGGGTGCCTGCAAAAACAATTTTCAAGTGAACCGCGCTTTCCTTCTACTAGATTACTTCCGGCTCGTCCATCTTGACCCTAATCGGTCTCGAATTTCGACCCGATTTCGCACTCACCCGGGTTTGACCGGCACTGGTCAAAGCAACCAGAGCCTTAACCTGGTCGGCAAGTTCGGAACCCAAGGCGTATGGATAGCGAATGAGGTAGCGCCACTCCTCGGCAATCGACACCTGATTTTGAATTGGCAAAGGTCCGAGAATCTCGATGCCCGTTTGCTCACGAAGTGGTTCCAGCACTCGATCCAGCAAGTCAAGCGGACCGGAGAGCGACGCTAACCTCACGGCAGGTGGAAAATGAAGTTCTCTGCGGCTGGCCAGTTCGGCGGCAGCCAACTCGGCTTGATTCCAGAGTGCAAAGGACTGCCCGAGAGATCCCGAGAGCCCCACGGCGACCGCTGAACCACCTGGGCCTAACAAGGCCACCGCGTTAGACCAAACCCTTACCGCTTCCTCGGTAGCCTTCAGCGAATCTCTTGCTAACAGCTCTCCACAGTCAAGAAGGATTACGGCTGCGTACCCACCCGGCACTCGAGGTTCAGCGCCAGCAGTGGCAATCACGATTCGACGCCCGGGTTCGATATATTCCAGGCGGTTATCACCATTGGACTCAAGCACGAAGGCACCTGGGAAGGCTCTTCCAAATTCGGCAACGGTTCTGGTTGCGCCGGCTCGGCCCGGGCGCAATGCACTGCTTGCGCAAACCGAGCAACGATGGCCTAGATTGATGGCGTTACACCAACGGCATTTTGGCGTGTTGCTCTCATCAACCCAGAGTGGTCCATTGCAGTGTTTGCATCGTGAGCGTTCCCCGCAGTCCCTGCAGTAGGCAGAAACCGATTGACCTCGGGCCGCGACCTGAACCAAAACTGCGCCCTGTTCGATTCCAGTGCGAATGGTCCTCCAGGCCAAACCGTCAACCCTTGCGTCGGTTTCTGAAATAGCGATTTTTGGCGAGCGGAATGGAGCCGTCGCATCTTGAAAATAATCCAACTCGATGAGTCGCTGAGTCTCGCAACTTCTTGCGTGAGCGGCTAGAACGAGGACGCAGTCGGAATGTTGTTGCCTGATAAGCGCAACTTCGCGGCTGTGTATGTAGGGGGAAGTCGGTTCAATGTGGCTGGAATCGCCGTCGTCCCAGATGAGAATGGCTCCCAAGTTGGCTGCTGGAGCGTAAATGGCCGATCTGGTTCCGATGATTATCTTGGGCGTCTGATCCAGGGTTTGCAAAAAGTATCCATAGCGGGCTGGCTTGGACTGTTGAGCCGAGAAGTTAGCCATGGCATCTGCGAGCCCGAGTTGTTCGGCGGCGACCAGCAGAAGGTTTAGGTCACGGAAATCTGGCACGAGAATAATGGCGCTTTTATCGAGGTCAAGTTGTTCTTTAGCCAACCGCAGCAGAGTGAGAACCCAGGAAGGCAACTCAAACCCGCTGTTGCCAAGGACGGTTCGCGGGGCAACTGTTATTGCGACTCTTTTGGAATCAACTGGAATGAATAAATCGTGTTCGGCAGGGAAAACCTCTTGCAATCCGGCGTCCTCGTCTGGAGTGCCATCGGCGGTGCCGCTGTCTACTGGGATGGGTTCAACCTCGGTTTTGAGCCATTTCTTTTCGACGGCAACGGCACGCGGCGGAACCGCAAGTTTTAGTAGGTCGCCAATCGTTGCCGCCTGCCTATCGGCAACGGCACGGCAGAGTTCATAAACCGAACGGGTTAGAACCGCGATCGGTGAAACTACCTCGGCTAAGCTTGCCACCTTGCCTGCAAAATCCGTGGTCTCGGTGACCTCCACAATGAAGCCGCCGAGTAGACTCGCTCCCCTACCAAAGGGCACTCGAACCCTCACGCCGGCTAATGCCGAGGGCTGAAGGTCGTCTGGAATAAGGTAATCAAAAAGGCGATCTAACTGCGGCAGCGGCGACTCAACGACAACTCGCGCGTAGCTCGGCATGTGTTACAGATTTAGAGCAGAGCGAAGCTCGCTCACTCTGTCGGTGCGCTCCCACGTGAACTCGGGAAGTTCACGACCAAAGTGGCCATAGGTCGCCGTCTTGGAGTAGATGGGACGAAGCAAATCGAGAGCGTCAATGATTGCCTTTGGCCGAAGATCAAAGACCTCTTGAATCGCTGATGTTATCAGTGCCTCGTCAACTTTGGCCGTACCGAAGGTTTCGACATAGAGACCAACCGGTTTTGCCACGCCGATTGCGTAGGCAATCTGAATCTCCGCCCGATCGGCTAAACCGGCGGCGACAACGTTCTTCGCCACCCACCTCATGGCATAGGCCGCTGAACGGTCTACCTTGGATGGATCTTTCCCGGAGAAGGCCCCACCACCGTGCCGGCTTGCTCCGCCATAGGTGTCAACGATAATTTTCCGACCGGTCAGGCCGGCATCCCCCTGTGGACCGCCAATGGTGAAGATTCCGGTCGGGTTTATTTTGAACTGGGTTGCAGAAATGTCAAGGCCGCTCGCTTCAAGAACCGGTTCGATAACCAGGCTACGAATAGCGTCTTTTAGTTCGGCTTGTGAGATTCGAGGGTCGTGCTGTGTCGAGAGCACCACGGTTTCAATAGTTTTTGGAACGGAGCCTTCTAGACCGATTGTGACCTGGGTCTTGCCGTCTGGTCTTAGGAAGTCAACTAAACCGAGTTTCCTGACTTGGGCGAGACGTTCCGAGAGGCGATGGGCTAGATGGATGGCGGTTGGCATGTAGGTTACGGTCTCGTTGGTCGCGTAACCAAACATGATGCCCTGATCGCCAGCGCCCTGAGAGTCGTAGGGATCAACCGATCCACCCTCACGCTCCTCAAAGCCCGAGTCGACCCCCTGGGCAATGTCGGGAGATTGTTGCCCGATAGAAACCGAGATTCCGCAACCGTCACCGTCGAAGCCGATTTCAGATGAAGTGTAGCCAATTTCCTTGATCTTCTCTCGAACCAACTTTGGGATTTCAACGTAGCTCTCGGTGGTTACCTCGCCAGCTATGTGAACCAGGCCCGTGGTCACCAGCGTCTCGAGAGCCACCCTTGAGTTTGGGTCCTGCGCAAGCATCGCGTCAAGAATCGTGTCACTTATCTGGTCGCAAATTTTATCCGGGTGACCTTCGGTCACAGATTCTGAGGTGAAGAGTTTTAAGGAAGTCATCACTAAAAGTATATCCTGCCCCTAGGACATAAGCGATGCAAGCGAGTTCAGGATTGCCGAGGAAGCCTCGATCTTGGAACCTGAGAACCGGGCAGTCTCGCCGCTGCTGCTCAGGATGACAACGCTGGTGCGGTCACTTCCAAAGACGCCCCCGCCCGAGACGTCGTTGGCCACGAGGATATCGCACCCTTTGCGTGCCAACTTGCGAGCGGCTAGATCTTCAAGTTCCTCGGTTGAAGCAGGCGTCTCGGCGGCAAACCCAACGGTTAGGCAGGATAAGCCGGAGTTGCCAATGCGTTCAACGCTCGTGGCAAGAATATCTGGGTTGGCCACCAGAGTTAGTGTCGTGCGATCCCCCAAGTTTGACTTTTTTAGTTTCAGCGGGGAACTATCCTCAACGCGGTAATCCGATACGGCAGCCGCCATGATGAGAGCATCGCAACTGGGAAGTCGTTGGCTAATGATGTCCGCCATTTCTTGGGCGGTAGCCACGTGGAGGTATTCGCCAACGCCACTCGGTTTCACAGGCAAGTTCGCACCCACCAAGGTCACGATAGCTCCTGCGGAGGCAGCGACCTGTGCCAGAGCAATGCCTTGCTTACCAGATGACGAATTACCGATGTATCTAACAGCATCAATTGGCTCGTGTGTCCCGCCAGCCGATATCAAAATGCGCTTACCTGAGAGGCGCTGGAGGTTCTTTAGATTCCGCGACTGAGCCTCCACGGTGGCCAACGCCGTGGCAACAATTGCCTCAGGCTCAGGCAGTCGCCCCGGGCCCGAGTCTGCTCCGGTGAGCCTTCCGGTGTCGGGTTCTAGAACAACCACACCTCGTTCACGCAAGGTGGCTACGTTTCTGACCGTCGAGGGATGTTGCCACATTTCGGTGTGCATAGCCGGGGCAACAACAACGGGAGCTTTTGTAGCGAGCAGAGTGGTGCCCAAAAGGTCATCCGCGATTCCAGCAGCGTATCGAGCTAAGAAGTTAGCCGTTGCCGGGGCAACAATCACAAGATCGGCTTCTTGACCGAGTTGCACGTGTTTGACCTCGGCCACATCCGAGTACAAATCGGGGTCGACCGAGTTATGGGAAAGGGCTTCCAGGGTTGCCGCGCCGATAAATCGAAGGGCGTTGCTAGTTGGGATCACCTTGACTTGGTGGCCGGCTTCGGTCAGCGAGCGGATGATGCCGGTGGCCTTATATGCAGAAATACCACCGGTGACTCCGAGAACAACTCGCAGCACGGTGGTATTTACCTTTTCGCTTTTTTACTCGGCAGCGTGCTTGACCAGTTTGTCCTGGTCAATCTCGTGCAGGGCGATAGTCAGAGGCTTCTCATCGATGGTGGTTTCCACGAGTGGCCCAACATTGTTGAACAGGCTTCCCTCGTGCAGTGCAGAGTAGTAGTCGTTGATCTGGCGTGCGCGCTTGGATGCAAAAATGACCAGTTCGTACTTCGAGTTCACTTTGCTCATCAAGTTATCGATGGCCGGTGAAACGATTCCTTCAAGCTTTTCTACAGACATGGTTCAACTTCCTGTTTTGCTGCAGCAAAGTGCATACAGCGAGATTTTTGTTTCAAAAGATTTTGGCAACTACGCCTTCATCAAGTCTAAGACTTTTTGGGCGCAAACGGGCACTTCATCGTTGATAACCACGTGATCAAATTCAGTCTGAGCCTTCATTTCAACCTCGGCGGACTTCAATCTTCGAGCTTGTTCCTCTTTGGATTCGGTGCCGCGACCCTCGAGTCGCCGAACCAGTTCCTCCCAGCTCGGCGGGGCAATGAAAATTAGGTCGGCCTCGTTCATGGCCTGCTTGACCTGTCGGGCCCCTTGAATGTCAATCTCGAGTATCACCATTTTGCCATGAGCGAGCGCTTCGAGCACCGGGCCTTTTGGGGTTCCGTATTTATTGTGACCGTGCACGACCGCGTACTCGAGCATCTCGCCACCCTCTATCATGCGATCGAACTCGTCAGAGGTCAGGAAGAAATAGTCCCGTCCGTGGATCTCACCCGGCCTTGGATCCCGCGTGGTTGCCGATACCGAAAGAGTTACATCCTCGAAGTGTTCGAGGATGTATTTGACTACGGTGCCTTTGCCAACGGCGGTCGGCCCGGAGATAACGGTCAGGTGATTGGTCACAGTCCGAGCCTAATCTGCCAGGCCGATTTGAAGTTCTCGATTTGCCTGATCGATTGCTTCGTCCACCAGCTGTGGGCCTCGATCGCTAATGGAACGCGACACCGAGGCAATCACGTTTGCCGCAGACTCACCAAAAAGGTTTGAAATCGAGTCGAGCTTTGCCCCCTGGGCCCCAAAACCTGGCGCCAAGATCGGGGTTGGTATGGCAGGTTGCTCGGCAAGCACGCTGCCTAGTCCGAAACTCTTCAACTTCAAAGTTGCACCGATTACCGCGCCGAAGGAACCGACACTACCGGGTACGCCCGTTACCGAGTTGAGTCTGTTCAGACCAGACCAGACGGCAGCCGCCACGGTGCTCTCGTCGACGATTGCCCGCTGAAGCGCAGCTCCCTCGATGTTCGATGTGGCAGCTAAAACTATTACGCCCTTGCCACGCTCAACCGCTGCCGCAAAAAAGGGCTGCAGCGAATCGAAGCCGAGGTAGGGGCTAACCGTCACGGCATCGCAGATGAAGGGCGCCGATTTACCGAGCCAGGCATCAAAGTACGCATCCATAGTCGACCCAATGTCGCCACGTTTGATGTCCATGATCGTTAGCAGCCCGGCGTTGTTTGCCTTTTCGAGCAAACGTTCAAGAACCGCGAACCCCGCAGACCCATGACGTTCGAAAAACGAAACCTGGGGTTTTATGACTCCGACGCGCCCGATTGCTGCCTCAAGCACGGTGTTGGCAAACTGTTCTAGGCCAGCTACCGAATCGGGCAAACCCCAACTGTCCAGTTGGCTTTGGTGCGGGTCAATGCCGACGCAGAGTTGACCCTGCGTGGCAAATACTTTGGATAACTTCGTCCCGAAACTAACCGGCAAGAGCAACCGCCCGATCTTTGGCGTAATCCTGAAGTGAGCGAACCGTGAATGGACCGGCAATGACGGCCTCGAACGATCCGATCGCCGCACTCAACTGCGCGATTGTGGTGAAGATGGCCTTGTCGGCTGCTGTTGTTGCGGCTCGAATCTCGTAGCCATCCTTTCGGGCGCTAGACCCGGACGGCGTGTTCACAACGACATCCACTTTGCCCTGGCCAATCAGATCGACGATTGATGGACCATCGATTTCATCATTACCATCGCTGTGTTTACGCACGGCGTCGGCGTGGATACCGTGTCGCGCCAAAATCGCCGCGGTTCCCGAGGTTGCCAGAATTTTGTATCCCAGCTGTTGCAGCCGGCGAACCGGAAGCACAACCTGAGGCTTGTCACGATCTGCAACCGATATAAATACGGTTCCCGAGGTCGGAAGGGCGCTACCGGCAGCCGATTGGCTCTTGGCGAATGCGGTTGGGAAGTCAACGTCGATTCCCATGACCTCACCGGTAGAGCGCATTTCCGGTCCAAGCAGAGAATCGACAAATCTGCCGTCCTTGGTTGCGAAGCGCTTGAACGGCAACACGGCTTCCTTCACCGCGATTGGCGAACCGGCCGGAATGTAGGTCCCGTCCTTGGCTGGCAGGTGACCATCAGCGATGAGCGACTCGATGCTTCGGCCGACCATGACCAGTGCGGCTGCCTTTGCGAGCGTGATTCCTAAAGCCTTGGAGACAAATGGAACTGTTCTTGAGGCTCTCGGATTGGCTTCTAGTACGTAGAGCACATCGGCAGCTAGAGCAAACTGAACGTTCAGCAAACCTCGGACTCCAACACCCTGCGCAATCTTGAGGGTTGCGTCGCGGACCCTTGCAATCTGCGCGTCACTCATCGTGACCGGCGGAAGTGTGCAACTGGAGTCACCAGAGTGGATTCCGGCCTCTTCAATGTGCTCCATCACACCGCCGACGTAAAGGGTCTCTCCATCAAACAGTGCGTCGATGTCAATCTCGATAGCGTCGTCGAGGAACCTATCGACTAGCAGTGGATGGTTCGGGCCGACAATGCCCTGGTCTTTGATTCTGAAGAAGTAGTCGGTGAGTCCAGCCTTGTCGTAGACGATTTCCATACCGCGGCCGCCCAGCACAAAAGAAGGCCTGACCAAAACCGGGTACCCGATTCGCTCGGCGATAACTGCGGCATCCTCCAGGTTGAGGGCCGTTCCGTTAGCGGGGGCAAGAAGACCTCCGGCGTCAAGAATTTGCGAGAACAGCCCGCGTTCTTCGGCTAGGTCAATGGCATCCGGGGTTGTGCCGAGAATCGGTATTCCAGCGGCAGCCAAACCCTTCGCAAGCCCGAGAGCGGTCTGCCCTCCGAGTTGAACCACGACACCGACTAGTTCGCCACTTTGCTGTTCGGCATGAATAACCTCGAGAACGTCTTCGAGAGTCAAAGGCTCAAAGTACAGGCGATCAGAAGTGTCGTAGTCGGTCGAAACCGTTTCCGGGTTGCAGTTGATCATGATGGTTTCGAAACCAGCGTCTGAGAGCGCGAATGACGCGTGCACGCAGGAATAGTCAAACTCGACACCCTGCCCGATGCGGTTTGGCCCTGAACCAAGAATGACTACCTTCTTACGGTCAGAAGGTGACACCTCGGTCTCTTGCTCATAGGTGCTGTAGTGATAAGGCGTCTCGGCAGGAAACTCCCCGGCACAGGTGTCGACTGTCTTGAAGACCGGGCGCAAGCCAAGTCCGTGACGAATCGAGCGCACTTCTGACTCGGTTAGACCGCGAAGTTCGGCAATCTGAGCGTCGCTAAAGCCGTGCTCTTTAGCCAGCGCGATTGTGTCGGCATCAAGATGTGAAGCCGCTGCGATGGATGCTGCAACTTCGTTGATGAGTACGATCTGATCAATAAACCACGGGTCGATTTTGGTTGCCTCGAACAACTCTTCCGGGGTGGCACCGCACCTGAGCGCTTGTTGAACGGTGACGATGCGACCATCGGTAGGAGTCTTGGAGATTTCCACGAGCTCGGCCGCGGTGGCACTCTGATGCGCCCAGTGAAAGCTGCTTCCTCGCTTTTCGAGGCTGCGAAGCGCCTTCTGAAGGGCTTGAGAATAGTTGCGACCGATGGCCATTGCCTCGCCGACCGACTTCATGGTTGTGGTCAGCGTGGTGTCGGCGGCCGGAAACTTTTCGAATGCGAATCGCGGCACCTTGACGACCACGTAATCCAAGGTCGGTTCGAAGCTTGCCGGCGTCACCTTGGTGATGTCGTTTGGAATCTCATCAAGCGTGTAGCCGATGGCCAACTTGGCTGCGATCTTGGCGATTGGAAACCCGGTGGCTTTCGAAGCCAGAGCCGAAGAGCGACTAACCCGAGGATTCATCTCGATCACGATTACGCGACCGGTTGACGGCTCGACGGCGAACTGAATGTTGCAACCTCCGGTGTCGACTCCAACGGCGCGAATGATGTCGATGCCGATGTCACGAAGGTTTTGGTACTCGCGGTCGGTCAGTGTTAAGGCAGGCGCTACGGTTATGGAATCTCCGGTGTGAACGCCAACCGGGTCAACGTTTTCGATCGAGCAAACCACTACGGTGTTATCGGCCGTGTCGCGCATCATTTCGAGTTCGTATTCTTTCCAACCGAGAATGCTCTCTTCAAGCAAAACCTCGGTGGTAGGGCTGGCCTGTAGGCCGGCGCCGGCAATTCGGCGCAAATCGGTCTCGTTGTAAGCGAAGCCCGAGCCGAGGCCACCCATCGTAAAGGACGGGCGAACCACCATGGGATAGCCAAGCACGTCAACCGCGCCGAGCACTTCATCCATCGTGTGAGCAATCACGGATTTGGCGACGTCAGCCCCCGCATCGAGCACGAGTTGCTTAAAGATCTGTCGGTCTTCACCTTTTTTGATGGCCTCAACTTTGGCACCGATCAGCTCGACATTATATTTCGCTAGGATACCGAGCTCATCAAGCGCCATTGCCGCGTTCAATGCGGTTTGGCCGCCCAGGGTTGGCAGGATGGCGTCTGGACGCTCCTTGGCGATGATGGCCTCAATCACCTGTGGAGTAATTGGTTCGATGTAGGTGGCATCTGCAAAATCCGGGTCGGTCATAATGGTGGCCGGGTTCGAGTTCACGAGAATCACTCGGATACCCTCGGCTCGCAAGACTCGACAGGCTTGGGTGCCCGAATAGTCAAACTCGCAGGCCTGACCGATGACGATCGGGCCCGATCCGATCACTAGAACGGATTTGATGTCGCTTCGTTTTGGCATTACGCGCCCTTTACTTTAGATGCTTTGATAACTTCAACGAGGCGGTCGAAGAGGTAGTTCGAATCGTGCGGGCCGGCCGCAGCCTCCGGATGATATTGAACCGAGAAAGCCGGCAAGTCTAGGCATTCGAGCCCCTCGACAACATCGTCATTGAGCGCAATGTGGCTCACGCGCACTCGGCCAAACCCCTCGGGTGACTCAACGGCCTCGCCGGTTTCACCACCGGGTACCCGAACCGCGAAACCGTGGTTGTGAGCGGTGACCTCCACCTTGCCGGTGGCTCGATCCAAGACTGGCTGATTGATGCCGCGGTGCCCAAAGGTCAACTTATAGGTTTCAAAACCAAGTGCGCGTCCAAGAAGCTGGTTTCCAAAACAAATTCCGAAGAACGGAATCCGTTTTTGCAAGACCTCGCGAAGCAAAGCAACCTGAGCAGCCGAGGCTTCAGGGTCGCCTGGACCATTCGAGAAAAAGACAGCATCCGGGTTGCTCTCAAGCAGTTCATCCGCTGTCGCCTTGGCTGGATAAACCGAGACCGCTAAGCCTCTGGCAACCATGTGTTCGATGGTTGAACGTTTGATGCCAAGGTCTAGGATTGCCACACTTCCGACTAACTCACCCTCGGCGGCGACCGAATACATTTCGGTTGTCGAGACCTGATCGCTAAGCGATAGACCCTTCATCTGACGAGATCCTCTTACGATGTCAAGTTGCTCTTCTGACGAGAGATCGAGCGACTCCCCCGAAAAGATTCCAGCTCGCATCGAACCAGCAGACCGGAGGTGACGGGTAAGTGCCCGTGTGTCAACGCCGCTGATTCCAACAATGTCATAGCGTTCAAGTTCGGTGCCGAGTGAGCCCTGGGCCCTGAAGTTAGAAACCACACGGCTCGGGTCGCGCAGCACATAGCCCGAGACCCAAACTCGGTCAGACTCTTCATCTCGAGCGTTAACCCCCGTGTTGCCAATGTGTGGGGCGGTCTGCACCACGATTTGCCCGGCGTAGGAAGGATCCGTAAGGGTCTCTTGGTAGCCCGTCATACCGGTTGCAAAGACAATCTCTCCGAGAGTCTGGCCCAATTTGCCGTAGCTGTGGCCGGTGAAGACACGGCCGTCCTCCAACATTAGAACTGCTTTAGTCATTGGTTTGCCCTTTCGATAGCAAGAGATTTGTCTGCTCGACTAACTGCGCCTTGTCAGCGTTTGATGTCACCCGAAGGTAGGTCGACAGGTTGTGGCCGTCGCGCGACCACTCGATGCTGATTAGACCATCGGTCTCGACAACCCGATCAATCGCGGCGTTTGTTAATCCGACACCACGGATTGCGGATTTTTCTAACGCGATGGATGTTTCACCCTTGCGGTTAATTACCATTCCGTTTTCGTACACGTTCACATCGCAACTTCCGCGCATTCCCAGACCGTGCGCTGTGATGCGCTCGAGCGGGTCGGCCGTGGTTGTTGTTGCCACGTAGCGAGCGGATACTGGGCCAAATAGCAATCTGGAGGTTTCAAGATTCTCGGCGGGCGCTGTGAATAGTTTTGCCTGACGAGCTGCTCTTGACTTCCAAGCCAGGAAGGCAAGCACTGCGAGACCGGCGACTATGGCGCTTGCCACTAGGGCGAGGTTGTATTGCCCCATTAAATCCGGCCCGCCTCTGCCACTTTGCCGTTGAGTAACGTCGCGTAGCCTCGATAAATTGTGTGGACCACCTTGCCAGGGAGCTCGAGCCCTTTAAACGGGTTATTTTCGCTCTTGGACTGTGTTTGGCCAACAACTGTGCTGGCGTTGGGGTCAATAGCAACCAGGTTGGCGACCGACCCAACTCGAATTGATTGACCTTGTTCGGTCAATCTGCCGATCTTCGCTGGGTTGACTGAGAGCACCTCGGTCAGGCGCTGCCAGTTCGACTTTTCACTCTTTATGAGAACGTCGATTGCCACCGAGGCAGCTGTTTCAAGGCCGATCATTCCGAAGGCGGCAGACGCCCACTCGCAGTCTTTGGACTCGGTTGGATGTGGGGCATGGTCGGTGGCGATGATGTCGATGGTTCCGTCGATCAAAGCCTCCCGAAGCGCCAAGACGTCCGCTTGGGTGCGCAGTGGAGGGTTCACCTTAAAAACCGGATCGTAGGTTCTGGCCAGTTCGTCGGTAAGCAGCAGGTGATGTGGGGTTACCTCTGCTGTGACTTGCACCCCTCGAGCTTTTGCCCAACGAATAATCTCGACCGATCCGGCGGTGGATAGGTGGCAAATGTGCAGTCGGGATCCGACGTGCTCGGCGAGCAAAACGTCACGGGCGATGATCGCCTCCTCGGCAACGGCCGGCCAACCGGTGAGCCCGAGATTGGCGGAAACCTCGCCCTCGTGCATCTGGGCACCCTCGGTTAGTCGTGGCTCTTGCGCATGTTGGGCGACAACCCCATCAAAGGCTTTCACGTATTCGAGGGCGTGTCTCATTAGAACGGGATCAAAAACGCACTTCCCGTCGTCGCTAAACACTCTGACCTTCGCTTTTGAGTTGGCCATCGCTCCGATCTCGGCTAAGCGCAGTCCTTCCAGACCGACGGTCACGGCACCGATTGGAACAACATCAACGAAGCCGGCAGCCAGACCAAGAGCCTGGACCTGTTCAACAACGCCGGCGGTGTCGGCAACCGGACTGGTGTTGGCCATAGCGTGAACGGCTGTGAAACCGCCGGCCGCTGCCGAACGACTCGCGGTCAGCACCGTCTCACTCTGCTCAAATCCAGGTTCGCGCAAGTGAGTGTGCAAGTCAACAAAGCCCGGCAGAACGATCAACCCGCTGCAGTCGATCTGCTGAGTCAACTCGCTGGCCGAGAGGTTTGGAGCCATGGCTGTGATTACCTGATCGGTGATTTCGATGTCGAACAAGGATCCATCGGCAAGCTGCGCAGATTTGAGCAGTAGAACGGTCATTATTTGGATTCCTTATCGCCAGACAGTAAATGAAAGAGAACCGCCATGCGAACTGAGACCCCGTTGGCCACCTGCTCGAGGATGGTGGAATTGGGTGAATCGGCTGCCGAGGCGGTAATTTCTAGACCACGGTTCATCGGGCCGGGATGCATGAGCAGGGCATGGGGCTTTAGCATCGCTAAACGTTCGGAGTTGAAGCCCCAAAGTCTTGAATACTCACGCTCGGACGGGAAGAAGGCGGCATTCATTCTCTCGGCCTGAACGCGCAACATCATTACTGAGTCGGGTTGAACTTGCCTCAGGGCCGTATCCAAGTCGAAGTGCACCGAAACTCCCCAGGTCTCGAGTTTCACGGGCAAGAGGGTCGGTGGCGCAACCAGGTGAACCTCGGCGCCGAGGGTCGCCAGGAGCTTGACATTGGATCTTGCAACTCTGGAATGCAAAACATCCCCGACAATCATGACCTTTTGCCCGACTAAGTCTCGCCCCTTCGAATCATCGCCATAGATGCGCTTGCGCATCGTAAAGGCGTCTAGCAGAGCTTGGGTCGGGTGCTCATGGGTTCCGTCACCGGCATTAATAATCGAACCGTTTATCCAGCCACTGTGCGCCAACACATTTGCCGCCCCGCTGGCCCAGTGTCTGATGACAACGGCATCTGCGCCCATTGCCTCAAGGGTTTGGGCTGTGTCCTTGAGGCTCTCGCCCTTCGAAACGCTGGAACCCTTAGCGCTGAAGTTAATGACATCGGCCGATAAACGTTTTTCAGCGAGCTCGAACGAGATTCTGGTTCGGGTCGAATCCTCGAAAAATAGATTGACAATCGTCTTGCCACGAAGTGTGGGCAACTTTTTGATATCGCGGTGATTGACACTCGACATTTCCTCTGCGGTGTCGAGGATTGCGATAGCCGATGCGCGGTCTAAATCACCCGCTGAAAGCAAGTGTCTAAGCTGGCTCATCCCTCAATCACCACACATTCATCGCCGTCGGTCTCAAGAAGGTGAACTCGAATTTTTTCATCTCTGGCGGTCGGCAGATTCTTGCCAACAAAGTCGGCTCGAATGGGAAGTTCGCGATGCCCACGATCAACTAGGACAGCGAGTCGGACGACCCTGGGGCGTCCTAAATCGTTTAGGGCATCCAGAGCTGCTCGAATGGTTCGCCCACTGAATAGAACATCGTCAACCAAGACGACAACCTTGTCAGCTAGCCCCTGGCTCGGAATGAAAGTTTCGGTCATCGCCCGAGTTGGATTATTTGAGAGGTCATCGCGATACATCGTGATGTCCAATCTGCCAACGGAAGCCTTTGCATCGAATGAAGGCTCGTTCTTGGCTATTACCGCTGCTATTCTTTCGGCGAGTTTTACGCCCCGGGTCGGGATCCCAACCAGTAAAAGATCGGCTGTGCCGTGGTTGGATTCGAGGATTTCGTAAGCAATACGGGTTATCGCCCGATTGATGTCATCGCTGACTAAGACGGTGCGTGTTGACACGCCCACCTCCTTCTTCGCCTCACAGGACGACATTTAAAGGATGTTTTACCTAGTTTACGTTAAGAGTGACCCGGAGGCTATTTTGCGCTTCGAGTCGCCGAAATCTTTGATAACAGGCCATTGATGAAAGCCGGTGAATCATCGGTTGAAATTTCCTTGGCAAGTTCGACGGCCTCATTGATGGCCACCGCGTCAGGAACTTCGTCGTTATGAAGAATTTCCCAAACCGCAACTCGCAGAATCGCTCGGTCGACGGCGGGCATTCGATCAATGCTCCAGTCAAGGGAGTAGGTTTCTAGCAGATCATCGATCTCTTGATTCGACTCAACTACTCCGAGCACCATTCTTCGTGCATAACCAAAGATTTCATCTTGATTCTGACGATCAGCATAGAGCTCTGCAACTTCATCCAAAAGTTTGATTGGAGAGATTTTTCGCAAGTCGGCGGCGAAAACCGCATCGACTGCGCGTTTACGCGACTTAGATCTTGAACTCACGCGTTAGTCGGTTACTCGACCGAGGTAGTCACCGGTGCGGGTGTCTACCTTGACTCGAGTTCCCTGTTCAACGAAGAGCGGCACCTGAATCTGGAGCCCGGTTTCAACTGTTGCCGGCTTGGTTCCGCCGCTCGAGCGGTCACCCTGCAGGCCAGGCTCGGTGTAGGTGATTTCCAAAACTACCGAGGCAGGAAGTTCGACATAGATCGGGTTCTCTTCATACATGGCAACCACTGCGTTCTGGTTTTCCAGCATGTAGTTTGAAGCGTCTCCAACGGTTGCAGTCGAAAGCGAGACCTGGTCGTAGGTACCAAGATCCATGAAAACGTAGCTGTCGCCATCGTTATAGAGATACTGCATCTCACGCTTGTCTACGTTGGCGGTTTCTACCTTTACGCCTGCGTTGAAGGTTCGGTCAACGACCTTGCCGGTTAGAACGTTCTTCAGCTTGCTGCGAACGAAGGCGGGACCCTTGCCAGGCTTGACGTGCTGGAACTCAATTACCGTCCAGAGGACATTGTCTATGTTCAATACCAGACCGTTTTTGAGGTCATTTGATGTTGCCATTTTTTATCTCGCTCATTTTCGTTTACTGCCTAATTTTTCGGCTTATCCCGAAGTCCCCTTGACAATCTTAGGGGGTTCGGGCCGAGTTAGCCTATGCCAGCTGCGCCAGCGCTAGGTGATACGAATCAACCCCGAAGCCGGCAATGACGCCCGTAGCAACGCCTGAAATCACACTCGTGTGACGAAATTCCTCGCGAGTGTGTGGGTTGCTCAAATGCACCTCAATCAACGATTGACCAGCCTTGGTAATTAGAACGGCGGCATCGCGCAGAGCATAACTGTAGTGGGTGAAGGCGGCCGGGTTCATGATCACGTCGAGAGATTCATCAGCCGCCTCATAGATCCAAGAGATCAACTCGGATTCGCTGTTGGTCTGACGAACTTCGGCAATTAGGCCAAGCTCCAAAGCCCGCGCTGTGACCGAAACTTGCAAACCGGCATAATCAATGCTCCCGTAGATATCCGGTTCACGAGACCCAAGGCGTCCAAGATTTGGACCATTCAGCACAAGCACTTTTTTCATTTAATCAGGCTACTCGCAAATCTCTTGAAAGCTGGCGAACAAAAGGTCAGTCGGTGGGGCGTTCATGATTGTCGGTTTGGCAACAGCGTCGAGAACGACAAAGCGCAGGTTTCCGGCTCGGGATTTCTTATCACGTTGCATTGCCGCCAAGAGCTGTGGCCAACGATCGGCGCGGTAGCTAATCGGCAAGCCGAGCAAAGTCAAAACGCTGCGGTGGCGTGCAACAACTTCGTCGCTTAGTCGCCCGGCCAGCCGTCCAAGCTCGGCCACGAAGACCATCCCGATGGATATCGCCGCACCGTGGCGCCACTTATATCGCTCGGCGAGTTCAATGGCGTGCCCAAGAGTGTGACCATAGTTGAGGTATTCCCTGACGCCCGATTCCTTAAAGTCCTCGGCAACCACCTTCGCCTTGATTGCAATCGAACGCTCAATGATTTCTGCGAACACCGCACTAGTCGGATCGGTGGCAAGGGCCACATCCTGCTCAATCAGTTCAAGGATGCGCTCATCGGCAATGAAGCCGTACTTCACGACCTCACCAAAACCGGCGAGAATCTCGTTGCGAGGAAGGGTTAGGAGGGCATCGAGATCGGTTATGACGGCGCTAGGTGCGTGAAAGACACCAACCAGGTTCTTTCCCTCTGCGGTGTTGATTCCCGTTTTACCTCCGATAGCGGCGTCGACCATCCCCAAAAGTGTCGTTGGGATCTGAATCAACCTCACGCCTCGCAACCAGGTTCCAGCGACGAATCCTGCGAGGTCGGTGGTTGCGCCACCACCCAACCCGATTACGGCGTCAGATCGAGTGAAGTCTGTCTTGCCCATAATCCCCCAGCAGAAGGCAGCCACCTCAACACGCTTAGCATCTTCGCTCTCGGGGACACCGGCGAGAATTGCCTCGTATCCATCGTTAATTAATTGGTCACGCAGCAACTCGGCGGTAGCAGCTAAACCGACCGGGTGAACGATGAGAACTTTGCGGACCGAGCCACCTAGACTCTTTGCAACCTCACCAAGCAAGGCCCTGCCGATGATCACGGGGTAAGGGTTGTCGCCGCCGACCGTAATGATTTTTGAATCAGACATGAGAACCCGATCTACTTGGATTGTATTAGTTCGCGAATTTCAGCCACCGTCGTGGCCAAGGATTTTCCTGATGTGTCCACTTCGAAATCGCAGACCATCTGATACACGGGCTTACGCTCTTCGTAAATGCGCCGCCAGGCTTCAACGCCATCCTTTAGCAATGGACGCTTGCCGCCCTTGAGCCTTGACCCGATGTGACGCCCGTTTGTCGCGAGATAAATAACGGTTGAGTCTCTGAGTAAAACCTGCGATCTTGCACTCAACACGGCTCCCCCGCCCGTTGCCACAATCCCCGGCGCTCGAAGTGCAAACTCCAACGCCTGCTCTTCGAACTCACGGAACTTCTCTTCACCAAGCTTGGCAAATATTTCAGGAATCGCTCCGTGCTCAGCGACAACCAGGGAGTCGGTATCTACGAACGGCAGCTTAAGTACCTTGCTTAACTTGCGCCCGATGGTGGTCTTACCGACACCCATTGGGCCGACTAAAACCACAACATCACTCTTCAAGATGGCACCTAGTCGAATGACCGGAGTACCGCTGGAATATTAGCGAGATAAGATTCCATGTTCCGCTTCGTCTCGGAAACGGAGTCGCCACCGAACTTCTCGAGTACCGAGTTGGCTAGAACGAGACTCACCATCGCCTCGGCTACAACACCGGCCGCTGGAACCGCGCAAACGTCTGATCGCTGGTGATGGGCTTTGGCCGCTTCACCGGTTGCTACGTCGATTGTGGCTAGCGCCTTTGGGATTGTGGATATTGGCTTCATGGCGACCCGCACGCGCAGGATTTCTCCATTGGTCATGCCACCCTCAATGCCACCGGCACGATCGGTTAGGCGTCTTACGACTCCGTTGGAATCGCGCTGAATCTCGTCGTGCGCCTGAGAGCCTCGGCGTCGCGCCGTCTCGAACCCGTCGCCAACCTCGACTCCCTTTATGGCTTGAATGCCCATTAGAGCGCCAGCCAACTGTGAGTCGAGTCGACGATCCCAGTGAACATAGGAACCGAGGCCCGGAGGTAAACCATAAACCAGGGTCTCGGTTACACCACCGAGGGTGTCGCCCTCCTTGTGACATTCGTCAACCTCATGAATCATGGCTGCCGAAGTCTGAGCGTCGAAGCAGCGAAGCGGGTCGGCGTCAAGAGCTTGCAGGTCACTAGGGCTAGGCAGTTCGAGGCTAGTGGAACTCACTGTTCCGATAGCGACGGTGTGAGTAACCAACTCGATGCCCAAGGCCGATAAAAACTTTGCAGCGACAGAACCCAATGCGACCCTTGCGGCTGTCTCGCGGGCACTGGCTCGCTCGAGCACCGGCCGACTGTCAAGAAAACCGTACTTTTGCATGCCGGTAAAGTCCGCGTGCCCCGGTCTAGGTCGGGTAAGCGGTTCTGAACGGGCGCCGGTAAGCGAATCTGAATCCACCGGATCGGCGGACATGATGTCTTTCCATTTTGGCCATTCGGTGTTAGCTACCGTTATCGCCAGTGGTCCACCCTGGGTCAGTCCGTGTCGAACTCCGCCACTCAGCGAAACCTCGTCCTGTTCGAACTTCATGCGGGCCCCTCGGCCATAACCCAGTCGGCGGCGGGCTAGAGCCGTCTGCACCTCGGCGGTGGTTATCTCAATTCCGGCGGGAAGGCCCTCGAGTACGGCAACAAGTTCAGGGCCGTGTGACTCACCGGCAGTAATCCAACGCAACATACTCGCAATTCTGCCACAACTGAAAGGCTGTGGGCTTCAGGTTATTGAACGTTTAGCTCTAAGGCGTGACGCATTGCCTCGAGAGAGGCCGATTCTTGGGTGAGCGGGAGCTCTGGGCTGCCGGATACAAAAATCCGTACCTGGGCAATGGCTTGCCAATAAAGCATTTCTATGCCCGAGACAACAACGTTGCGATTGCGCAACCACAGCTTCGCCAGTTCACTTGGCCACGGTTGGTAGGCGACGTCGAAAAGCGAACCCGTTGGCTGCCAGGCTCTCTTTGACAATAGTTGCGCAGCAATCGTGTCAAGTGAGTGCGCGGGCAACGTGCTGATGCAAAGATCGGATTTCTTGAGTGCGCGTGCCAGGTTTGCCGTCACATCAACGCTCAAACCTAAAGACCTGGCGAACCAAAGCAGTTGCGACCGAGTGGCTTCATTTCGAGCATGCAGGGTGATTTTGGCGTCGGGGGCGAAGTCTCGTACGGCGACAATAGCCGAATAAGCCGTTGCGCCGGACCCAACGATCAGCACTGTCTTTGGTGTGGGAATGCCAGATTTAGTGATTGCCTGCACAATACCGAAAACATCGGTATTGAACCCCGCCCAGAGATCGCCCTGCCGAACCAGTGTGTTCACCGCACCGGTTAGCTGAGCCACCGGATCAAGGACATGTGCAAGTCGAGCAGCCTCTTCCTTCAGTGGCATGGTCACGCTCAAACCCAACCAGCTCTCGTCAAGTGACTCTACAAAGGGCCTGAGGGCGCCAGGGTTTATTTCGACCCGCTCATAGCTCCAGGGCAAGTTGAGCACTCGGTACGCGGCACTGTGAATCGCGGGTGATTTCGAGTGGTCGATGGGCGAACCAAGAACTGCGAGGCGCCTATCCATTCCAACCCGGATTCTCTTGGATCCAACGACGGAAAATCTGTACCGCCTGGTCATGCTCGGCAATCGTGTTGCTGAAGACCGTCTCGCCAGTCGCTAGGTTTACGGCGCAGAAATACAACCAGGAACCCTTTGCGGGTTGAAGCGCCGCGTCGATGGCGGTCGAACCAGGTGCACCGATCGCGCCGATTGGAAGGCCAAGGTGAACATAGGTGTTATAGCCGTTGGGATCCGCTCTTTCGGCATCGGTCGTGGTCACGGTTGACCCACCGGACCCGTAGCTGACCGTTGCATCCGATTGAAGTGGCATACCAATCTTGAGTCGATTATTAAAAACCGCAGAGACCTTATAGAAATCCGCAGTCAATCTAGCTTCTTTTTGGATTATGGACGCCAAGGTCAAAACCCGGTGTCGATTGGCAATCGGGACCTTAAAGGAATCCAATTCCTGATAGGTGCGCGAAACCATAACCTTCAAAATTTCGGTAGCCGAGATTGCCGGGTCGAATGAATAAGTTGCTGGAAACAAGTATCCATCCGCTGAAGGTTCGTTGCTAGGAATGCCCAGGGTCGACAGTTGCTTGCTGGCAGCCTCAAAGTCAGACCGAGGCAAGCCGGTAGCCGCGCTGAGCTGCGCCAGGACCACTCCGATGCGAAGGCCCTCTTTGATGGTCACGCGATTCACAACCGCATTATTGGCGTCAGCTAATACCTTGAGCACATCCTCGGTGGTCATGTTCAGTTGAAGCCGATAGGTCCCCGGGTAGAAAATCGGGTTCTTAGCAACCACCTTTTTGTATGAAGAGCTGAAGTTCTTCAACACTCCCTGTGCCACTAGGTCGCGCACAATGGTCTCGCCATCATCACCGGCACTCACCACGAACTCGACTTTGCCGACCGACGGGCCAGAAAACTCGCTTGAAAAAAAGGTCTCATAGGTCGCTCGCAAGGCACTTCGATTTGCGAAGGCTAAACCTCCCCCAACTAGCAAACCGGTGGCAATGACGGCCACCAATCGCACCATGTTTCTATTCATTGCGAATCTAATCCTTTTCGAAATCGGTGAGCGGTATTCCGGGAAGCACCCCGGTTTTTTCGATGTTCAGCGCTTGCTCCAAAATTAACGTTGCCGCTACTTGATCAACAACTTTGCGAGCCTGTTTATTGCCTCTGCCGGCATTCTTCAGAATCGCATTCGCGCTCACGCTCGTCATGCGCTCGTCAATCAGTCGCACGGGAACGCTAAGTTTCTGCTCGATGGCCTTGGCGAGATTTACCGCATCCATAGTTGATGCAGTGTTCGTTGCCCGAAGCGAAAGAGGCAGGCCGACGTAAATCTCTAGAAGCTCGTATTCGGAAACGATGGATGCTAAGGCCTCGGCGGTTTGCTGATCGTCCGCCAACCTTTTTAGGTTGGAAAGTGGTGATGCCAAGATGCCGTGCGGGTCAGAAATTGCCAAGCCAACACGCACCGTGCCGGCATCGATTCCAAGTCGCCGACCCAAACGCATGCTTAGGCAACCAGTCCTGATCTAATCGCTTGAATAGCCTGAGGAATGGCTGACACGGAAGTGCCGCCGCCCTGCGCGATGTCGTCCTTGCCACCACCGCCACCGCCTAGAACAGCACTTGCCAAACGCACTAGCGCACCGGCTTTGGCTCCCGCGGTTTGAGCGGACTTAGATGTCGCGACCACAACCATCGGCTTGTCACCGACGGTTCCGAAAATTGCTGAGACCAAGCTTTGTTCACCAGCCCGGTCACGAAGCCCGATTGCCAGAGCACGAAGGTCGTCGACGCTTTCAACAGTCTCAAGATCCAGCGCGACGTACCTGGTTTCACCGATTAGTTCTGCTTCGGCTAATAGCGCGGGCACGCGAGACATCAATTGAGCAACCTGTTGTGCGGCCAGCTTGCGTTGAGCTACCTTGAGTTCTTCAATGGCAGAGTTAAGACGCTCTTCAAGTTGGTCTTTAGGTGCCTTGAGCGATTCGGTGAGTCTAGCCAATAGAGCACGTTCACTCGCAAAAGAGCGGAAAGCCTCCATGCCAACCAAAGCCTCAAGCCGGCGTGAACCAGAACCGACCGAGGCCTCACCGATGAGTGAAACTAGACCAATTTGCGAACTTCTCGACACGTGAGTGCCACCACAGAGCTCTCTTGACCAGGGTCCGCCAACTTCAATGACACGCACCGAGTCGTCGTAGGTTTCACCGAACAACGCCACTGCACCCCATGCCTTGGCTTCGGCAAGCGACATATGCTGTGCGCTGACAGCCAAATCCTGTCGAATGGCGAGGTTGGTTACCTCTTCAATTTCCGATTTGGTCTCGGCAGAGAGTGCTTGTGCCCAAGAAAAGTCGAGTCGAAGATAGCCGGGCTTATTGTACGAACCAGACTGAAGGGCGGTTGGTCCAAGAACTCGCCTAAGCGCAGCGTGCACCACGTGTGTGGCACTGTGCGCCTGACAGGCTCCCAAGCGCCAGTCGGCGTCAACGACGGTGGTAGCGAGTGAACCCGAACCGAGCTGGCCCTTGCGAACCAAGACCTTGTGACTAACCAAACCCTTGATCGGTTTTTGCACGTCGAGTACTTCGAGTTCGAAACCGTCGCCCAAGATCAGACCGGAATCTGAATCCTGGCCTCCGGATTCGGCATAGAAACTGGTTTCATCAAGAAAGACCTCGGCCAAATCGCCAGCCTGAATCGATTGAACCGCTTTACCCTCTTTGAGTAACCCAATAACTTTGGCCTCGGTTTGCAACTCTTCGTAACCGGTGAACCTGGTCACACCCATCGCGCGCAGACCGCTGTAGGCAGACAAGTCAGTGCCACCAAGCTTCTTCTCGCGAGCATCCGCTTTTGCACGGTTTTTCTGCTCATTCATCAGGGCCTTGAAAACATCGCGGTCAACCGAGACTCCGGCTTCCTCTGCAATTTCAAGAGTCAAATCGATTGGAAAGCCGTAAGTGTCGTGCAACAGGAAGGCTGTGTCGCCCGGAAGCTCATTCCTACCAGCTGACTTTATTGAAGCTACGGCCAAGTCGAGCACGGTGGTTCCCGAAGCCAGAGTTCTGAGGAAGGCCTCTTCCTCGGCTATCGCGGTGTTTTGAATTCTTGAGAAATCGGTTTCCAACTCTGGATACGAGTGCTTCATCGCATCCTTTGAGGTCAGAAAAAGTTCGGCGAAGGCGGGAGCGTCGACACCTAGCAATCGCATAGCTCTAACCGAACGGCGCAGAAGTCGTCGCAGGACGTAGCCACGACCTTCATTTGCGGGAGTCACTCCATCACCAATCAGCATCAGTGAGGATCGCACGTGATCTGCTACCACTCGCATGCGAACGTCATCCTCGACGTTGGCACCGTAGGTCTTTCCTGATAGCGCTGCTGCTAGATCAAGAACTGGTCTTACCTGGTCGATTTCATAGAGGTTCTCGACTTCTTGAAGCAAGAATGCCAGTCTCTCCAACCCAAGGCCGGTATCAATGTTCTTCTTTGGCAACTCGCCGAGGATCTCAAAACTGTCTTTGCCGGTACCTGCCCCGCGCTCAAACTGCATGAAGACGAGGTTCCAGATTTCGATGTAGCGGTCTTCGTCAGCTTCTGGGCCGCCTTCGCGACCATACGCTGGGCCACGGTCGTAATAAATTTCACTGCATGGACCAGCTGGCCCGGGTTGCCCGGTCGACCAGTAGTTGTCCTTCATTCCCCGACGCTGAATGCGCTCGAATGGAATATCGGCGATTTCGCGCCACAGGGCTATTGACTCATCGTCGTCCTGATAAACGGTGACCCAGAGCTTTTGCTCATCGATCCCGTAGCCACCGGCTTCTCTTGAACCGGTGAGCAACTCCCAAGCGAAGGTAATCGCCTCTCGCTTGAAGTAATCTCCAAACGAGAAGTTGCCGTTCATCTGGAAGAACGTTCCGTGGCGAGTGGTCTTACCTACCTCGTCGATGTCAAGGGTTCTGACGCACTTCTGAACGCTGGTGGCCCTGGAATACGGGGCAGGTATTAGACCGGTCATGTAAGGAATGAAAGGGACCATTCCGGCGACCGTAAAAAGTAAGGTGGGGTCTTCGCTGATCAGTGAAGCAGAAGGGACGACGGTGTGTCCCTTAGATTCAAAAAAATCGAGCCAACGACCGCGGATTTCAGCGGTTTGCAATTGTCCTAGACCTACGCGTCTGTTTTGCTTGAAGTTTGGGGCTTGCGCTTGGCAGCTGTCGTTTTTGCAGCGGCCTCTTCTCGGGCCAACTCGGCCTCGCGCTCTCGAAAGCCATCGCTAACTGCAGCGCCGAAATCCTTGGCACGATCACGTGCGCCAGAAACCAAGTTCTGGGCCGCTGGGTTCTCTGCTAGCTGCTTGCTGGCAAACATTCCCAGACCGATTCCAGCTGCAAACCAAAGAATCTTCTTCATTTGAGACCTACTTCTTTTTTCCGAGAAGTGCTGAACGAAGACCCTTTGTGAGCCCTGCGATCTTCACGAGCGGTGAACCAATGGCAGCCGAGAAAACCGCAACCATAGAGCTTATGTTTGTTGTTACTTCGGCGACGTTGGAGGTAATCACATCAACTTTTGCCAACTGCTTGTTGGTGGCCGAAACGGTCTCGGTCAGTTCGGTGAGAAGTGGAGACATGTCCGCGCTCAAATCCCGAATGGAGTCTCTAGTTTCATCTAGAACCCCTCCGAATTTGATAAGCGGGACAGCAAGAAAAATCACTAGCAAAACAAAACCGCTTGCCGCGATGATGCCTGCGATGTCTCCACCACTCATTCGAACTCCTAAACCTGGATACTACTTACTACTACTATCGCGCTGCGTAGTACTCAACCACAAGCTGAACTTCACAGGTGACTGGAACTTCGGCACGCTTTGGGCGGCGAAGTAGGGTTGCGTGTAGCTTGTCTAGCTGAACCTCTAGGTAAGCAGGAACTGCTGGCAACACGGCTACGTGTCCACCGGCGGCTGCAACCTGGAAAGGTTCGGTTGATTCACTCTTTTCAGCTACGTGAATCAGCTGTCCTGGCTTTACGCGGAAAGAAGGACGGTCAACACGCTCGCCATTGACCAGAATGTGGCGGTGAACCACCATCTGACGTGCCTGAGCGATGGTGCGGGCGATTCCGGCGCGAAGAACAAGTGCATCGAGACGCATTTCCAAAAGCTCAACCAGGTTTTCACCGGTTAGACCTTCGGTGCGCTTGGCCTCTTGGAAGGTCTTGCGAAGTTGTGCTTCGCGAATACCGTACTGGGCGCGAAGTCTCTGCTTCTCGCGAAGGCGAACAGCAAAGTCGCTGTCGGTCTTGCGCTTGGTGCGGCCGTGCTCACCTGGAGCATATGGGCGCTTTTCTAGGTACTTGGCTGCCTTCGGGGTGAGGGCGAGTCCAAGCGCTCTGGATAAGCGGGTCTTACTGCGAGTACGCGATGTCTTAGACACGTATTCCTTTCGTATTTATCTATAGCTGCTTGTTCACAATGATGACGAGTCTTTCTTCGTCTTTGCATTTGCCACGGACCACCTGGCTATAAGGGTGGTCGCACCGTTGGGTATTCGTACAGCCGCGAACGAAATACCCTAGTCGGCAACCTTTACAGTCTAGCAAACTCAGTCCAGTTGGCGCAGTTGTTCAATGGGATTTCTTGCCTCGAATAATCCGACGCAGTTTCGACCATCTTTCGGCCAGATCCCGTTCTGCACCAATTTCCTTGGGTCGATAATAGGTTTTGCCGGCGGTGGGGCCGTCAAGGTAGGCCTGCTCCAGTACCGCCCTGGCATCATCGTGGGGATACAGATAACCAATACCCGCACCGCTGGCTTTTGCACCAGCGTAGTTGGAACTCCGAAGCGCCTTCGGTATGTCGCCAAAGTTGCCGGCTCGAACATCATCCAAAGCCTCGTTTATGGCCAGGTAGGCGGTGTTCGACTTGGCCGCCAGCGCTAGGTAGATGGTTGCCTCGGCGAGCGGAATTCGCCCCTCTGGCATGCCGATCAATGCGACAGCTTCGCCAGCTGCAACGGCGATGGATAGGGCGGTGGGGTCGGCAAGACCAATGTCCTCGGCCGCCAAAATTATTAGCCGCCTCGCAATGAAACGCGGATCTTCGCCCGCCTCAATCATGCGCGCGAGGTAGTGAACAGCGGCATCGGCGTCCGAACCACGAACCGATTTAATGAATGCGCTGATTACGTCGTAATGCTGATCGCCGTTTTTGTCGTATCGAACCAATGCACGATCGAGTGCCGCGGCAACGTCATCCGAGGTCACTGTGACCTGAAAATCGTCGGTGCTGCCACTCAGAGCGTGAATCGCTGCGGCCTCAAGTATTGTCAGAGCCCTTCGCCCATCCCCCGTCGCCAACGCTGTGATGTGCTCGACCACGCCATCAGCCAGTTGCACCGCTCCCGCGAGGCCTCGAGGGTCACTCACCGCCCGCTCCAGGAGCAGGTTCAGAGACTCGTTTGCGAGCGGCTCTAGTCGCAGCACCAGCGACCGGCTGAGCAGGGGTGAAATCACGGCGAAAGACGGGTTCTCGGTGGTGGCTGCCATGAGCACAATCCATCCGGCCTCAACGGCTGGTAATAAAGCGTCTTGCTGAGCCTTGGAAAAACGGTGAATCTCGTCAAGAAACAAAAGCGAACTTAGCCCGAAACCGGCTTTATCGCTCCTGGCTTTGGCAATGACATCCCGCACCTCTTTTACACCCGAGGTGATAGCGCTCAGTTCCACGAATCGACGTCCGGAACTGCGAGCTACGAGTTGGGCAATCGATGTCTTGCCAGTTCCCGGTGGGCCCCAGAGGATTATCGAGGCGTTGCCGGATGGCTTATTGGTTTCTAGGGGAACCGCTAGAGCTGCCAAGGGTGATCCAGGCTTCAGCAGGCTTTCTTGGCCAACCAGTTCAGTCAGTTCACGAGGGCGCATCCGCGCTGCCAATGGTGAATCGTTTGCGAAGCGGTTCGATTGTTCAGACATTATTTTTAGGCTACTCGAACGATGCCGAGAATTTGAAGAATATTGCGTAATATCCATAGGGACCGTATCTGCAGGAGGAATCATGGCCGACAAGGGCAATCAGACTAAAGCACAAGCTCAACAGAGGGCTCGTTTGAAGGCGTATGAGGCCAAGCAACAGCTGCTCGGTAGCAAATCTTCTAGGCGTTCAAAGGACAATCGCCTGGCACTTGGTGTCGGTGTGCTAGCAGTCTTGATTGCTCTTGGCTCGCAACTCAGCTACTTCGGTTTCGGACCGGGTCAACCGACCGCCTCTCCGACGTCTTCGACAAATGCCTCACCAACGGCGAATCCTCTAGTGCCGAGCGCAGCAATAGCTGAAAACCGTGACTGGACCGGCTCAATGAATGTGAATGGAACTTCACTCGACTTGACCTTGGACGGTAAGAACGCGCCTCAAGCCACCGCCAACTTCATTGATCTTGCGCGCAAGGGGTTCTTCACGGGCAACAGTTGCCACCGTCTAACAACAAATGGCATCTACGTCCTCCAGTGTGGTGACCCAAAGGGTGATGGTACCGGTGGCCCGGGCTACAGCTTTGGTCCAATCGAGAACGTCCCAGCGGCAGATCTCTATGTGACGGGTGATCTTGCCATGGCTCGCCAAAGCAACAACGCCCAAAGCATGGGCAGTCAGTTCTTCATCGTCTACAAGGATTCCAACATCCCATCGGATAGCGTTGGCGGATACACGGTGTTCGGCCACGTTTCCGCCAAGCTCAGCGAGGTCATGAAGCCGGTGTTGGCCGCCGGAGTTTCCGGACTTGATCAGGCCGGAAAGCCTGCCACCGACGGTAAACCAGTTTTGCCAGTAAAAATTGGCGCAATAACCGTAAAATAGCAGTTAACCACCGGTTCGCTCAGGCGAATCTCAATCTCAGGAGTACACCTTGACAACCCCAACCTCAGCCTTCGGCCGCGTCGATGACGAGAATCACGTATTTGTTGTCGAGGAAGGTAACGAGCGTCAGGTTGGTCAGTACCCTGGAGTCTCTCCTGCAGACGCATTAGCCTATTTCGAGCGAAAGTTTGCTGACCTGGAGGCTCAAGTGAGACTGCTTGAGCAGCGCGTGGCAATCAAGGCTGACCCACAGGGGCTAAAGAAGTCTCTAACTAAGCTCGCTGAGGATCTGGTTGAGCCAGCAGCTGTCGGCAACCTTGCCGAATTGCGCCGAAGGCTTGCAAACGTGTCTGGCAAAATCGACGAACTCTTCGCGGCAAAGCAAGAGGCCAACAAGGAAGTCGTGCAAGAAGCGCTTGCCGCTAGAACCAAGATTGCCGAGAAGGCCGAAGAAATCGCGGCCCGAGACGTAAGCAAGGTTCAATGGAAGTCCTCAACTGTCGAACTAACCGAACTCTTTGACACCTGGCAGGCTGCTCAAAAATCCGGTCCAAAGTTGCCAAAAACCGAAGCCGACGCCATTTGGAAGCGATTCTCGGTCGCTCGCACCAAGTTCGAATCGGCTAAGCGCCAACACTTCGCCGCTCTCGATGCCGCGAACAAGGCCACCAAGAGCAAGAAAAACGAAATCGTCACACAGGCAGAGTTGCTCGTTGCCAAGGGTGCGGATGCAATCACCGATTACCGCAAGCTCCTTGATGAGTGGAAGCTTGCCGGCCGATCAAACGGCAAATCGGATGACGAACTTTGGGCTCGCTTCAAAGCCGCCGGTGATGCTATCTACGAAGCAAAGTCATCGATTGTTGCTGAGGAAAACACCGAGCAGAGCGCCAACCTAGCCGTCAAGCTCGAGTTGCTCAAAGAGGCGTCAACCATCGATCCAGCAAAGGATTTGGCCGAAGCAAAACGCCTTCTGCTAGCAATTCAGAAGCGCTGGGAAAAAGCCGGACGCGTTCCGAAAGACAAACTACGAGACACCGAAGACAAGCTTCGCGCAATCGAATCTAAGGTCAAAAAGGCTGAGGAAGACAACTGGCGCAAAACCGATCCATCGACGATTGAGCGAACCAACAGCGTGCTCGGTCAGCTAGAAGAGTCGATCACCAAGCTAGAGAATGAACTTGTTGCCGCGAAGGCGTCGAAAGACAAATCCAAGGTTGAAGCTGCCGAGTCTGCTCTGGCGGCACGGAAGGCCTGGCTCGAAGTTGTTCGTGCCGCTTCCAACTAATTCTCCACAGTAATTTGTGCTGACGGCTGCAGAGCCGGCACATGAGGCACTATTGCATGCATGAAGTTAGAGATCTTTAATCGCGATGGATACTGGTCTGAGGCGGAACTTTTCGCTCTCAGAATCGATGACGAACTCGTTCCATACGAACGCGCTTTTGTGCCACTGGATTTCTTAGACTCCCCCGGCCTGCGCTCTCAATACCTGAAATTACACTTTAGGTCCGCAGCTCGCCCAACTGGCAGAACCCTAGATTGGGTGCGCAACGGAGGAAAGTTGGCCTCCGAGATCACGCTTTTGGGGCCAGTCAAGAAGCTCTAGTTATTGTTCACTCGATATACGTCGTAGACGTTGTCAATGCGACGAACAGCATTCAACAGGTGGTCAAGCAGGGTCGCGTCGCCCATTTCAAAGACGAAGCGACTGAGAGCAACCCGGTCACTGCGTGTGGAAACCGAAGCGGACAGGATATTTACGTGATGCTCAGAAAGAACGCGAGTGACATCAGATAGCAATCCGCCGCGATCCAACGCCTCAATTTGAATTTGCACTAGGAACAGACTCTTGGAAGTCGGGGCCCAACTAACCTCCATCATTCGCTCTGGCTGCTTGGAGAGAGACTCAATGTTTTTGCAGTCGGAGCGATGAACGGAAACACCGGATCCTCGGGTCACCCAACCCACGATGTCATCACCAGGCACCGGAGTGCAGCAGCGTGCCAACTTCACGAGAACATCGGAATCACCCTTAACCAGAACCCCGGAATCATTCGAACGCAACCGATTGGCGCTTCGCGGTTTCGTAGGAAGCTCGAATGGTTGCTCAAAAGAATCGTCCTCTTGCACGAGGGCCGCGGTGAGCTTCTCAACGACCGAGGAAGCCGACACTCGAGCATCACCAATCGCTGCGTAAAGACCCGCCACATCGGTGAGGTGAAGATCAAAAGCGATCTTCCCAAGTGATTCCGGCGACATCAATCTTTGAAGTGGGAGGTTCTGTTTGCGCAATACTTTGGCGAGAGCATCGCGGCCATGCTCGATGGCTTCATCGCGGCGCCCAACGGCAAACCACTGCTTGATCTTGGCTCTGGCACGCGGTGATTTGACGAAGTTAAGCCAATCCTGGCTGGGGCCGGCCTCGGGCGATTTAGAGGTGAAAACTTCCACGACGTCACCGGACTGCAGTGCGCTCTCGAGCGGCACAAGCCTTCCATTCACCTTTGCACCCATGGTTCTGTGCCCAACCTCGGTGTGAACCGCGTAGGCAAAATCAACCGGAGTTGCACCCGAGGCCAGACCGATTACTCGGCCCTTGGGGGTGAATACATAGACCTCCTTCGCTCCAATTTCGAAGCGAAGTGAATCTAAAAACTCCGATGGATCTTGGGTTTCGGCCTGCCAGTCACTCAGGTGCTTCAACCAGGCTAGGTCGTCTTCCCCACTGGCACCCTTGCCAACTTGTTCCTTGTACTTCCAGTGAGCCGCCACGCCGTACTCGGCTCGCTGATGCATCTCATGCGTTCGAATTTGAATCTCAACGGCTCTTCCCTGAGGGCCAACCACGGTCGTGTGGAGTGACTGGTAAAGGTTGAACTTGGGCATGGCAATGTAGTCTTTGAATCTTCCGGGCACCGGATTCCAGCGCGCATGTATCGCGCCTAGGATCGCGTAGCAGTCACGCACCGTGTTAACCAGAACCCGAACGCCGACAAGATCATAAATGTCGTCGAACTCACGGCCCCTAACCACCATTTTTTGGTAGATGCTGTAATACTGCTTGGGTCGCCCAGCGACCTTTCCCTTGATTTTGGCTTCACGCAAATCCGCTTCGATGTTGTCGATAATGCCAGTGATGAATTCCTCACGCTTTGGAGTGCGCTGCCGAACCAAATTGACGATCTCTTCGTAAACCTTGGGATACAGCACCTCAAACGAAATGTCTTCAAGTTCCCACTTGATGGTATTTATACCTAGGCGATGTGCCAGCGGGGCGTAAATCTCGAGTGTCTCTTGCGCTTTCCTGCGGGCGCTTTCTGCCGGTACGAAACCCCAGGTTCTGGCGTTGTGAAGGCGGTCAGCAAGCTTGATGACCAACACCCGGATGTCCTTAGACATTGCAACGACCATCTTGCGAACGGTTTCGGCCTGAGCCGCGTCGCCGAACTTGACCTTGTCCAGTTTGGTTACACCGTCTACCAGCATGGCCACTTCAGGGCCAAAATCCTTCTCCAGATTGCCCAGTTTGTACTCGGTGTCCTCCACCGTGTCATGCAAGAGAGCAGCTGCCAGGGTCACCGGCCCAATGCCCAGATCCGCGAGTATTTGAGCTACGGCAAGTGGGTGAGTTATGTATGGCTCACCACTTCGGCGCACCTGTTCACGGTGCGCCTCTTCTGCGACTACGAAGGCCCGCTCGATGATGCTCAAATCGGCTTTTGGGTGATTGGACTTAGCGACTCGAAGAATTTCGGCGAGTTGGGGTGCATATGGTCCAGAACGCGCAAACAACCTCGGCAGCCTGCTTCGCAGAACGCCCATGCTTCCGGTTGGGGTCACGTCAGACAAATCGAAGACCCTTCCTGTCGAGGTAGGTCTAGCCTACCCCGAGAGCATTTATCGGCTAGCTAGCACCTTATCGGCTGCTTCTTTGAACTTCTTATCACCCGAGCGGAAAGTCGCGTACAGCGGCGCGGCAATGAAGATCGTCGAATAGGTGCCAACAATAATTCCGATGAAGAGGGCAAGTGCAATGTCGCGAAGGGTACCCGCGCCCAATACAACCGCTCCGATAAACAGAATCGAAGCCACGGGAAGCACGGCAACAACCGAAGTGTTGATGGAGCGCACCAGCGTTTGGTTGATGGCAAGGTTGACGCGCTCAACAAACGTAGCGCTCTTGCTGAACTCAACCTCGAAGGTGTTTTCACGAATTTTATCGAACACCACGACTGTGTCGTAGAGCGAGTAACCGAGAATGGTAAGGAATCCGATTACGGCGGCCGGAGTGACCTCGAAACCCAGCGCTCCGTAAATTCCGGCCGTCAGGATTAGGTCATGCAAGAGAGCCACGACAGCCGCCATCGACATTTTCAAGGTTCTGAAGTAAAGAGCCATCAAAACGGCAGCCAGAATGATGAAGACAACGAGACCGTTGATGGCCTTACCAGTCACATCGGTACCCCAGTTTGCTCCGATGAATGAGCTGGCGACCGCAGAGGATTCGATGTTGTATGCCTTGGCAAGAGCCTGACGAACGTCTTCTGAAACCTGAGCCTCGAGTTGCTTGGTCTGCACTCGCACCGTATCGGCGCCAATAGTCGTGACCACTGGGAACTTATCAGCCACCACCGAGTTGACCGCGTCAACGGCGAGGGATGTGCTCTTAGATGCCCCACCAGAGACTAGAAACTCTGAGCCACCGACGAACTCGATGCCGATGTTAAAGCCACCTCGAGCAATCGGAATGAGTACGGCAAGGATAACCATGATGCCGGCAACACCGAACCAAACCTTGCGACGACCAACAAAATCAATCGAGCGGCTACCGCTGTAGAGTGCGTTTCCAAAATCGCTGAAGCGTGACATTATTTGTCGTCTCCTGACACATCGCTGTTATTTCCGACCACTGAGCTAAGGGCATCTGCTGCCTTGCGCTCGGCAATAGTTTGACGCTTAGAAGCTTCCTTGGAAGCACTTGCCACCTTGGAACCAGGAACGGCCTCTGCCACTGCAAAGTTGCGGCGACTAACGAAGCTGGTCAGGGCTAGAACCTTAGAATCGAATCCCGACCATGGGTGGCCCGAACTGAAGAACCTTGTTTGTGCCAACACCTGCAACATCGGGTGCGTGAACAGCGCTACGACTATGAGGTCGATCAGTGTTGTGAGGCCCAGGGTGAATGCAAAGCCCTTGACGTTTCCAACCGTTAGCAAGAAAAGCACAACGGCTGCCAAAAGGTTAACCGCATCGCTAACGATGATCGTTCTAACGGCACGACGCCACCCTTGCTCGACGGCGGCTGGAAGTGCACGTCCATCACGAAGTTCGTCACGAACTCGCTCGAAATAAACGATGAACGAGTCGGCCGTAATACCGATGGCAACAATCAGACCGGCGATGCCCGATAGGGAAAGACGGTACCCCTGACGCCAAGACAGGATGTCAATAGCGAGGTAGGTGAGCAGAGCGGCAACCGAAAGTGATCCGATGGTTACGATGGCTAGACCGCGGTATTGAATCACCGAGTAAACGATAACTAGCAACAGACCGATGAATCCGGCCAGCAGACCGCTGGAGAGTTGAGAAGTACCAAGGGTTGCCGAGATGTTTTCTTGACTTTGTACCTCGAAGCTAATCGGCAGTGATCCATACTTCAGCTGATCGGCGAGGTTTCTGGAACTCTCCTTGGTAAAGCTTCCGCTGATTTCTGCCGAACCGGTGGTGATTACTGCATTGGTGCTAGGAGCGGTAATCACGTATCCATCGAGAGTGACGGCGAATCGGTTTCGAGGATCAGTTAGCGGGAAGAGTCTTTCGGTGACCTTGGCGAACGCCTTGGTTCCGACCGGCTTGAAATTGAGGTTGATGACCCACTCGTTCGTGGTTGCGCCGGTGGATGTGGTTTTTGTGGTCGCCTGAGCATTGTCAATGTCAACGCCCTTAACTTCTACCGGCCCGAGAATGTACTTCTCGGCTCGGGTCGAGCTACAGGTTACAATGGCCTTCTTTGGGTCATCAATTTGACCCGGTGCGCGGAACTCCTTGGAGCAATCCAGGGCCTCATACTGTGCCTGAAGTTCCTTGCTCACCCAGTTGAGGTCGCTGCCATCGGTTGGGCTCGCACTCGAAGTAGCCACGGGTGTGGTCGCCGGCTGTGTCGGCGTTGCCGACGGGCTGGCTGAGCCACCAACTGCCGCTGAAGTACCTGCCGACGCAAGAATCACTGGTCTGAAGTCCAACGTGGCGCTGCTACGAATCAACTTCAGGGTGTTGTCATCTGGGATACCCGGAATCGAAACCACGATCTTGTCATTGCCCTGAGTGTTGATTTGAGCTTCGCTTACACCGGTGCCGTCGACACGTTGGCGAATGATGTTCACGGCCTGACTGAGATTGTCCTGAGTCAGCTTCTGCCCGGTGGTCAAGAGCGGAGAAAGGATGATTTGGGTTCCACCCTGAAGGTCAAGACCAAGCTTTGGAGTCCAAGCCGCCTTGGTTTCAGGAGTGGTACCCCCGTAAATCGAACCCAGGCCGACAATGCTCGCGAAAATAGCACTGATAACGCCTAGCCAAACTAGGCGCCTGATTGCGCCTTTTACAACACCAGATGATTCAGACAAGACAAATACCCCTGTTACTCGGCCGAAGATTCGGCAATAATTTCGGCTGGAGCATCAACAACGCGCACGGCGCCTTTGATTACGGTCATTTTATTTTTGGGTGCAGTCTCGATGGTCACTCGATCTTCATCGATTGAGGTGATAGTCCCGAAAATTCCAGAGGTCAACATGACCTTCGCGCCAACCTGGAGCTTCGACTCTAGGTCTGCGGCCTGCTTCTTGCGCTTGCGCGAACTAAAGAACATCATTGCCAGAAGACCGACAAGCAATATTGGAAGAAGTATGTCCTGATTCATGTGTTCACGCCTTAGGGATGTTGAGTGGCTTTGCGCCTTGTCGATTATAAGTCAAAGTTGTAGCGGTTACGGTGTATCGAGCGGTTCGCGCCCCAGATGAAGGTAAGCGGCTCTTGTGGCTTGCCGCCCTCTCGGGGTTCTTGCAATCAGGCCCTTGCGAACCAAGAAGGGTTCCACGACCGATTCAATCGTGTCCTGCTCCTCACCGACGGCCACCGCAAGAGTCGATAGTCCAACCGGTTTTCCCTCGAAACGCTCTACCAGGACCCGCAAAATGTCACGGTCAATCCTGTCCAATCCGAGTTCGTCAACTTCGTAGAGAGCTAAAGCCCCGTGAACCGCCTCCGAGCCAATGACATCAAGTTGGTTAACCAGTGCAAAATCTCGAACTCGGCGCAATAGCCGATTAGCGATTCTTGGCGTCCCGCGACTGCGGCTGGCTATTTCCAGCAGAGCTGGCTCACCAATCTCCAACCCGAGTTTTCTGGCGGCACGCGACAAGACCTCTTGAAGTTCAGGATCTTCATAAAATTCCAAATGTGCGGTGAAGCCAAAACGGTCTCGAAGAGGGTTGGGGAGCATGCCCGAGCGAGTCGTCGCGCCGACCAGTGTGAATGGAGCAATCTCCAGCGGAATCGAGGTTGCTCCGGCTCCCTTCCCGACCATTACGTCGACACGGAAGTCCTCCATGGCTAGGTAAAGCATTTCCTCGGCAGCCCGAGCCATGCGATGAATCTCATCGATAAAGAGCACCTCACCCGGTGCAAGCGAGGAAAGCACGGCGGCCAAATCTCCGGCGTGCTGAATCGTGGGACCGCTGGTAAGTCGCAGAGGTCTTCCACTTTCATGCGCGACAATCATCGCAAGTGTGGTTTTACCTAATCCGGGTGGCCCGGCAAGCAGAATGTGATCCGGTGTTCGCCCTTGAATGGCCGCCGCTTCAATCAGCAGAGACAGTTGATTTCGAACCTTCTGCTGTCCGACGAACTCGGCCAACGATTTTGGTCGAAGGGCAGACTCAAAAGCCAGTTCGGTATCGCTTGGAGTTGGGTCGCTTAACTCTGTCAACGATCCGACCCACTAACCGATTTTCCAGCGCCCAGCCGCGTTAGGGTAAAACGCAAAATGGCGTCACGCGTGGCGCCCTGTCCGAGTGAAGAGTTGGCCTCCCGCACGGCCTCCGCGGCATTGCGCTCGGGCCAACCAAGCCCGATGAGTGCCTCGATAACACTCGTCAAGTCGGTGCGCCGCGAGGGGGCATCCATAGTCGAAGCGGACTGCAACTTGCCAGCAAGCGTGACCGTTATTAACTTTGCTGTTTTCGGGCCAATACCGGTCACCGCTCTAAACGCGGCGTCGTCTTCGGTTGCAACGGCAAGCTGAATCTGTTCGGTGGTGAGGCTCGAGAGAATGCCCAACGCCGATTTAGGTCCGACTCCGGTCACCGACCTAAGGAGGTCAAAAAGAATTTGTTCAAAGGCGTCGGTGAAACCGTAAAGCGTCATCGCATCCTCACGCACAATCATTGACGTGAAGAGGGAAATTTCGGATCCGAGTTTCAGCAGGCTCGATGTGCCTGGTGTGATGTTCACTAGGTAGCCAACCCCAGAAACATCAATGATCGCCTGCTGCTGGCTTCGAGTTAGGACTGAGCCTCTAATGGATGCGATCACCCTCTAAGAATAACTAACCCTCGCGTTTAGCGGCCGCAGCCTGAGCCGCGGCGTGCCAAGTCCGTTGAGCCGCGGTCAACTGCCCGGCGGCTGGTTGACTTGCTCCGAAACTCCTCCAACCATGACAAATGGCTATTGCCAGACTGTCGGCGGCGTCTGCCGGTTTGGGCACCTCAGAAAGTCCGAGAATTCTTGCCACCATATTTCCAACCTGTTGCTTATCGGCCCGGCCGCTACCGGTCACCGCAGCCTTCACCTCTGTCGGAGTGTGCATGGCGACTGGAATGCCATACTTGTGGGCTAAAAACATCGCTACGCCGCTGATTTGGGCCGTGCCCATCACAGATCGAACGTTTGCGTCTGAATAAACCCGCTCAATCGCGATGACCGATGGCTTGTGGGTTTGAATAAGAACCTCTAGGGCATCGGCGACGATCCCGATTCGATCAACCAGATTGGAAGACGGATCAGATCGAAGAACCGAAACGGACACCAGGGAAACTTTTCGGGACGCCAAAAGGTCAATAACCCCAACACCGCAGCGCGTCAAACCTGGGTCTATCCCAAGTATTCGCGTTGTCAAGGGTTTAGTCCTGCTCTAGCTCGGCCATTACCTCTGCGGAGATATCAACGTTCGAGTAAACGTTCTGCACTTCGTCGGAATCCTCAAGGGCATCAATGAGCTTGATTACCTTTCGAGCCGCTTCGGCATCAACCTGAACCTGCATCGAAGGAATGAACTCAACGTCGGCACCCTCGTAGTCAATTCCCGCTGCCTGAAGGGCGGTGCGAACGGCAACCATTGAACTTGGCTCGGTGGTGATAACAAACTGGTCACCGCGGTCCTCAACGTCATCGGCCCCGTGGTCGAGCACGACCTCGAGAACTCGATCCTCGGTCAATCCCTCGGTTTTCTCAACGGTGATAACACCCTTGCGGCTGAAGAGGTACGCGACCGAACCGGGATCAGCCATGGTTCCACCGTTGCGGGTGACCGCCACACGAACATCTGCCGCGGCGCGATTTTTGTTGTCGGTTAGACATTCGATAAGAATGGCCGTTCCGGCTGGTCCACGACCTTCGTAAATGATTGTGGCGTACTGAACGGCCGAGTCGTCCAACCCGGCTCCACGCTTGATTGCACGTTCAATGTTGTCATTGGGCAACGAACTCTTACGGCCCTTTTGAACGGCATCGTAGAGTGTTGGATTTCCATCCATGTCGGCACCACCCATCCGAGTGGCAACTTCAATGTTCTTGATGAGCTTGGCAAAAAGTTTGGCGCGACGAGAGTCGGTAATCGCTTTTTTATGCTTGGTGGTTGCCCATTTGGAATGCCCAGACATCATGCTCCTGTGAAAAGTTGTTGGATTGCCTCACAAGTTTAGAGCAGGCTGGCCTAAATTGCTCGCTTGACAAGATCGGCAAACAGACGATGGATGCGATGCTCGCCGGTGACCTCTGGGTGGAACGAGATTCCCAGTAGGTTGCCCTGCCCCGCGGCAACGATCCTGCCATCTGGCAAGGTTGCCAGGGCGACAGCATTCGGGCCGACGGATTCGATGATTGGAGCTCGGATAAAGGCGGCATGCACCGGTGTGTCGAGACCCGCAAAGTCAAGATCAATCTCGAAAGAGTCGCTCTGGTGCCCGAAGGCATTTCTGCGAACCGTCACATCCAAACCGCCAAAGGTACTTTGACCTTCGATGCCATCAAGCAACCTATCGGCAATCAAAATGAGTCCGGCACAGGTGCCAAACACGGGCAACCCGTTCCTAATCTTCTCCGAAATGGGCTCGAATAGACCGAACATTGTGGCCAGCTTCTGAATGGTCGTTGATTCGCCACCCGGGATTATCAGCCCGGCGACACTCTCCAACTCCTCAACTGTTCTAACCAACCGGTGCTGCACACCAATGTGGTCGAGGGTCGCCGCGTGCTCCCTAAAGTCACCCTGCAGTGCAAGGACGCCGATTGGAAGCGCCAATTACCAGCCGCGCTCCGAAAGACGGTGTGGTGCTGGCAGGTCTGAAACGTTGATTCCAACCATTGCCTCGCCCAAACCGCGACTTGCCGCCGCGATCACGCTCGGGTCGTTGTAAAAAGTAGTCGCCTTCACGATTGCTGCGGCTCGCTGTGCTGGATTGCCAGATTTGAAGATTCCGGAGCCAACGAACACGCCATCGGCGCCCAACTGCATCATCATTGCGGCGTCAGCAGGAGTTGCTACTCCCCCGGCAACAAAAAGAACGACCGGCAGTTTTCCACTGGCTGCAACTTCGCAAACCAAGTCGTATGGAGCCTGGAGTTCCTTGGCAGCCACGTAAAGCTCATCTTTGGTCTTGGCAGAAAGTGCCGCGATTTCGGCCCGGATCGTGCGAATGTGCTTGGTTGCCTCAGAAACGTCGCCGGTTCCCGCCTCTCCCTTTGAGCGAATCATTGCTGCGCCTTCGGTGATGCGGCGAAGCGCTTCACCGAGGTTGGTAGCGCCACACACGAATGGAACACCAAACTTCCACTTATCGATGTGGTTCACATAGTCGGCCGGGCTGAGAACTTCTGACTCGTCAATGTAGTCAACCTTGAGGGACTCCAAAATTTGGGCCTCGACGAAGTGACCAATTCGTGACTTTGCCATAACGGGAATCGACACGGTCTTCATGATCTGTTCGATCATGTCTGGATCGCTCATTCGCGCAACCCCACCCTGCGCCCGAATGTCGGCTGGAACTCGCTCGAGAGCCATAACAGCAACGGCTCCGGCGTCTTCCGCAATTTTTGCCTGCTCGGCGTTCACGACGTCCATGATGACACCGCCCTTAAGCATTTCGGCTAGGCCGCGCTTGACTAGTGGGCTTGAAGTGGTCTGTCTGCTCTGCTCGTTGAGGGTCATACTAAAAGTCTAAACGTTGCTTTGACGCTGGGTGAAATATTAGGAAATCTTCGGCCAAGCAGCCGAAATTTGCTCACGCACTTCTCCGAGAAGTCGCGGAAGCGCCTTGGTTTCCGCGATTATTGGAAAGAAATTCGCATCGTTTCGCCAACGCGGAACGATGTGCTGATGAAGGTGTCCAGCGATGCCTGCGCCCGCAACTTCACCCTGATTCATGCCGATGTTAAAACCGTGAGCGCCCGAGATTTCGCGAAGCACCCGCATTCCGATCTGAGTCATACTTCCGAGCTCTGCAACTTCCTCGGCCGTTGCATCGACATAGTTTGGGATATGCCGATACGGGCAGACCAAAAGATGACCCGAGTTGTAAGGGTAAAGGTTTAGCAGCACGAAGCCGGTGGCTCCACGGTGAACAATCAGCCCGGCCTCGTCGGCCAAATCAGGCGCAATGCAAAATGGGCACTCATGATCAGGTGGCTGTTGGCCAGTTTGGATGTAGACCAGGCGATGTGGCGTCCAGAGACGTTGAAAAGCGTCGGGAACTCCTGGCAGCTGCCAGTTCGACGTGGTCTCGGGCTCTGGCGTCTGCAAAGCTAAACCTGTACCTTGGTTTCGATTGCGGTCAGAATTCTTTCGATGGCCTCATTCAACGGAACCCCGTTGTCTTGAGTACCATCGCGGTATCTGAAACTCACCGCCGAAGCGTCGCGATCCTCGCCACCGGCAATGAGTTGGAACGGCACCTTTTGCAGGGTGTGGTTCCTAATTTTTTTCTGCATGCGATCGTCTGAATCGTCCACTTGGATTCGAACACCCTTGGCGCGCAACTGCTTGGCTAGGTCGTGAAGGTACGGCGAAAATTCATCAGAAACCGGTATGCCGACCACCTGAACCGGGGCCAGCCAAGGAGGGAAGTGACCGGCGTAGTGCTCGGTTAGCACGCCGAAGAAACGCTCGATCGAACCGAAGAGGGCTCGGTGAATCATCACCGGTCGCTGCTTGGTTCCATCGGCAGCCGTGTATTCGAGGTCGAAGCGAATCGGAAGGTTGAAGTCCAACTGAATCGTGGACATCTGCCAGGTGCGTCCAATCGCGTCCCTCGCCTGAACCGAGATTTTAGGACCGTAGAAGGCAGCGCCGCCCGGGTCTGGCACCAGCTGAAGTCCCGATGCAACCGCAACTCGTTCAAGAGTCTCGGTGGCGGTCTGCCAAATCTCATCATCGCCTACGAACTTGGCGTTGCTGGCATCTCTGGTCGAGAGCTCGAGGTAGAAATCGGTAAGACCGTAATCGCGCAATAAACCGAGAACAAAATCAAGAACGTCGGTTAGTTCGCTCTCCATATTTTCGGGAGTGACGTATAGGTGGGCATCGTCTTGAGTGAAACCACGGGCGCGGGTTAGACCGTGCAACACGCCAGACTTCTCGTAGCGGTAGACGGTGCCAAACTCAAACAATCTCAGTGGGAGGTCGCGATACGACCTGGCTTGGGATTTGAAAATTAGGTTGTGGAAAGGACAGTTCATTGGCTTCAGATAGTAATCCTGGCCTTGCTTTCGCACCACACCCGACTCGTCACGTTCCTCGTCAAGTTGAAGTGGAGGAAACATGCCCTCGGCATACCAGGCAAGGTGCCCGGAGGTTTCGAAGAGGCTCGACTTCGTGATGTGTGGACTGTAGACGAACTCATACCCGGCACGTTCGTGCTCGGCTCGACTGTAATCTTCCATTACCTTGCGAATCGCGCCACCCTTTGGGTGAAAGACCGCTAATCCAGAGCCGATTTCCTCTGGGAACGAGAAGAGGTCAAGTTCGGCACCCAAGCGACGGTGGTCTCTTTTGGCCGCCTCCTCGATTCGAGTCTGATAAGCCCGTAACTCGTCTTTGCTTGGCCAAGCGGTGCCATAGATTCTCTGCAGTTGCTTGTTTTTCTCCGAACCACGCCAGTACGCGGCGGCAACGCGAGTCAAAGCAAAACCATTGCCAATCATTCGGGTGTTTGGTAGATGCGGGCCCCGGCATAGGTCGCGCCAGACGGTTGATGAGTCCTGCGGGTCTACGTTGTCATAGATAGACAACTCCCCCGCCCCAACCTCTACGCTGCCCTCGCCAAGATCCGAGCCTTTGAGCCCGATGAGCTCTAACTTATATGGCTCGTTCGAAAGTTCAACGGATGCATCGGCCTCTGTGGTTACACGCCTCACAAATCTTTGGCCGGAGCGAATAATTCGATCCATGGCCTTGGAGATAGCCTTCAGGTCCTCAGGAGTGAAAGCCTCGGCCACATCAAAGTCGTAGTAAAAACCATCGGTTATCGGTGGACCGATTCCCAGTTTCGCCTCTGGGTTTATGCTCTGCACCGCTTGAGCTAAGACGTGTGCGGTTGAGTGGCGAAGAATATTTAGTCCGTCAGGAGAGGAAATGAGCACACCCTCTACCTCGTCACCAGATGCGAGGCGGTGGGCAAGATCTCTGAGCTCACCGTTCACTCGTTGGGCGACGATTGCTCGGTCTGTAAAAACCTCGAATCCGGTTGCCATTGCGGGCACTGACATTGCCACGCCATCGAGCGTGATTTGCATGGTTAAGTCTTCAGACACGAAATCTCCAAAAGGTTTGAGGTCTTCAACAATCTTAGCCAAGCAGTTAGGCGTGCCTTGCTAGAGATTTTAGGTGGGATGGTGTTCATTAGTTGTTATGGAAAAAAGCAAGATTGTGAAATTGGACGAGGTCATTCTCGCCAACCAAGAGTTTCAAAAATCCACGATGGCAGCCAAGCTGAACTGGTTGCGGGCTGGGGTGCTTGGTGCAAACGACGGAATTGTTTCCACAGCCGGTTTGGTGTTGGGTGTCGCCGGTGCGGCTGCCGACTCAAAGACCATCCTCATAGCTGGTGTCGCCGCAACCGTTGCCGGTTCAATCTCGATGGCCGGAGGGGAATACACATCGGTGAGCGCGCAGCGCGACAGCGAGATAGCCGCCCTCGCGAAAGAAAAGCAGGAACTTGCCGACAATCCCGAGGCGGAACTTCGCGAACTGGCTTGGTTCTACGAGCAAAAGGGCTTGAGCTTAGAGCTTGCCGCGAAGGTGGCTGCCGAGTTGACAGCGATAGACCCCCTAAAGGCCCATGCTGAAGCCGAACTCGGCATTGAAGTAGGAAACCACGTAAGCCCGGGTCAGGCTGCAATTTCATCGTTTGTTGCTTTTGCCGGAGGATCCCTGTTGCCGCTATTTGCAGTTAGTGGGCCTTGGACTGCTTACAAAATTCCAGTCACGGTAATAGCCGTAATCATGTCACTCGCGATAACCGGATACGTTGGAGCGAAAATCGGTGGCGCTCGCTCCGGTCGCGCGATTATTCGCAATGTTCTCGTGAGCATTTTGACAATGGGCATCACCTATGGAATTGGATATCTAGTCGGTGGGATTGGTCTCTAAGAACTCGAATCCCGCCTGCTTTGGTTAGGGTTAAAGGGTGAGTAAAACAGAGAGCTACGACGTTGTCCTAATCGGCGGCGGTGTCATGAGCGCAACGCTCGGAACACTTCTAAAGAGCCTTGATCCAAGTTTGTCGATCATCATTTATGAACGACTGCCAGAGGTGGCAGAAGAAAGCACAAACCCTTGGAACAATGCCGGAACCGGGCACGCTGCTCTCTGTGAACTGAACTACATGCCGGACAACCCAAACGGTGGACTCCCCGACGCATCCAAGGCAATCGGGATCAATGAGCAATTTCAACTCACCCGCCAATTTTGGAGTCACTTAGTAGACACCGGAGTCATCGCTGACCCGAAATCATTCATCAACCCAGTTCCCCACATGACCTTTGTTCGAGGCGCCAAGGACGTCGACTACCTAAAACGTCGTTTTCAAGCGCTGAAGGATCAACCGCTTTTCGCCGGTATGGAGTTCACCGAGGATCGCTCGATTATCGCCGAATGGGCGCCACTCCTCATGCAGGGCCGAACCACTTCCGATGAACCATTTGCAGCAACCAGAATTGCTTCTGGTACCGATGTGGACTTTGGTTCACTCACGAGGCAACTTCTAAATCACTTGACGAATCAGGGAGTTTCAGTTGCTACATCCCATGAGGTGCGCGGCCTGAAGAAGAACGATTCAGGTTGGTCCATTCGCGTTCACGACAACGTTAGCGGTCACAGCCAAACCGTTAGGTCAAAGTTTGTTTTCGTCGGTGCAGGAGGTTGGGCCCTCAAACTGCTGCAAAAATCAGGCATTCCAGAAGTCAGCGGCTTCGGAACCTTTCCAATCAGCGGAGAGTTCTTCCGTACAGATAATCCGGTCTTGGTTGCTCAGCACAATGCGAAGGTTTACAGCCAGGCTGCAGTTGGCGCCCCTCCGATGTCCGTTCCGCACTTGGATACCCGTGTAGTGGATGGAAAAAAGAGTTTGCTCTTTGGCCCCTACGCTGGTGCCAACCCTAAGTTCCTGAAGAACGGTTCCATTCTCGATCTTCCGATGTCGATTCGCCCCGGAAACGTCATGCCCTACCTGTCGGTCGCTGCCAAGAATCTGGGCCTCCTTAAGTACCTGATTGGCGAACTCTTGACCACGAAGGCTGGAAAATTTGAAGCCCTAAAGCAGTTTGTTCCAAGTGCCAAAGGCGAAGACTGGTACCTAATCACGGCTGGGCAACGAGCACAGGTCATCCGCAGAATCGGTGGACGCGGGCATTTACAGTTCGGAACCGAAGTCATCTCGGCAGCCGATGGTTCTATTTCAGGTTTATTGGGCGCCTCCCCTGGCGCCTCGACTGCCGTGCCAATCATGCTTGAGGTAATCGAGGCTTGCTTCCCCCAAAGATTTGATGAGTGGCGGCCAAAAATCCAGAGTATGTTGCCAACCTTTGGCAAAAAGCTGGCTCAGGATGCCGAATTGGTGGCTGCTACGCTCGCGAGCACAGCCGCCTCGCTGCAGCTGAATCAGAACTGACCTCGCAAAAGCGGACTAGATGACAAAACTGATCGTATTTCCCTATTACCGCGACAATCCATACCTGAATATGTTGTATCTAATCCCAAGTACCCAGGGATGGCAGATTGCGGAGCCGGAAGTCTTAGATGATTTCCTGTCCCTGCTTCCCGATTTGACCAAGGGTGACGTAATCAATCTCCACTGGACCGCCAGGATCATGCAACGAGAGCCGACTAGAGAAGCTGCACTTGACTCCCGTTCCAAGTTCATGACTGCACTCACAGAGGCGAAGCTCAAGGGAATCAAAACTTCTTGGACCGTTCATAATCTTCTGCCACACGAGGGAAACTACCTTGACCTCGAAAGCGAACTGGCAAACTTTATAGCCGAAACCGTGGACATTGTGCACGTTATGAATCCCGACACCGCTGCGCTCGTGGCACAGCATTACACGTTGCCCGAGTCCAAAGTGGTGCACGTTGGCCATTCGAGTTACTGGGGGGTCTATGACCAGAGCAACAATCAGAATTCCGCGAGAGAGCACTTCGGAATCTCCTCTGAAGTTCCCGTTGTGCTCTACTTGGGGCGCATCAGGCCTTACAAGGGCCTAGCCGCCCTCGTAGCCGCTTACCGCAAACTGCTCAGCACAACGCCTGATACGGTGCTGATGCTTGGTGGCAAAGCAACAGCGCAAGACATCGAGGATCTAACTGCGCTGCTGCCGGAGGATGCCAAAATAATCGCGAAGTATGACTACATACCCGCCGAGGACCTCCCGCTTTGGTTCGCCGCCGCTGACGTGGCAGTGTTTCCCTACGAGCAAATCCTGAACTCCGGAAGCATCGAAATGGCCGCCAGTTTTGGATTACCCGTTGTGATACCCAATCTGCCGGCACTGCAAGCCGGATATCAGGGTCAGCCGTGGGTTAATTTTTATGACTCGAACGCTGCAGACTCAAACGAGGCAATGGCCGTTTCGGTTCGGTCAGCACTCGCCAATGACGAGGCCAAAACTTCGGCAAGGGCTTACGCCAAGCTGAACTCGCCACTCCGGATGACACAAAACTTTAGCCAGCGGGTTCTCGACGAGTTATCGAAGTAAGTTGTAAGCCCAACGCTTGGTCTGCCTGAAGCGTTGACCGACAGTTTTGCGAACCAAGCGACGGCGCCTAACCAAGATCGTCTCGGGCTTGTGCACGGCAGATCCGATGTAGACCGGGTTCTCTGGCAATTTCTCACTCAGGACAGTGGCTGAATCCCCGAAAACGCGTTTTGACATTCGGCGGTTTAGGCTCTCCATACCCAGAACCAGATACCAAGGCCCACCGCGACGGCGCTTCGGTTCAACGACAGAAAACGTGACCCGTGTTTTGTCGGCCGCGGCTTCATACCTGACCGACTCAATATGCTGATATGTGTATCGACGCTCGTGACCTTTTTCGACAAGTGACACGCGCAGGTTAGCCCTATCCACAACCCCATCGAAGGATATTTCACCCCTGACACCTTCAGGTTCGTGCCAAACCTCGCGCAGCAGAGGATTGATGACGAGATTCAACTTGGACCCAAAACGCAGAGCGGTGAAGTCGCGAGCGAAAATGCACATCGCGACGAATTTCTGTTCCGCCGAAAGCGTTTTGAGGAATCTGGAAATGCTTAGCTTGCCTGCCCCGTACTCCTGCAACAGCAAACTTCTAGATAGTTGAACAAAGTCGACAAGTTCATCGGCACTCACCTCTGGGGTGACTCTCTGAAGTGGTCCGAGGATTAGTTGCGAAACGAGAGAATCGCGAAGACGCACGGGATTATTTGCCCAAAGTTTCAGTTGCGGAATGGTGCTGATCAGCTTTTCAACGGCCGGCTTTGAAATCCCAAGCTGCGCTGCCTTTCGCGTGTCAGTTGAATAAAAGTATTCAAATAGCCAAAGCTCCTGGCTCGCCAGGATCAAAAATAGATTGAGTCGATAGTCAGTGAGCCTGCGCCTAACCTTTGGGCCGGTGGCCTGCAGCAATCGACGAATGATGATTGAGCATTCCGCTAAATCAGCGTCAGCTTCTTCGATTCCGGCCACGATAGCTCGGTGGATGTGAAACCAGCCATCACGATTGAAGAAGGTAAAGAGAAACTCATCTGCCAGGCGTTTGTCTGCGGAATCACGCACCAGTATCCATCGATGCCATTCTTGCTGAAGGTTCGACTTTAGCCCTGTCAACGACTTGGCCTTGTTACTCATGGAACTAGTTCCCGGGCGGTCGCGATAGATGTAGACAACCGAGTCGGTCAAACCAATTGAGTTCGCGTCCATAAAGGCTCGCAGGCTCGGGACTATGTCGTTAGACCTGACGACATTCGGGAAAGATATGCGATTCTCATTCCAAAAACTACGCAGGAATAACTTGTTCCAGACTGAGCGGCTAAGCAGCAGCGCCGGAGTTTCTTTTAGTGTCGTTTTCCGAACACCCGCCCCAAAAACACCCCAATCGGAGGTGCTTCGAGTAATCTGCTCGCCAGAAAACTTGACGTACTGACCCATAACAACCGGCGAACCCGTCTGCTGCTGTGCGCTGACCAAGGATTCAAGAGCATGGGGAGGAAGAATATCGTCTGAGTCAACAAAAGTCAGAAACTTTCCTGTGGCCAGGGCAACCCCTTGGTTTCTGGCGGCACCGGAGCCTTGCCCAGTTGCATGATGCAGGGAAAATCTCGGATCCTCCGACACGAAGGTTTGGCACAGCGCGACGCTATCATCGTCCGAGCCGTCATCGATCAGGATAACTTCGAAGTTTGAAAGAGTTTGCGCCTGAATGCTCAGGAGGCAATCGGTGATCCAAGTTGCGACGTTCTTTACCGGGACGATGATTGAGGCAACAGGCTGCTGTTTCGTCAATGTCCCTCATCACATTTGCCTAGTTTGCTAAGAGCAATACTCTGGATACTAAAAAACTCCGGTCGTGAGAACCGGAGTTTCCGTGGGCGATACTGGGTTCGAACCAGCGACCTCTTCCGTGTCAGGGAAGCGCGCTACCACTGCGCCAATCGCCCAAATCAATCCACAATGGACCGTGGTTTGGAGGTGAAGACGGGATTTGAACCCGTGTAGACGGCTTTGCAGGCCGCTGCCTCGCCTCTCGGCCACTCCACCGTGCTTACGCACAGGGCTTACGCCCACTGCGAGCGGATGACGAGATTCGAACTCGCGACCCTCACCTTGGCAAGGTGATGCTCTACCACTGAGCCACATCCGCGTTGTCTCTTTAACAAGACTTGGATACTCTAACCCACAAAGGCCTTCCTGCGCAAACCCATCGGCTGCGTGTCGCGCTGGCTGTATCCTAGACCCAGGGGCGTATGGCGTAGTGGTAGCGCGCTTCCTTCACACGGAAGAGGTCACTGGTTCGATCCCAGTTACGCCCACCAAAAAAACTTTGGTTAGGGTCGCCAGCTCCAGCGTGGATCGGTTTGTGCATAAGCCATTTCACCATGCTGCAAAAGGTCAACACCCGCAATCTCATCCGTAGTCGTCACGCGAAATCCGATAACTTTCTGAATCGCTGCAGCCAGAAGCCAGGAAATTGCGAAGGCGTAGCACCCAACAATCAACACGCCGAGCGCTTGCTTGCCGAGTTGCTGGAATCCAAACCCGAAGAACAGACCGACCCCATCCCCTGCTAGCCCGATGGCCAGGGTGCCAATCACGCCACCCACCAAGTGGATGCCGACAACGTCCAATGAATCGTCAAAGCCAAGTAGGTACTTCAGTTCAATCGCCAAGGCGCAGCAGACACCCGTCACTAGGCCGAGCACGAGCGACCAGAGCGGGCTCAGCGAGGCGCAGGATGGAGTTATCGCTACCAGACCGGAAATTGCCCCTGACGCCGCTCCTATGGCCGTGGATTTACCCTGGGACAACCGCTCGTAGATTGACCAGCTAAGAAGCCCACCAACTCCGGCAACCAGGGTGTTAATGAAAGCCAAAGAGGCCAGGTTGTTAGCCGCCAACGCCGATCCAGCGTTGAAACCGAACCAACCGAACCAGAGTAGAGCAGCACCGATAAGGGTGAGCGGCACATTATGTGGCGCGTGCATACCCTTTGCGAAGCCGAATCTTTTTCCGACGACCAAAGCGACCGCCAACGCAGACGCCCCGGACGCCACCTCGACCACGGTTCCCCCGGCAAAGTCAATCAGACCGACGTCCTTCACCAAGAAACCGCCATCCGTCACTTTATCGCCGATGGATGTGAAGTTGAACACCCAACTGGCAACCGGAAAGTACACGGCAGTCGCCCAAAGACCGGCAAAAAGCAGCCACGATCCGAATTTGGCTCGATCCGCAATCGCTCCCGAAATGAGCGCAACGGTGATGATTGCGAAGGTGCCTTGAAAACCGGCAAAGGCCAAACCCGATCCATCGCCCTCTCTGGCTAGGTTGGTGAGCCCGGTGAGAAAAAGGTTGTTCAGGTCAATACCAAAGACGCCATCGACGCCTACGAATTTGCCCTGCCCCGAGTTTGAGAAGGATATCGCATAGCCGTATGCCACCCACATTATTCCGATGAGCCCCAGGGACCCGAAGCTCATCATCATCATGCTGATGACGCTTGAGGCCCGCACCATGCCTCCGTAGAAGAAGGCAAGACCGGGCGTCATTAGCAGCACAAGGGCCGAGCAAACTATAAGAAAGCCGATGGATTCGTTCAAGTTAACCCCTAGGTTAAAGGAAAAAGGGAGAACCCCTTTCGGAGCTCTCCCTTTGATTATCCCAGACGAACTAGCCGCGTTCCGCTCCGAAGGCGTAAGCCTCTTCGCCGTGAACAACGGTGTCGATTCCAGCAATTTCGTCTTCAGCCTTGACGCGGAAGCCGATGGTCTTCTCAATAGCAAAGCCGATGATGAGTGCGAGAACGAAGCTGTAAACCAGCACTGCACCGGCACCGAGGGCCTGCATTGCAAACTGGTGCCAACCGAAACCGAAGGCAGCGCCAACGCCATTTCCGAAGATACCGATGTACAAGGTTCCAACGATTCCACCAACGAGGTGGATTCCAACTACGTCAAGTGAGTCATCGAAGCCCATGCTGAACTTCAAGTCAATCGCCAAGGCACAGACAACACCGGCGATTACACCGAGCAAGATTCCCCAGATTGGGTCAAGCGAGGCACAGGCAGGTGTGATTGCGACTAGACCGGCTACTGCACCGGAACCGGCACCGATAGAGGTTGCCTTGCCGTGCTTGATCTTTTCGATGGCAATCCAGCCAAGCATCGCGGCGGCCGGAGCTGCAAGGGTGTTGATGAATGCAATCGAGGCGATGCCATCAGCGGCAATTTCGGAACCGGCGTTAAAACCAAACCACCCGAACCAAAGGAGTGCGACACCAAGCAAGGTCAGCGGAACGTTGTGTGGCTGTGAGATGCCCTTCGAGAAACCGAAACGCTTTCCGAGCACGATGGCCAGGGCCAAACCTGCGGCACCCGCGTTAATGTGAACAGCCGTACCACCGGCGAAGTCGATTACACCGAGGTTGTAGACAATCCAACCGCCGTCAACCATTTTGCCGTCAACCATGGTGAAGTTGAAGACCCAGTTGGCGACCGGGAAGTAAACGAGAGTCGCCCATAGGCCAGCGAAGACCATCCATGCACCAAACTTGGCACGGTCGGCGATTGCTCCCGAAATCAAAGCGACGGTGATGATCGCGAACGTGGCCTGGAAGGCGACGAATGCTAGGTCTGGGTGACCGGCGGTGACTAGCCCTTCTTTGGCCCCTGCAACCTGGGCTGCAAGACCGAGGGAATCAAGATCGATACCGAACCATCCATCGATACCGACGAAGTTACCGACGCCCGCGTTTGAGAATGAAATCGCATAACCGTAAAGAACCCAGAGAACACCGATTAGTCCGAGTGATCCGAAACTCAGCATCATCATGCTTACAACGCTCTTGGCCTTGACCATTCCTCCGTAGAAGAATGCGAGACCAGGGGTCATCAACAGCACAAGTGCCGAAGAAATGAGAACGAAGGCTGTATTGCCTTGGTCTAGTGGAGTCATTTGTTTACCTCTCTTTAAATAAACAACATCGCCCGTAGTGGCTTGTGACCATTCTGTCGGCACCGCGTTTCGAGATTGGTGCCCTGAATGTTTCCAGTTTGTAAAAACAACTCAATGCCGAAATCTGACAAACTACAGACATGAAGTTCTTCCGAGTCGAAAAAAATACAGCCCTGGTGGTTCTTGCGGCCGCATTCATCGGTTTTTGTCTGGCTAACAGTTCGCTTGCGGGCTGGATGGTGAATCTCGCCAGCCTTCCGCTTCCGGTTGCTTCGCTCAATCTGAACTTGAGCCTGCAGGGTTGGATTGAAGATTTCGTGCTGGTGGGCTTCTTTTTCTTGGTTGGGCTCGAGTTGAAGCATGAACTTGTCGCCGGGAGCCTAAAGAACCCCGCCCGCCTGCTTGTGCCATCGTTGGCCGCGATTCTTGGAGTGGCAGTGCCGGCACTAACCTACATCGCCTTGACGGCAGGTCACCCTGAGTTGTTTAGGGGCTGGCCGATCCCAACGGCGACAGATGTGACTTTTTCGCTAGCCGTTTTCCTGATTTTTGGCTCAAGGATGCCAAAATCGGCTCGTACGTTTTTGCTCGCCTTCGCCATAATCGACGACATGCTCGCGATTCTGATCATCGCCGTATTCTTTGGTGGATCCCTGAACCCGGTCTTCTTGGCCTCCGCAGCGTTTCTAGCTTTGGGATTTTGGTACCTTGCCAAAATTGGGGCCAACGCTTGGATTCTTGTGGCTCTCGGACTATGCGTTTGGTATCTGACCCTAGAGGGTGGAATTCACCCGACAATCGCCGGGGTCGCCCTTGCACTGCTGATTCCAAAAGACAAGTTGGCTCGAACTACAGAGCTACTCCACCCTTGGATAGGGGCGCTGGTTCTGCCGGTTTTTGCCTTCTTTGCGGCGGCTATCCCCCTAGCTGGTATTGCATCAGCCCTTGCGAGCCCCATCTTTTTGGCCGTTATGCTCAGGCCGCTTGGAAAAATCATCGGCGTCTTCAGTGGGGCGATGATTGGTGTACGAGTCCTAGGGACAAGAGCCGATCAGACGGTATCCAAAGTTGATTATTTGGTCACCTCGACCATGGGAGGCATTGGCTTTACCGTCGCGCTTTTGGTATCGAGCCTGAGTTTTCCACCAGGTTCAACTGAGCGCAACTCCGCGGCCATAGCTACATTGTTTTCGGCCCTAGTCTCGATGGGCATTGCCGCCGTCGCGCTTCGACTGAGGTCCCAGCACCTCGCTCGGCAGACCCCGGTTTCGAACCAAGGCCTAGATTGACGTCAAAGCGCCCAACCGTGAAATGGCGCGCAGATATTTCTTTCGATACGCGCCACCAATCATTTCATCGCTGAAAGTCTCGGTTAGGGCTCGGCCGGAACATCTGATCGCCACTTGGTTTTCATACAGTCGGTCAACAAGAGCTACCCAACGTAAGGCGGCAACCTGATCGTGCAGCTGCTCGACCCCGGTCAACGCCAAAGCCTGGGTCTCGGCAATCAGATTCAAATACTTACTGGGATGCAGTTTCGACAGGTGCTTGAGTAAGCCTGAGAAATCGTCGCAGGCAACTTCAGAACCACTTTCTTCAGAGGACTCCAGCCAAGAGATCAGTTCGGCATCGTTGAGCGCCTGAGATTTCACCTCGGCCGGGCGATGCCTGAAGTCCTCGCCATCGATGGTGAGAACGGCAAAACGATTGGACATCGCAGTTATTTCACGCGCGAAATCAGCCGCGGCAAAGCGGCCCTGCCCAAGCGCGTTGGGAGGAGTGTTTGATGTAGCAGCAAACTTCACCCCCTTTGCGTCCAACTCGGAGAGCAACCTGGAAAGCAACATGGTGTCTCCCGGATCATCGAGCTCGAACTCGTCGATGCAAACTAAATCAAAGGTGCCCAGCACCTGAACCGCCTGAGCAAAACCCAAAACCCCAATCAACCCCGTATAGGCCAGGAAGCTACCAAAAGCCTTCTTGCCCTTGAAATCATGCCAGAGCGAAGCTAGGAGATGAGTTTTGCCAACCCCGAATCCCCCGTCTAAATAGACTCCGGCGGCTCTAGCCGGCTTCTTCACGCTTGCGTCAAGGGTCACCGCGACCGGCTTACCCCTAGCAAACTGCTGACACAACTCGGCAGCTCTGGCTTGGGACGGATGATCTGCATCTGGAATGTAGTTGCTGAATCTAGCCCCGGCGAATTCGCGGGGTGGCACGAGTTGCAGCATGAGTTGCGCGACAGAAACCTCTGGATTGCGCTCAATGAGCGAAGGGTAACTTCCTAAAAGTGTTGCCAATTATTTCCCTGCCATTGATAGTGAAGACTTGCACGTTTACGCTAGAACCAGACAACGCAAGTCTAATCTTCTAGCAGAAAGCTCCTTCGCATGCCCGTTGAGATTGAAACCAACCCAGCCTTTGCCGACTACGCACATCCAGAGGCGTTGGTCAGCACCGAGTGGCTGGCTTCACACCTCGGCGATGCTGGATTGGTGGTTCTAGAGTGCGACGAAGACGTTTTGCTTTACCAAACCGGGCACATTGCAACAGCGAGAAAAATAGATTGGCACACCGAACTAAATGACTCGGTGACTCGCGACTACCTAACTTCAACAGCCTTTGCACAACTGCTTGGAAGCAAGGGCATTTCACGCGATTCCACCGTCGTTATATACGGTGATAAGAGCAACTGGTGGGCCTCCTACGCACTGTGGGTCTTCAAGCTTTTCGGTCACGAAGACGTGAGATTGCTCAACGGAGGGCGTGAGAAATGGATTGCCGAAGGTCGCGAAATAACTCGCGAGCTACCCGAGGTCCAGACTGCCGAATACCCAGTGGTTGAACGCGACGATCACACCGACCGTGCCTACCGCGATGAGGTGCTCGCACATATCGGACTTCCCCTCATTGATGTTCGATCACCCGAGGAGTACTCCGGTGAAAGAACGCACATGCCAAATTACCCGGATGAGGGCGCTCTACGTGCCGGCCACATTCCAACAGCCAAGTCGGTTCCCTGGGCTAAGGCCGCAAATGACGACGCAACATTCAAGACTCGTGCCGAGCTCGAGAAGGTTTACTTCGAAGGTGCCGGCCTAAAATCCGACGATGACGTTATCTCCTACTGCCGCATTGGCGAGCGTTCGAGCCACACCTGGTTTGCATTGAAGTACCTGCTTGGGCTTCCACGAGTTCGAAACTACGATGGATCCTGGACAGAGTGGGGCAGCCTAGTCGGTGTTCCCATTTCAAAAGGCTCGGAGCCTGGTTCAGTTCTCACTTCATAGGAATACAAATGTCTACCGTTTCAGAAAAACTAATGAGCCTAGTTGAAGACTTTTCAGAGCTTTCGATAAACGATCGCCTCAATTTGCTTTTGGAATTCAGCGACGGTTTGCCCGAATTGCCTCTGCACCTGGCAGATCACCCGGATCTGCTTGAACGTGTGGAAGAGTGCCAATCTCCGGTTTATCTCTTTGTAGAAATAGACGAAAACCGGTTTGGTCGCTTGTACTTTTCGGCTCCGAGAGAAGCTCCTACAACCCGAGGGTTCGCATCGATTCTGCATGAACTTCTTGATAACCAGCCGGTGGATGAGATTTTGGCGATCGACGAGGATTTCATAAATCGACTCGGGTTAGCAGAAGCTATCTCTCCCCTGCGATTACGGGGCATGCGAGCGATGTTGCACCGAGCTAAGCGGCAGCTACAGGAAAAATCGATTGCCGTTCGAAGCTAGTTTTTCGACTCGATACAGCACTGACGACCCTCAACTCTTTCGCGAGCACCTTCTAGGGCACTACCTGCCATTTGATGGACTACGAGCCAACTTGGTGATTAGCCCAACCGGGACCACGGTCGATGCAGCAGGTTCGAGCCGCGGTCTGAGTAGCCCCGAGGACCATCAGCTACTTTTAGCATTGCGGGAAATCAGTGAAGTGGTCATAGTGTCTGCAAAAACGGCCGCAGCTGAGCAGTACTCGGCATCAAAACTTTCCAGCATCGCCATACTTCAAGGTTCTAGCCCACTTGGAACAATCCCCGCGCTCGACGAAAACCGTGCGGGGTCCAGGCCGGTCTTGCTCGTCTCACATGTCAGCCAGCTAGCACAAAATCAACATTGGCTCGAAAACCCCAACGTGCAACTTGTAGGCATAGAGTCCGGCAAACCTGGTCAACTGAACCTAGAAGAGATTCTTAGCCAACTTCAAGCGTTGGGCCTACGACGCCAGCTGCTTGAGGCGGGCGTGTCAATGGCTTCCGAGTTTTTAGAGCAGCAACTCATCCATCGGTTTTGCCTCTCTACAATTTCAGACTCAAAATTGGATTTTGAACTGCACTCGAAACGCCTAACGGACCTGGGTTCCACCGAGCACAGGCAGCTTATTTCGTGGCGATCCTCAAATGGCATCTTCACCGAGTGGGAATGCGTTCGGTAATTGCTGCGGCGTGGCAGAACCCGAGCCTTGTCAAGAGGTCCTAGTCTAAAACCCATGATCGAGATTCAGGGCGAAGACTATAAGTCTCCGGAATTTGCAGCTGCTGTGCAGTCGCTGAGACTTGCCTCGACCAGATCAGAACTCGACCTGAAGCAAATTAAGTCGCCGGCTAACCTAGCCAAGCACGCCATCGCCTTCAGTGCAGATGTGAAACTATCGGCCGCTCACGGCAGCGGGGACTTAGGCACGGGTCGCTTCGTTTTGCTTCACGAAGACGAAGTTCAGGAACAATGGGGCTCTAAGTTTCGAGTAATCTGCTTCGCCAAGTCACCGCTCGAAACCGACATCGGAGCCGACGCCATGATTGCCGACGTGTGTTGGGCCTGGCTCACAGACGCGCTTGCTCAGCGGGCAGCCGATTATGTCGCCGCCTCTGGAACCGCGACCAGAGTCATCTCCTCGGGCTACGGTGCACTTGCGAATCAGAGCGATCATGCCGAACTTGAAATGCGTTCATCTTGGTCCCCACTGGGAGGCCAGCTGGCAAGCCATTTCGAAGCCTGGCAAGACTTAGTTTGCATGATGTCTGGGTACCCAGCATTACCTCAGGGGGTAGTAAGTATGGAGTCGAAACTTTCCCGATGACTGATTTACCACCCGAGCTTCCGCTTCTTTCACAACCGCGCGATAAAAAAGTGCGCTATGTTTCAGATGCCGATCAACTGCAGCAGGCTGTGGCTGACTTGACTGTCGCCACCGGACCATTTGCCCTTGACGCCGAGAGAGCATCAGGATTTAAGTATTCGCAGAGGGCTTACCTGGTGCAGATTTACCGCCACGGTTCGGCGATTTACCTCATCGACGTGACCGCAATCGCCGAGGCTCACGGACCCGAGGCGTTCCAAGATCTCGCCAGTCTGTTATCTACCGATGAGTGGGTGCTTCACGCGGCCAGCCAAGATTTGCCGTGCCTGGCAGAGCTGGGCTTCAAACCTTCAAGGCTATTTGACACCGAACTCGGATCACGCCTTGCCGGTTTGCCGAGAGTGGGCCTGGGTGCCGTAACCGAGACTCTGTTAGGACTTCGTTTAGCAAAGGAACACTCCGCCGTTGACTGGAGCATTCGACCGCTCCACCCAGACTGGTTGAACTACGCGGCCCTCGATGTTGACGTGCTTTTAGATTTGAAAATTGAACTCTCGGAATTGATCGCCGAGCAGGGTAAAACCCACATTGCAGAGGCCGAATTTGATCACCTAACGCGTTTCAAGCCAAAACCCGCGAAGGTGGACCGCTGGCGAGGAGCCAAGGGACTGCACGAGATCAAAGACACTAGAGCGTTAGCCGTAGCAAGAGCGCTCTGGCAAGCTCGTGAGGAACTGGGTCAACGACTTGATGTCTCACCCGGTCGTCTAGTTCCGGACTCGTCAATAACAGCTGTAGCTAAGTCAACTCCGAGATCCAAGCCTGAGCTGTCGGGAATGAAATCATTTGCCGGCCGGGCGAGTAGAAATTACATCGACGTCTGGTGGAAAGCGGTTCAAGACGGTTTGCTAACCAGAGATTTGCCAGCGCTGAAGCCCGCTAGCACGGCAATCCCGAATCATAGAATTTGGCCGCAGCGATATCCGGAAGCTGACCTCAGGCTTCGGCAATCCAGAGCCGTGGTTCTCGAGGTATCGGAAGAACTGAACATTCCGGCAGAAAACCTAATCACGCCAGACTATCTGCGCACAATTTCTTGGCAACCGCCCGAGAACATAAGCACTAGAACGATTGAAGAAGCACTGCTAGCACTAGGAGCAAGGCTCTGGCAAACGCAGGCTATCTCAGCAAAAATTGCTGAAGCTTGGCTGAAAGCCCCTAGTTTGGAAGACGATTCCCCAGATACTCCTGAGGCTCAACCGCTCTAGCGTGAGGCACCTTGGCTCCAAGAACCTGAGCAACGATGTCATGAGCGATTTGCTGGGCGGTCAGGCCGACTCTCTCAAGGATTTCATTCCTGGTGGCATGCTCTAAGAACTCATCTGGCAAACCGACCTCGTTTAGGGCGGTGTCCACCTGAGCCGCACGCATGTCCTGGCGCACCCTGGTTCCGATGCCACCAACCCGAATGCCATCCTCGATAGTGACCACCAGTCGGTGATCAGCCGCTAAACCGATAACACTCTTCGGTACCGGCACAACCCACCTAGGGTCGACAACCGTTGCCCCGATGCCCTGAGCCGCAAGCAAACCGGCGACCTGGATTCCGACCGAGGCCATCGCGCCAACGGTCACAATCAGCACATCTTTGGCTGCCGATTCGTGAAGCACATCGACACCGTCTGAAAGTCTTCTAATGGCCTCGATTTCAGTGCCCGCGGTGCCCTTTGAGAAGCGGAGAACCGTTGGACCATCACTAATCGCAACCGCCTCGTTGAGCTCCTCACGCAATCGCAGTGAGTCTCTTGGTGCACTGATTCTTATGCCCGGCACTATTTGAAGCAGCGCAAGATCCCAAATGCCGTGGTGACTGGCACCATCGGGACCGGTTACACCAGCACGGTCTAGCACGAACGTGACACCCTCGCGGTGCAGGGCAACATCCATCAAAACCTGATCGAAAGCTCGATTTATGAACGTGGCGTAAAGGGCCACGACCGGGTGAAGACCACCGAAGGACATTCCTGCGGCCGAGGTCACAGCGTGCTGTTCTGCAATGCCCACGTCAAATACTCGATCGGGAAACTTCTGGGCAAACTTGTGAAGACCCACCGGAATCAACATGGCGCCGGTTATTCCAACCAAATCTTCGCGAACAGCGGCTATTTTTGCCACTTCGTCGGCAAATACCGAGGTCCAAGAAGCCCCAGAGGATTCTTCTAGAGATTCACCGGTCGCTGGGTCGATTTGACCAACGGCGTGGAACTGGTCCTCTTCATGACTTCTGGCCAAATCGAAACCGTGGCCCTTTTGAGTGATTACGTGAACCACGACCGGGAATCCATAGTGTTTTGCCTGTGAGAGTGCTTGCTCCATGGCTTTCAGATCGTGGCCGTCAACCGGGCCGATGTACTTAAGGTCTAGGTTTGGAAACATGCCTTTTGGTGCGAAGGTGCCAATCAGCCCCTTGCCGGCCCCTTTTATTGTTCCGTAGGCCAATCGTCCCAACAAACCAAATCGATCAGAGAGCCGCTTGCCGAATCGAAATAACTTGCGATAGAAACCCTGGGTGCGAATGTCGTTCATGTATCGCGCAAAACCACCGATGGTGGGTGCATAAGATCGACCATTATCGTTCACGATGATGATCAGCTTGCGATCGTTATCCCCAGAGATGTTATTGAGGGCTTCCCAGGTCATTCCACCGGTCAGTGCACCATCGCCCACCACGGCGACCACGTAGCGGTCGTTCTGGTTGGTTAGTCGAAACGCCTTGGCAATTCCATCAGCCCAAGATAGTGAAGATGAAGCATGGGAACTTTCGACAATGTCGTGGACGGATTCCGAGCGCTGCGGGTATCCGGCTAAACCATTCTTTTGACGCAGGGTGCTCAGGTCACGGCGCCCCGTGAGCATCTTGTGGACATAGGACTGATGCCCGGTGTCAAAGATGATGGCATCCTTGGGTGAATCAAAAACTCGATGGATTGCCACTGTGGTTTCGACGACACCAAGATTGGGGCCAAGGTGCCCGCCCGTCTTTGACACGGAAACAACTAGATAGTCTCGAATTTCCTGGCACAACTCAACCAGTTGATCTTCGTTAAGAGAATCTAGGTCTCTCGGTCCGTTAATGCCCTCTAGATAACCCATAGTTTTTCCAACCGCTAGCGCCGTGAGGCTATTCCGTTAGCCAACCAGACTTCTGAGCACGTACTGCAGAATTCCACCGTTTCGGTAGTAGTCTGCCTCACCTGGAGTGTCGATTCTCACCACTGCATCAAACTCGATCACGGCTTTACCGACTGCCGAATGAGCAGTAGGTGTTGCCACGACACGAACGGTCTTGGGTGTGTCGCCAGCGTTCAACTCTTCAATTCCGGTTATGTCGAACGATTCGGTGCCATCTAGACCCAGCGAATCGGCGCTTTGACCAACTGGGAACTGAAGCGGCATCACTCCCATTCCGATCAGGTTGCTTCGGTGAATACGTTCGAAACTCTCGGTGATGACGGCTCGAACACCGAGCAGGCTGGTGCCCTTTGCGGCCCAGTCACGTGATGAACCAGAACCGTATTCCTTGCCTGCCAAGATGACGAGCGGGATGTTCTGTTCCTGGTAGTTCTGCGAAGCATCGAATATGAAGCTTTGTGGGGCCTCTTCCTTGGTGAAGTCGCGAGTGTAGCCGCCCTCCACGCCGTCAAGCAAAAGGTTTCTGAGGCGAATATTCGCAAACGTTCCACGAATCATGATCTCGTGGTTTCCGCGGCGAGAACCGAAGCTGTTGAAGTCCACTCGCTTGACGCCCTTTGCGGCGAGATATTGACCAGCTGGTGAATCAGCCTTAATCGAACTAGCCGGGCTGATGTGGTCGGTGGTTACCGAGTCACCAAGCTTGGCCAATGCACGGGCTCCGAAAATATCGGTAACCGGGGACGGTTCGCGCTTCATGCCGTCGAAGTACGGGGCCTTTCGCACGTAGGTTGAGTCTTCGTCCCAAGCGAAAGTTGCACCCTCAGGGGTTGGAAGTGCCTTCCATCGGTCATCCCCATCAAACACGCCAGCGTACTGGGTTTTGAACATCTCAGAGTTGATCGAGCTGTCAATTGTGCTCTGCACCTCGGCCGGGCTTGGCCAAAGGTCAGCAAGGTAAACGTCAGCGCCAGACTCATCTTGGCCGAGGGCTTGGGTCTCAAAGTCAAAATCCATCGTGCCGGCCAGCGCGTACGCGATCACTAGAGGCGGCGACGCGAGGTAGTTCATCTTCACGTCTGGGTTGATTCGACCCTCAAAGTTTCTGTTGCCTGAGAGAACAGCCGTCACAGCAAGGTCGTTCAGGTTGATGGCCGCTGAAACACCTTCGTCAAGTGGCCCCGAGTTTCCGATACAGGTCGTGCAACCATAACCCACGAGGTTGAATCCGAGGCTGTCGAGGTCTTTGGTTAGACCAGCCTTCTCGTAGTAGTCGGTGACAACTTTTGAGCCGGGTGCGAGAGAGGTTTTGACCCAAGGCTTCGTCTTCAGGCCCTTGGCAACCGCATTGCGAGCCAACAGGCCGGCCGCCATCATTACAGACGGATTCGAAGTGTTGGTGCAAGAGGTAATTGACGCAATCGTCACGTACCCGTTGTCCACGGCAAAATCTTTTCCGTGTACAGCAGTTGGGTTGCTCACCGACTCGGTGTAGTTGGCGACGTCCTTAGCGAACGCCTCCTTTGCCTTTGACAATTCGATGCGGTCTTGAGGGCGCTTCGGGCCGGCAATCGAAGGAACCACGGTTGCTAGATCGAGCTCTAGATACTCGCTGTAGCGAGGCTCGATGTCGGGGTTATGCCAGAGGCCCTGAGCCTTGGTGTAAGCCTCTACTAGGTCGATCTGAGCCTGTGGGCGGCCGGTGAAACGCAGGTAATCAAGGGTCACGTCATCGATTGGGAAGATGGCCACGGTTGAGCCGAACTCTGGGCTCATGTTGCCAATCGTGGCCCGGTTGGCAAGCGGAACTGAAGAAACGCCGGCACCGTAAAACTCAACGAACTTGCCAACTACACCGTGCTTGCGCAACTTCTCGGTGATCGTTAAAACTACGTCGGTAGCGGTTGCTCCGACCGGAATGGCTCCGGTCAGTTTGAAACCAACAACCTTAGGGATCAACATAGAAACTGGTTGCCCGAGCATGGCGGCCTCGGCTTCGATGCCACCGACTCCCCACCCTAGGATTCCAAGACCGTTGACCATCGTGGTGTGTGAATCGGTTCCAACACAGCTGTCCGGGTAGGCCTGAAGTTCGCCCGAGATCTCACGAGTCATCACGGTGCGAGCAAGATATTCGATGTTTACCTGGTGGACGATACCGGTGCCTGGAGGCACGACTTTGAAGTCATTGAACGCGGTTTGACCCCAGCGCAAGAATTGGTAGCGCTCCCCGTTGCGCTGGTATTCATATTCGACGTTGCGCTCAAAAGCGTCAGCGCTTCCTGCAACATCAATGACAACGGAGTGGTCGATAACCATTTCCGCCGGAGCCAAGGGGTTGATTCGGTTTGGGTCGCCGCCCAGCTCAGCCACGGCCTCGCGCATGGTTGCGAGGTCGACCACACAGGGAACACCGGTAAAGTCCTGCATGATCACGCGACCGGGGGTGAACTGAATTTCGGTGTCAGGTTCAGCAGACGGGTCCCAAGCCACTAGGGCATTGATGTGTTCGGCCGTGATGTTCGCGCCGTCCTCGGTGCGAAGCAGGTTCTCGAGCAAAATCTTGAGGCTGTATGGGAGGGTCTTCGAGTCGACCGAGTCCAACCGAAATATCCGATGGTTTATACCGTTTACCTCGAGGTTGGACGAAGCGCCGAAACTATTTACCTTGGACATGAGTCCACTCCTAACAAAATGATTACCCCTATGAATTTACCACTAGCGTGAGGCGCTCGGGGCGACACGCAACAGCAACCAGGCAAGCCATATGCAGAGCGCGTAGGGAGGGACTCCCATTACGACCCTTGCGATACCGAGGGCTTCAATTTGGCCCGAAAAGTAAAGCGGCAGCTGAACGGCAAGTCTGGCAACAAAAAGTGCCACAAAAAGCAAAGCTGCGATTGTGAACCTTTGGTATCGAGGAGCCTTTGCCTTGAGTTGGGTTCGAGCCGCGGGGCTGGCTACCCACCGAATTAGAAACACTAACCAGCCGATGGATAGGACTGCCGTTATAACCGCAGCGTAAATCCCATTGGTGAAGAAACCCGGAACAAAGTAGTCAGCGGGCTTACCTCCTTCACGAAGCGGCAGGAAGGCGGTAATAGCCACACCTACTAGACCAGCGATTGCCTGACTCAGTGGCTTGCCCCGCACGATCTGTCGCCCAATGAAACCGACGGCAATCAAGACGGCCGTTATCACGGCGGCGACCGTTGAGTTAAAAATAGTGAGGACCAGAACGAAGGACAATGCCGGCAGAGCAGACTCTAGAATTCCAACCCATCCCCCGACACGCGCCATGATTGACCGTGCAGTCGGCTCATCCGCGTCGCCTGAAATGCCCAAACGACCAAGCAGTCCTTCGGCTAAGCCTTTTGGTTCGGGTTTTTTCTCAGACATATTTGACTCAAATCGATCTTGGTGGCGCTATGACACCATCGGGTATTTTTAGCTCGAGCAATTCTCGTGGCGGCACCGGGTCATCACCACGGAACACCACAATGCTGCGAAATAGATCATCAATCGCAACGGCAGCCAGCGGGTCGGAAGTCGCCAGGCCTTCTACTATTCCGCGCAGAAACCAGCGTGGGCCGTCAACACCAATAAATCTCAGCACTCGAGGAAGCTCGGCAGAACCCTCCGCGCTTGGCATAGTTGCTAGAAGCTCTGGGCCGAAAACGCCAACCTGGTCGGTTGCACTGCCTCCCTGGTCGACGATGGATGTCAGTAACTCTGCTCTGATTTCATGCCAAAGGCCGTCGTTCCTCGGGGCAGCGAATGCCTGCAACTGAAGCGTTGACCCAGACTGTTCAAGCGTGACGGCGACTACTCGCTGAGTGGACTCCTCGATTTCAAGTCGCAGCGCCAGTGTCTCTTGCCCGAATACTCTGAGCGAACCGAAATCAACAAAGGGTTTTACATCCCTAACTTCATGTGAGTCGAGCGGCCCATTGAACTCACGATCAACTGGAGCCGATTTTGAAAAGTCTGTCAAATCTCTATTTCCTGCCTGTGGAGCCCAGGCCGTCTAGACCGCGATGGGATTGGGGTAGTTCTGAAACCTGGACGAAGGACGCCCTGAAAACCTCTTGAACTATCAGTTGAGCGATTCGATCCCCAACATTCACTTGAAAGGCCTCGTTTGAAGTGTTTAGCAGAGTCACTTGGATTTCTCCTCGATACCCAGCGTCTATGGTTCCCGGTGCATTTAGGACCGTGATTCCGTGCTTCGCCGCCAAACCCGATCGCGGATGCACCAGACCAACGAAACCGTCAGGCAGCGCAATGGAAACTCCTGTGCCCAACACTGCCCTCTCTCCAGGTTGGATTAGGCAAGTCTCGCGGCTCTTTAGATCCGCGCCAGCGTCACCAGGGTGAGAGTAGGTTGGCTCAAAACCCGGCTCAGTTAGGAGAAGAACAGTTATTTCATTCATTTGTTAGAGCGTAATCTAAAACCATGAACGAACGAGTGAATCCAGCAGCCCAAACAAGACCACTTCCGGACTACTTTGAGCGGGTGCTTCCAAGCCTTGGCAGTTTCCTTCCCACGCTTGCCGTCTTCCCTACGGTTCTGCTCGCCCTGTTCCCAATATCGCCAGTGATTGGCTACTTTGCGGGGGGTTTTCTTGGACTTCTGGCTCCAATTTTGATGATCACGATGTCACCAACCATAAAAATAGCCAACGGAATTCTCACGACTTCAAAGGCGAAGTTGCCGCTGGCTGTGATTTCGTCGGTCGCACTAATAGCGAAGGATCAGGCATTTGCCGAGCGAGGTCCCAAACTTGATGCCCGAGCCTTCGTAGTATTCCAGGCATCCGTGCCGGAACTCGTAAAAATCGAACTCAAGGATGAAAAAGACCCTACCCCCTACTGGCTTCTATCGACCAGAAGAGGCAGCGAAATAAAGCGGCTGATCGAGATTTCGAAACCCTAAGTTTTACGAGGCTCGCTTTAGCTATCGCACTCGATGCAAACGTCGCCCGACTTATCGTGTCTTGATAGCAATGACTTACGGCGAACTATGAAGCATTGCGAGCAAGTGAACTCGTCATCCTGAGGTGGCAAGAGCAACACTTCGAGATCCTCGGCGAGCTTGTCCGGGTTTATGAAGCCGGGTGTCAAATCGGAGTGAGAACCATCCAGTGAAAGATCAGTTTCATCTACGTCGCTTGGACCAGCAACTTTCTCGGTACCTCTGTCCTTAATGGCTTCAAGTGACTCGGTATCTTCGTCTGATTTGCGCGGTGCGTCGTAATCGGTAGCCAATCGCTTATCCTCTCGATAATGTGAAACAGGCGTGCATAGTGTGCAACATATATCAGCAAATAGCAAGCATGCAACACCGGCATGCCCAAGAATTAGGCGAACCAAGCTTTATAAGTGGCGGCACACCAGTCATTAAGTAGGTCAATTTCGATGTTTCGTGGCAAACTTTGATTACGTCAGAAAGGACCAACAGATGGATGACATCCGCTTTTTGGGAACAGACGGCGAATTCTTGGTCTTGGAGAGCGCCAACGGAGAGAAATACCGGCTTCTGGTCGATGAATTCTTGCGCAAGGCGGTAAGACGTGACTCAGTGGTAGCGGTACCCGAAAACCTAATGTCGCCTCGAGCCATTCAAACGGCTATTCGACGTGGTTCAACGATTGACGAGCTGGTAGCACAGTCGACCTCTTCTCGCTCTTACATCGAAAAGTTTGCAGCGCCGGTTTTAGACGAGTTGCAGCACATAATCTCTAGCGCTCTGAGTGTTCGGGTTTCAATCGCTGGCGACCGCTTTAGCGAGAGCAGCCAGGCCGAATTCGGTGACATTCTTTCCGACCGCTTAACTCAGGCAGGAGCCATTGACGTCATTTGGTCCAGTAAGAAAAACGACCAAGACGTTTGGCTTATCAGTTGCTCATTCGACCACGCCAATGGTCACAGCGTGGCTATATGGTCTTTCGTTCCAAAGCGTTTGGCCATAGCCGCAGAAAACGACGTTGCCGTTGCTCTTTCAAGTCAAAACGCAGTGCTGCCGAAACTTAAATCTCTGGACACTCCTCCAATACGTCCCGAACTCACCGAGAACCTGGCAGAGACAATTGAATTCAAGGGAGTAATCCCCTTTGGTCGATCAACAGATTTGCCGACTGCAGTTGCACCTGTCGCCCATGATGCCACCGTCGTTGAGAGACCTGAGGCCGAGGTTGCCAATGAAACCGAAGACCTGTTGGAATCGCTTCGCCGCAAACGTGTGGAACGTGAGAACGCAACCGTTCAGAAGTCCACCGAAGTGCCTGACATAATCGAAGCGTTGCCCGCCAAGGCCCCGGATAAGACATCGGGTGCGAAGAATTCCGAAACCAAGACAGCATCTGGAAAAACAGGCGCGGGTCACAAGCGCGGTCGACCAAGCATCCCAAGCTGGGATGAAATAGTCTTTGGATCCAATAAGTCGGAAGAGTAAACAGCCCTCCAAAGATTCCGGTGAAGGATATCGGGCTTCGTGCCGCCTACGGAGCTATGCGAAAGCCCCAAAACCCAATAGGGGAATTCTCAATTCTCGAGGGCTGATTGACCCGTGCTGGCCAATCATGTTGAGGCTTTTCGCTTTGGCAAATCTTCGATGATAAAGAGCAACATCGGCAAGACTTAGGATGCTGATTTGAGGCAGTCGAGCTTGAGCCTCGGTGGAAACCACCTTTCCGTACCAACCGGCGTCGATGATCGACTGAGTCTCACAAGCCACAACGGATGAACCGATGGCCACTTGCAACTCGAGGGCGAGTTCACGAAAACTCCTTTTGGGATCTGGCTCGAAATACAGATAGCTGACTCTCGGGTCCCCGGCGGCCAATTCCAACCCCGATAACATCCCGTCATACTCATCCAAAAAAATGTGACGATTCGAAGCCACGTCGATGATTCCGTGATCCGCGGTAAGCGAAAGCCCAGCACCCCTGGGGAGGTTTTGAACGGTTGATTTTAGGGCTCCATCAAGAATCTCCACTTGAGCTAGCCACTCCGAACTTTGCGACCCAAAAGCGTGAGCGGCTTGATCTAGTTCGGGCACGTAAAGATAAATCAGAGCATCGGTATTTCCGTGCAGCATTTTCTTAGCCAATTCAAATCTCTCGGAAATTGATTTTGCGACGAGGTAAGTTGCCGTTCGCATGGTCGCCCGCGTGAAACCGGAATCCTGATACTCCTTGGGACCAATCACATAACAAGCCACCCCGGAGCTCAAAGCGGCTTCTGTGACGGTTGAACTTGGCTGCCATTTCAGGGGGTCAACGGTTGCGTTCCAACCGGTAAGAAGATTAACCGGCTTTCTGTCAGCCGGGTTCATCACCTGGTAACCCACAAGACCATGAGCCCCGGCCATCAAGCCAGTCGCAAAACTTGAGATGTTAGTCGCGGTCGTGCTCGGAAAACCACAGGTGATTGAGCGCTGGGCCGCGAGCGTCTCATTGAGGAAGCGCGCGTGACCGGCCGCGTTTCTGATGTTTTCACTTCCAAGACCGTCAACCAATACGGTGCAAACCCTTCGAGCCCTGGGAAGACCTAAGCGGTTATCCTTGCCCGTTATCGAGCCAAGGCTACTCACGAACACGTCCGAAAGCCTCCCGAGAGATTTCGGAACTGAAGGTAGCATCGTATTCATCGTCCTTAGTCTGCCACAGCAGCGCAAATCGACCCAGAGAGCTTATGTCCGAGGAATCCAAGGTTTCCGACTCAGTCGAGCGCATAACCGACATTGAATTATCCAAAGAAATGCAAGAGTCATTTCTCGAGTATTCGTACTCGGTTATCTACGCGAGAGCGCTGCCTGATGCCCGTGACGGGCTAAAACCCGTCCATCGTCGCATTGTTTACCAGATGGGTGAGATGGGTTTGCGCCCAGATCGAGGTCACGTTAAGTCAGCCCGAGTCACGGGTGAGGTGATGGGTAAGTTGCACCCACACGGTGATGGCGCGATTTACGATGCGCTTGTTCGCATGGCTCAACCGTTCAGCCTGCGGGTGCCACTCATCGACGGGCATGGCAACTTTGGCAGCCTAGACGATGGCCCGGCGGCCGCTAGGTACACCGAGGTGCGATTGGCAGCCTCTGCGCTGCTCATGAACGAAGGCCTAGACGAAGACGTTGTCAACTTCAAACCAAACTACGATGCTCAACTCAGTGAGCCGGAAGTTTTGCCGGCGGCCTTTCCGAACCTACTAGTGAACGGGTCATCTGGCATCGCCGTTGGCATGGCAACCAACATGCCACCTCATAATCTGCGCGAGGTGATTGCCGGTGCCTGCTACCTGCTCGCCAATCCCGACGCGACCACCCAGGATCTGATGAAGTTCATCCCTGGCCCAGATCTTCCAAACGGTGGAATCATCATGGGTTTGGATGGAGTTCGCGATGCCTACGAGACAGGGCGCGGAAGCTTCAAAACTCGAGCGCGGGTTTCGATTGAAAGCGTCTCCCCCAGAAAACTTGGCTTGGTTGTCACCGAACTTCCATATCTGGTTGGCCCGGAAAAAGTAATCGAGAAGATCAAGGACGGCGTCAACAACAAGAAACTTCAGGGAATCAGCGACGTCACCGACCTGACAGATCGTCACAACGGCCTTCGGTTGGTTATCGAGCTAAAAACCGGATTCGACCCGCAGGTTGTTCTCGATCTGCTTTACCGATTCACACCTCTCGAGGATTCATTCGGCGTCAACAACGTTGCACTGGTCGAAGGACGACCTCAGACCCTTGGCTTGCGCGATCTTCTCTCGGTCTACCTGAGCCATCGTCTAAGTGTCATCAGACGCCGAAGTGAGAACCGGCTCGGAAAGCGTAAGGCAAGACTTCACCTGGTTGAGGGCCTGCTCATTGCAATAGTTTCGATCGACGAAATTATCCAAATAATTCGAAGTAGCGAAGAGGTTGACGAAGCGCGTCAACGGCTTATGCAGATCTTTGACCTTAGTGAGCTCCAAGCGGAATACATTCTTGAGTTGCGACTGCGAAGGTTGACAAAATTCTCAAGAATTGAGCTTGAAACTGAACGCGAGCAGTTGCTTTTAGAAATCGCAGCCCTCGAGCGCATTCTCGGCAACAAACAGGTCCTTCGAGATTTGGTCACTTCAGAACTCAACGCCGTTGCCGACAAATACGGTGATGACCGCAGGACAACCCTGATGTCTGATGTGGCCGAAGTGAAACCTCTATCGATGGCCAAGGCGGCCAACGTGAGCGCCCAGCTGGCCGACACCGCATGCACAGTCGTGCTAACCGCCACCGGCCTGGTGGGTCGCCTCGATCACTCGGACGAAGTGGCTGGCCCAGACATCAAACGTCACGCTCACGATGTAATCCTCACCCGCGTCACCACTTCCACAAGAACCGACGTGGGATTTGTCACCAGCAAGGGACGAATGCTTCGCATTCACGCCAGCGACATTCCAAGCATGGGGATTCAATTTCAAGCAGGATCCGCCGTTGCAGTCCGAGGCTTCCTCGGCCTTCCAAAGGACGAAACGGTGCTAACCGTCATCGCACTGATCGATGGCAACCAACTGGCACTTGGAACCAAACTCGGAGTGGTCAAACGCGTGCTGGACGAGTACCCGGCGAAGGATGAATTTGAACTCATCTCGCTGAAACCCGGGGACAAACTGGTTGGAGCCGCTATTGCCAGTGACTCGAGTGAACTGGTTTTCATAACCTCCGACGCCCAACTGCTGCACTTTGATGCGGCGCAGGTGCGACCTCAGGGGCGGTTGGCAAGTGGCGTCGCCGGTATCAATCTCTCGGCCGGATCCACGGCTATCGCATTCAACGCGGTTGAAGACCTAGCGACGGCAGTGGTTTTGACCGCGGCAAACAGTTCGGCAGCTCTCCCAGGAACCGACCCCGGTTCGGTTAAGCTAACCGCGATGAGCGAATACCCGGGCAAGGGCCGCGCAACGGGTGGCGTAAGAACTCACAAGTTCAATCGAAACGAAGATCAACTGTATGTGGCGATTGCGACCGAGGGGCCCAGAGCAGCAACCGCGGATTCAAAGCCGCTTCCAATCGACTCTGATCTCGCAAAACGCGATGCCTCGGGCAGCCCCTTAAAGGCCGTTATTGGCTCGGTTGGAACCGTTTAGGCGTCAATTCTTTCGCGCTCAAAACCATCCGCGGAATCAATGATGAAGTCACGCCTCGGGGCAACTTCGTTCCCCATCAGCAACTCGAAGACGGTTTCCGCAGCGGCGGCATCTTGAACTCGCACTCGGCGTAGGGCGCGGCGGTTTTTATCCATCGTCGTTTCCGCCAGCTGATCGGCATCCATTTCGCCGAGGCCCTTGTAACGCTGGATAGGTTCCTTGTAGCGCTTGCCAGCTTTCGCCAACTTGGCCAGCAGGGTCTCAAGCTCGCTCTGGGAGTAGGTGTAAAGCACCTCGTTAGCGCGACTGCCGGCATTGATTACCTCAACCCGGTGTAGCGGTGGAACGGCAGCATAAACCCGACCAGCCTCAACCAGGGGCCTCATGTACCTGAAGAACAGCGTGAGGAGAAGGGTTCTGATGTGTGCACCATCGACATCAGCATCGCTCATCAGAATGACCTTGCCGTAGCGAGCGGATTCGAGATCGAAACTGCGCCCGGAACCAGCACCAATCACCTGGATGATTGAAGCGCACTCGGTATTAGACAACATGTCGGCGATTGAAGCCTTTTGCACGTTGAGGATTTTGCCTCGGATAGGAAGCAAGGCTTGGTACTCGCTGTTTCGTGCCAACTTCGCTGTTCCAAGAGCCGAGTCACCCTCGACGATAAACAGTTCCGAGCCCGCGGTTTCTTGGGTCCTGCAGTCAACCAGTTTCGTCGGCAACGATGAATTCTCAAGTGCGTTCTTGCGACGCTGGGTTTCCTTATGCGACCGTGCAGAAACACGGGCTTTGGTCTCGGCCACGACCTTCTCGAGCAAAAGGCCGGTCTGAGCCTTGTCGTCTCGCTTGGTGCTGTCAAAACGTGCCGCCAAAGTGCTGGCAACTACGTTGGCCACTATGTTCTTGACCGCCGGGGTACCCAGAACCTCTTTGGTTTGCCCCTCAAACTGAGGTTCCGCTAACCGCACCGTGATGACTGCTGTTAGCCCAGCAAAGACGTCCTCTTTTTCCACCTTGTCGGTGCCCAGCTTCAGCTTCCTGGCGTTGGCGTCTACCTGAGCTCGAAGAACCTTCAAAAGGGCCTGCTCAAAGCCAACCAGGTGTGTGCCACCCTTCGGGGTGCTAATGATGTTCACGTATGACTTCACGGCGGTGTCGTAGCCGGTGCCCCAACGCACAGCAATGTCAACCTGGCACTCACGCTCAACCTCTTGAGAAACCATGTTGCCACTTTGGTCAAGAACCGGAACGGTCTCGGTGAAACGACCCGAGCCTTCAAGTCGCCAAGTTGCGGTAACCGCCGGGTCAACGGCTAGGAAATCAACGTATTCGGTGATGCCACCCTCGTACTTGAATACCTGCTTGGTAGGCTCGCTGGCTCTAAAATCTTCGATGGATAGCGACAGCCCCGGAACCAGAAAAGCTGTTTGCCTGGAACGCTCAATGAGTTCCTCGGTCGAAAAGTGCGCGTCTTTGATAAAAATTTGCGGGTCAACCCAGTATCTAACCCTGGTTCCGGTGACGCCCTTTGCCACCTTTCCCTTTTCAATCAGGTGGCTGGCTGCCTCGAACGGGGCAAATGGGCTGGTAGCCGAGACCCCCTCAGAGTCGTCAAAGATTCCCGGCTCACCCCGTCGAAAGGACATGGTGTAAGTCTTGCCGTCTCGATCCACGGCCACGTCGAGCCGTTCTGAAAGTGCGTTCACTACCGATGCGCCGACTCCGTGCAGGCCACCAGATGCTGCGTAAGACCCAGATCCGAACTTTCCACCGGCGTGGAGTTTGGTGAAGACCACCTCGACACCGGTTAGCCCGGTCTTTGGTTCAATGTCGACTGGGATACCACGTGCAGTGTCTCGAACCTCAACACTGTTATCGGCGTGAAGGATGACCTGGATCGTGTCACCGTGTCCGGCTAGGGCTTCATCGACCGAGTTGTCGATGACCTCCCAGAGGCAGTGCATGAGCCCACGACTGTCTGTCGAACCGATGTACATGCCTGGACGCTTGCGCACAGCCTCGAGTCCCTCGAGAACAGAAAGATGGCGGGCTGAGTAGTCGGTATTAGGCACTTGAAAATCGTATCGGCGAATCGTGCGGATAAATAATCTGACACGGTCGCCGACACCGCCGAAAGAAATACTTCGCAGTTAGCGAAACTGGGGGTCCAGAGGGAAGTTTTGTCGGCGCAGTGTGTTGATATGTTCTTGTAGAAGGAGATTATTATGCAGCCAACCGACCTAGATGATGACAACGAGATTGAAGAGTCTCTGGATCGCGACCTGACCGCCGCCGATCGTTGCGATGCTTGTGGAGCTCAGGCTTACATTCGCGTCACCCTTAGCACTGGGCAGCTTTTCTTCTGCGCTCACCACGGAAACGAGAACAAGCAGAAGCTCGAAGCGATTGCTCTCAACTGGCACGATGAAACCGAGAAGCTACTCGCTCGCTAGTTGACGCTCTAAGTTCCAAACGATTTCGAGATAACCGTCGATGACCCTTAGGTCAGAGGCGGTTTTTTCGTTTTCCGGTCGAGAATCCTCAACCCCCAACATCTCAACTATCCGAGCCACCAAAGCGGGATTTTTTGCTAGGACGGGGCCGTGGAGCATGCTGCCGATAACCCGGCCTTCGAGGCTCAACGCAGCAGCATTGGTGTCGGAGTTAATGTAGCCGAGCACCTCATGATCCAGGAAGTTTTCCTCTGCGGGAATCAAGATAAATTTCGAGACGCGCTCTTTGCTTCGGAGTTTAGGGAACGCTTGACTAATGGAGATTGAAATGTCGGGGACAGACCCCAGATAATCTTTTGACTTCACATGAAGCGCTTCGAAACCAGAGCCAATCGCCAAAAGCAATGAACCAGCATCCAGCCACTCGCTGAGAACTGGTGCTAGGGGACTGAGGCTGGGTTTGAGTTCGTTCCAAGCGGCCACTGAGCCATGGCCGAGAAGAATTAAATCCGGACGGCTCGATTCGCTGCCAGGCAAAAGGGTCGTCACCTTCAACGTCACACCCAATGCTCGCAGGGCATGCTCTAGAACCGTCATGTTGCCTAGGTCCCCGTTGAGATTCAGGTGGTTCGGGAAGAGTAGCAGGGCTGAAATTTCACGGTTCATCGCTCTACCTCCTCGGGGCTTGTGAACCCTAAAGAGCGACGAAGTCGACGCATCGAATCGGCCGAGAATAGAACCGTTCTAACTGATTCCTGAGGTTCCGGCAGACTTAAGAACGCATCCATGGCCGCATCAAGATCTTCAATCACGTGATCGATAACCACACCGGCATACGCCAGACGAAGGGCCATTTCGCCCGCGTTGAATCCGGAAACCACATCGACTCTCTTGATTCCAGAAAAGTCCACCGTCCACAACCAAGATGGATCATGAACGTCTCTTCCGATGGCAATCATCAGGCGCTCGGGATACCCCGAAAGATTATCTAGATTCAGCTGAAAACTAGTTGGATTTTGAACCAGATTAAACTCGACCTTACTCCCCTGGATTTCGACCAGTTCGCCTCGCGCGAATACAGGTGGCAGCTCATTCAACGTCTTCGTCGCCAAATCTAATGAGAAACTACTTTCCAGCAATCTCCTGGCGCTCTCAAGCGCAGCGACTGAATCAACCGCAAAGTGCAGACCGCGGTTTGGCATCTCGAGCGTGGTTTGACCCGCGGGCGTAGATACTGACACGACCTTGCCCTGCAAATCGTTGACCTCTGAAACGACTGTCGGGCGCGGCAGGATTGGTCGATACGTCTTGGCAATCCCCTGGCCGTTTTTCGCGCTGTCTAGAACCTCTGAGGCGACCCCAAACCAGCTCGTCTCGGCAAGAGCCGAGCCACCTTCAAGTGCTAGGTAGACCAGATTCTGGTCGTCTGCGTTCATGATGATTGCTCGGGTGGCTGATTTAGCCGCGGTCAACAATTTGGCGCTAACGTTGGCCGGATCAACGAATCGATCTAACTGGTCTTCAAGGACATTAAGCAGAGTGACCTGTCTGGCAGAAACCACCATCAGGATTTCGGCCGCATGGCCCTCATCCATCTCAAGAATCGCAATATCGCCAGGAATCACTCCTCTCAGGTTCGACTGTTCAACAATCGCTGAGAAAAAGCCCTGGGAAATATTCGCGGTCGAAGGATTGGTAAAAACCCTCAGGCCGTGAGCCCGACAAATGGCAACCAGCATTTTTGTCGTGGTCGATTTTCCCGCCGAACCGGAAACCACGACAAGCCCCTGCGGAAACCGCATGAGCACACGATTTAGGAGTCCCGGAGCGAGCTTGCTAAGAAACAGGCCCGGCAGTGCGGATCCACCACCGGGTCGAACCAGTCGAACACCCATCCGAAGAAGACGGGCGAGCGCAATGGCAAATGTGTAGCGCAAAACTCTAGTTCTCTAGGTAGTCGCGCAAGTTCTGTGAGCGTGATGGGTGGCGCAACTTAGACATCGTCTTTGACTCGATCTGTCTGATTCGCTCGCGGGTAACCCCAAACTCTTCACCAATCTGATCAAGAGTCTTCTGCACGCCGTCTCCAAGCCCAAAGCGACTTCTGATTACTCCAGCTTCGCGTGGGTGAAGGGATTCTAGGATTCTTTCCAATTCACGCTGCAACATGGTGAAACCCACCGCGTCAGCTGGAACGACCGCTTCGGTATCCTCAATCAGGTCACCGAATTCGCTATCTCCATCTTCACCGAGGGGTGTGGAGAGCGAGATTGGCTCACGACCATACTTCTGGACCTCGACAACCTTTTCAGGGGTCATGTCTAGCTCTCTGGCCAACTCTTCCGGGGTCGGTTCGCGACCAAGATCTTGCAAGAGCTGACGCTGAACCCTGGCCAACTTGTTAATCACTTCAACCATGTGAACTGGGATACGGATGGTGCGTGCCTGGTCTGCCATGGCTCGGGTGATGGCCTGTCTAATCCACCAGGTTGCATAGGTCGAAAACTTGTAACCCTTGGTGTAGTCAAACTTTTCAACCGCACGAATAAGGCCGAGGTTTCCCTCTTGAATCAAGTCAAGGAATTGCATTCCACGCCCGGTGTAGCGCTTCGCCAAACTCACAACGAGTCGAAGGTTCGCCTCGAGGAGGTGGCTCTTGGCGCGCTGCCCGTCCTTGACAACCCACTTTAGGTCGCGGGTCATGTCATTGGTCAGCTTTTTCTCAGTTGCCAACTTCTCTTCGGCAAAAAGACCAGCTTCAATTCGCTTGGCCAAGTCAACTTCGAGTTCGGCGTTTAGCAAGGCAACCTTGCCGATTTGCTTCAGGTAATCCTTTACCGGGTCGGCAGTAGCTCCGGTGATTGTGGTGGTCTGAACCGGGATGTCATCTTCTTCTTTGTGGGAGATAACCAAGGCGCCTTCGGGAATGAAAGTCTTCTCCTTCTCCTCGTCATCATCGTGGTGCGCGTCTGTTGCTTCACCATCAAGCAACTCAATGCTTCCACCAGCGTTAATGTCGCCAACGATCGCCTCAATAGGCTCTAACTCGTCATCCTCGTCCATTTCCTCGTCGGCACCGGCTTTACTGGCCTTCGTCGCCTTGGTTGCTTTCGTTTTTGCAGCCGTTGTTGTGGCCTTGGCGGCGGCTGGCTTCTTTGCAGCCGGCTTGGTTGCCTTCTTAACGACTGCAGGAGCTACATCCACTTCAGCTATTTCAACCACTGGGGCGAAAATCTCTGTCTTTAGTTTTGGTTTCGGAGCGGCTTTGGTGGTCTTGGGCTTGGTTTCTACTGAAGCAGGAATGGTTGGCGTTTCCTTCTGAATTGGCTCTTGGATTTCGACAATCGGTTCGGGCTTGTTGGGGTTAATTAACTGAGAGAAGAAACCGCGTTTCTTTTCAGGGGCAGCATCGTTTTGCTTAGCCATTTGAACCTCCAGGCCTAACCGACTAGCTCACGAGGCTTCGTGACGCAATTTCGGGCAGTACTAAGACCCATGTCAAATCGGCATCGCCGACGACTGGGTCTTCTTTAAGTATCGCACTAGTCAACGCTAAAATGATGCATTGAACGCCGACTCGCACTATAGAAAAGCGCTTCGGGCGAATTATTATTCCAACGACAACAGAGACCTTTTAGTGAGACGAGCCTCGCGCACAAACATCAGGACACCAAAGGCCACGATGAAGACTTGAACCGGTAGGGCAAAACGAAAGTTTTGAAGGCTATAAAGCTCGGAAGCGGCACCCGCTCCAGTCTGCGAAGCAGAGTAATCAATCAGCAAACCAACCAGCAACATGGTCGAAAATGTTGCGATAAAACCGCCGATGTTTATGAATCCGTTGGCTGTACCCAACCGTTCCACGGGCACCCACTGTTTTGAGTAGTCAAAAGCAATCATCGAAGCAGGCCCCGCGGCTGCCATGACTACCACCAAAATCGCCAGCAACCAAACCGGAGAACGCCCAGGCACTAAAAGTACAACTGACCAGGCGACAACAATGGCTGAGGAGAGCGTGATGATGACCGTTGATCTGTGCTCTGGCCACCTGCCGCAGACGTATCCATAGAAAACCCCACATCCAAGGCCGATGAAGACGAAGGCACTCAACAGAACCGCAACCGTCTGCACCGGAACACCCTCGCCGTGCACGAGAAACGGAAACCCCCAAAGGAGCACGAAGACCGTTCCAGCCGATTGGGTTGAGAAGTGAGTCCAGAAGGCCATACGAACGCTTGGCGTTCGAAGATTTTCGAGCAACTGCCGCACCGACCTGCGAACGGAAATCGGCTTGTTGGCGGCGCTCGATTTCTGCCGGTCATCACTTACTAGGGCTAAAGTAGCGAAACCTAAAATAAGCGACACTGTAGCAGCGATGGTGAAGCTAGAGGTCCAGTTCGTTGCGTGCAGCAGAAATGCGAATGGAATCGCAGAGACCACCTGACCCATTTGCCCAAGATTGCCAAGCCACTGTTGCAACCGCGAGGCTTGTCGGCCCTTGTACCAACCGTTGATTAGCCGAATCATTGAAATGAAAGTGAATGCGTCACCGAGCCCAACCAGCATTCGACCAGAAACCGCGAGAGGCAGATTGGGAGCCCACGCAACCACAATTTGGCCAACGGACATTACAAGCGCCCCGAACGCGAGCAAAAGCCTCGGCCCGAAGCGATCGAGTAAAACACCGACTGGTATCTGCATCACGGCGTAGATCAAAATTTGCCAGAACGCTAACGATGCGAGCTGGGATGCATTCGTCTGAAAACGGTCTGTTGCCTGAAGCGCTGCAACCCCCATGGTGCTTCGCTGGGTCACAGCAGAAAGATATGCAAGGGCCCCAACCGTTAAAACCAACGGCCCACGATTGAAGGTCACGAGCTTAGGCTTGCTCGCCAGAATCCTCGGCACCATTTTTGAATCTAGCCGAGAGGTAATCCTCCAGTTCGGCAGCAATTTCCTCAGCCGATGGCATTTTAGAAACCGGTTTACTAACAGGAGACCTTCCGGGGCCGGCCTTGCTGTTTCCGTAGCCTTGTTCCAGTGATCCAACAATTCTGGACAGTTCCTGGTTCTCTTCCAACTGCTCAGACAACTTTTTACTGAATCGGTCTGCTTCGAAACGCAGCGGATCAGTTTTGAAGACCAAACCGGTGATCCCTGTCAGTTGTTCAAAGGCTTCAATTGCCGCCTGTGGGTAGTCACTGTCGCTTAGGTAATGAGGAACGAGCAACACTATCCCTGCAATCGGAATACCGGCCGCAGATGCACGAAACTCAACCAAATGCAAAACATTTCCAGGGACTTGGGTTTGGGGTTTCCACTCTGAGATTTGATCAATCAGGTCGCGACGATTTCCCGAAACAGTTACTCCAACGGCACGCGTGTGGGGAATTGGGAATGGAATCGAGTGCACCCAGGTCACGTCCGAAACGGCAAACAAATCAAGTAAATCTAAAACGGCAAAGGTGAATGCATCCCACTTAAAATCGGGCTCATATCCGTGCATGAAAAGAAACGGAACATTCGCCTCATCCCAAACAAGATAGATTCCGAGAATCGCCGGTTGGTAATCGGCAATGTGGTCCTTCTCAAAAAACATGACTGGGCGTCGAGCGCGATAATCCAAAAGCTGATCGTTATCGAACTGGACGAGCAGTTCGTGATTGAAATTCGCGAAAATATTCTCAGCGACCTGCGAGATTGTTGATCCGGCGTCGGTGAAACCAGTCAGGCCCGCGATCAAATGCATCCCCAATGGCACTTCGGCGGGCACCTCAAGAATTCGGTACAACTTTGACTCGATGTTCATCTATTCATCCTATTCGCGACAGTAGGCTTCTAGTTATGCTCAAGACCTCGACAATCAGTATTCTTCCCACCTTCAGCAAAACCACGGTTATCGTGGTTGGCGTGACCAGCGACGATTCGGGGCTCACCATTAGTTCCTCGCAACTGTCAACGGAACAGTTGCAGTCGCTCGAACTAGAACTCCTTGGGGTTTCGGCGAAGCCAGAGCAGGTCAAGCTCTTGCCCTTTGAAGGACTGGGTGCTGTTGCGCTCGTTGGCCTAGGTTCTGGTGAAAATCCAGATCTGCGCGCCGTGTCCGGCTCGATTGCTAGAGCCGTTAGATCTTTTGAGAACGTGGTCATCGACTTGGATCTGAAGTCCGGTGAAGAAGTGCTTGAAGTAATTGAGGGTTTTAGCCTTTCCACCTACCAGTACACCGAATATCAAGCAGCGACTAAGAGCGGCATAAAAACAACTTCTCTTTGCGTGGTGACTGGACTCGCTATCGACCAAGCCCAGCTAACCAGAATTTCTATTCTGGCTCAGAGCGTGCACGACACGCGCGATCTAGTCAATCAACCACCAAACCACCTGTACCCGGCATCCTTCGTCGCGTCCGTAGAGGCCGGCGTCAAGGGCCACGGCATCGAGGTCACAGTTTGGGATGAAAAATCTCTGGAGTCTGAAGGCTTCGGTGGCATCGCAGCTGTTGGCAAAGGTTCAACCAGACCACCCAGAATGGTGAAACTTGACTACCACCCAAAAACTGCGAAGAAGCATTTAGCTCTCGTGGGCAAGGGAATTACTTTTGATTCGGGCGGCCTCTCGCTGAAGCCGGCGGAGTCGATGGTCGGCATGAAGTACGACATGACAGGCGCAGCCAGCGTGTACCAGGCAGTGGTTGCGATTGCAAAACTGGGCCTGCCAATCAGAGCCACCGCGTGGTTGTGCCTCGCCGAAAACCTTCCATCGGGCAGCGCAACGAGACCGAATGACATCATCAAAATCCGAAACGGCAAGACAGTGGAGGTCTTGAATACTGACGCTGAGGGCCGGCTAGTTTTGGCCGATGGCCTCAGCGCCGCAAGTGAGACCCACCCGGATCTGATTGTCGATGTGGCTACCCTGACCGGTGCTGCAACAATTGCGCTTGGCCACCGCTACGCAGGTTTAATGGGAGACCCGGAAGCGATTGCCAAAGTTGACACGGCTGCTAAGACCGTGGGCGAATTAGTCTGGCCAATGCCGCTTCCCAATGAGCTGCGAACGCTTTTAGACTCCCCGATCGCAGATATCGCCAACGTCAAGATAGGTAACCGCGCTGGAGGCATGCTCATTGGCGGGCTGTTCCTGAAGGAATTCATCGGTCCAAAATCAGCGTCTGACAAAACTCCGATTAGCTGGGCCCATCTTGATATTGCTGGCCCCGCAAACAACGACTCAGCAGCTTATGGGCACACCCCTAAGGGTGCCACCGGAGCAATTGTCCGCACCCTCGTGCAATTGGCCGAACAAGTAAGCGCCGAATAACCTCAAGAACAGGGCAGCAGTAGTAAAGTTGCTAGAGAATCACATACCCATTTAGGAGTTGAACTTTGGCTGACCACAATTTTGATGTTGTTATTCTCGGTGGCGGAAGTGGCGGCTATGCGGCTGCTTTGCGTTCGGCCCAGTTGGGAATGTCTGTTGCCTTGATCGAAAAAGACAAGCTTGGCGGCACCTGCCTTCACCGTGGTTGCATCCCAACCAAGGCCCTCTTGCACTCTGGCGAGATTGCCGATAACACTCGCGAGGCAGCGAAGTTCGGAATCAACGCGACCCTGAATGGCATCGACATGCCTGCCGTCAATAAGTACCGTGATGGCATCGTTGACCGTCTATTCAAGGGCCTAACAGGCCTCATTGGATCCAAAGACATCACTGTGGTTTCGGGCGAGGGCAGACTGGTCGGACCAAAAACCATTCAGGTTGGTTCCGACAACTACACCGGCGCAAACATTGTTTTGGCTACCGGCTCTTACAGCAGAACGCTCCCGGGCTTAGAGATAGCCGGTCGAGTAATCACATCGGAGCATGCTCTTCAACTGAACTTCGTGCCACAAAAAGTCATCGTTCTCGGTGGCGGCGTAATCGGTGTCGAGTTTGCTTCAATCTGGCGCTCATTCGGAGCAGAGGTGACAATCATCGAAGGTTTGTCTCACCTAGTTCCAAACGAAGACGAAGCTATCAGCAAGGGACTAGAACGCGCCTTCAAAAAGCGTGGCATCGACTTCAAACTGGGAGTCCGATTCTCGGGCGTAGTTCAAAGCGAAACCGGAGTGGCGGTTAGCCTCGAAGATGGCACCGTACTAGAGGCAGAGCTTATGCTCGTGGCCGTTGGTCGCGGCCCAAACGCGACAGGTTTCGGATACGAAGAGCAAGGCATCAACATGGATCGCGGCTTTGTTCTAACGAATGAAAGACTGCAGACCAACCAGCCTGGCGTATACGCAGCGGGCGACATTGTGCCGGGTCTTCAACTCGCACACAGAGGATTCCAACAGGGCATTTTCATCGCCGAGGAGATTGCGGGCTTGGCCCCGATCGCAATTGACGAAAGCGGAATTCCAAAGGTTACCTACTGCGAACCAGAAATTGCTTCGGTTGGTTTGAGCGAAGTTCAGGCACGTGAACTTCACGGTGCTGACAACGTCTCGACCTATGAATACAACCTAGGCGGCAACGGAAAGACACAGATTCTAGGAAGCGCCGGATTCATCAAACTTGTGCGCAAGAACGACGGCCCAATCCTGGGCATCCACATGATTGGAAGTCGTGTTGGCGAGCAAATCGGCGAAGCCCAACTGATTGTCAACTGGGAAGCATATCCTGAGGACGTGGCTTCTTTGATTCACGCACACCCAACCTTGAACGAAGCAATGGGTGAGGCTCACCTGGCGCTAGCCGGCAAGCCGCTTCACGCACACGCCTAAAACTATTTGCACCATCCAGTCTGCATAAGGAGCAGCGAACGATCATGAGTGAATCTGTAGTACTACCAGCCCTAGGCGAAAGCGTAACCGAGGGAACAGTAACCCGTTGGCTTAAGAAGGTTGGCGACACCGTCGCCATTGATGAGCCGCTGGTTGAGGTGTCAACCGACAAGGTTGACACCGAGATTCCGTCACCAGTGGCCGGAATTCTCGAACAGATTCTGGTTCAAGAAGACGAGACAGTCGAAGTTGGTGCGGTTTTGGCTGTCATCGGCTCAGGCGTCGCCGCTGCCGAAGCTCCAGTTGTTGCCGCTCCAGTTGTTGCTGCACCGGTTGTTGCTGCACCGGTTGTTGCTGCACCGGTTGTTGCCGCACCGGTTGTTGCCGCTCCAGTTGTTGCTGCACCGGTTGTTGCCGCACCGGTTGTTGCCGCACCGGTTGTTGCCGCACCGGTTGTTGCCGCACCGGTTGTTGCCGCTCCAGTAGTTGCTGCACCAGTCGTAGCTGCCCCGGCTGCCACATCTTCCGACGCTAGATACGTCACTCCCCTAGTCAGAAAGCTGGCCAATGATGCTGGTGTAAACCTTAGCCAGGTTCCCGGAACCGGCGTGGGCGGGCGCATTCGCAAGGAAGACGTTCTAGCGGCCCTGAATGTCGCTCCAACCACTTCAGCGGTTCAGGCACCACCGAGCCCGCTTCGCGGCACCACCGAGCCAATGTCAAGGCTCCGCAAGGTATTGGCAGAGCGAGCTGTTGCATCGATGCAGGCTACTGCTCAGCTGACCACTGTTGTTGAGGTCGACTTGACTCGTGTTGCAAACCTGAGGAAAAAGGTTCAGCCGAGCTTCATCGCGGCCGGAACCAAGTTGAACTTCATGCCGTTCTTCTTCCTAGCCACAGCGGAAGCGCTTCGCGTGCACCCCAAGCTAAACGCAACAATTGATGGCGAGAACATCGTTTATCACGATGGCGAGAACATCAGCTTTGCCGTTGACACCGAACGAGGCCTCCTAACCCCGGTGATCCGCAACTCAGCCGATCTGACTATCTTGCAGACCGCTCAGCAGATTGCCGAACTCGCTCACCGCACCCGCGAAAACAAGTTGAAGCCAGACGAACTCGGTGGGGCGACCTTTACCCTCACCAACACCGGCTCACGTGGCGCGCTGTTTGACACGCCAGTCGTATTCCTTCCTCAGGTTGCCATCCTTGGCACCGGCGCCGTCACCAAGCGTGCGGTGGTTATGACCGATGCAGACGGTCAAGAGTCGATTGCCATTCGAAGCATGGTTTACCTAGCGCTGTCATACGATCACCGACTTGTCGATGGTGCCGATGCCAGCCGATTCCTAGTTGATGTCAAGAAGCGTCTAGAAGACGCCAACTTCGAGTCAAACCTGGGCCTCTAGGCGTCACCGGTACTTATTCACGCTGGATGGATGAAACCGACCAGGCGTTATCTAGTTTTTGCATTATCGAGAGCATCTTCACGTCTTTTATTTGAGGGTCGGCTTCACACCGCAAACTGAAGTTGAGTTGGGCGTATCCACCGAGTTGAACAAGGCGATCAACCACGATGGATACTCCTTGCGGCTCAAACAACTCAGCGATAGCCTTCGTAAGCAGGCTCGGGTCTGCAACTTCACGTATCGAAGCAAGCGCCACCTTGTATTCTTCGAGGTTTAGGCAACTCGAGACAACCGGGGTGCTTGGGCTGTTCGTGACATCAATCGAACTGACTCGCTTGTCGATGAGCTGTGGCGCTCTACCCGCGCCGCCAAAATTTTGCGTGATAGCTAAGACCGTGGCAAACGCTATTCCGAGTCCAATCAGCGACCTCGGTCCAAATGACGCTCGATTCCTTGGATTTTCCTGCCCGCTCAGTTGACGCCATCCAACGCCGTGGAAATAAACCTGCGAGACGGTCTGAACCGATCGAATGCGATTCCGAAGGTCTACCGCTGTCACAGCGGACACAAATACGAATGGCTCGCCACTGTGATCTCTGGCAACTCTAGAACTAGTACCAGCCAGAACGCCATCGAGCACCGCAAAGCTGCCAACGTTCGCAAACTTGGAGAAGAATACCGCGCAACCTGGTTCCCCAAGATATTCGGCCTGACAAACCCAGAGCCCTTTTGTCCTTCGGCAAGCGCTCGTAAAACTGTAGTTCCAGGCGCGCGGTGGTCTGCGCCCAAAGGGATTCAAGACAAACATTTTTGAAGTCAACTTCAAAAACCTCTTTAGAAACCCGGACACGATCAAATTGTGGAAAGCCTGCTCTCTCAGGGACACGAACTTGGGAAGTAGGACAAAGGGTAGAATTGCGCAGTGCCAAAATTCGTGAACCTCGGCTTCGAGCCAGACTTTGTCCCCTACCTCGATGCATTGCGCGAGCAGAGGGCTGTTCACGCGCTGGTGGCAGCGGGTCAACAAGAGGACACGGTTCTGCTTCTTGAGCACGAATCGGTCTACACTGCCGGTAAGCGCACCGAAGACTCGGAACGGCCAACCGACGGAACCCCTGTTCTCGATGTAGATCGGGGCGGAAAAATCACCTGGCACGGCCCGGGCCAACTCGTCGGGTATCCAATAATGACGCTTCCAAAACCCATAGACGTGGTGGCTTATGTGCGCTGGCTCGAACAGGTTCTAATCGATAGCATTGCGGACTTCGGGCTCTTGACCGAGAGAGTCGAGGGCAGATCAGGTGTCTGGGCTCCGATTCCGGGTGGTCACCTCAAGATTGCAGCGATTGGAATCCGAGTGGCAGACCACGTCACCATGCACGGGTTCGCACTCAACTGCAATAACTCACTTGACGCTTATGACACAATCATCGCCTGCGGCATTCGCGATGCCGGAACCAGCACAATTAGTATTCTGACCGGTAAAGAGGTCACCCCCGCGATGGCGGCTGAACGAATAAAGCATCACCTGACACGAATAGGCACGAGGATTGCGGCATGACCGAAGCAAATAAGCCAGTTGAAAAACGTCTGCTGAGAATCGAGGCGCGAAACAGTGCCGTTCCCATCGAGCGCAAACCGGAGTGGATCAAAACCAAGGCAAAGATGGGCCCGGAGTATCAGGCCCTGCATGCACTGGTGAAGTCCGAGAACTTGCACACGGTTTGTCAGGAAGCTGGATGCCCGAATATTTTTGAATGTTGGGAAGATCGGGAAGCGACATTCCTCATCGGTGGCTCTCAGTGCACCAGACGCTGTGACTTCTGCCAAATCGACACCGGCAAGCCCGACGCCTTCGACCCGGACGAACCTAGACGAGTTGCCGTGTCGGTTAAACGCATGCAACTGCGGTACGCAACCGTGACCGGAGTGGCTCGCGATGACATGCCTGACGAAGGCGCCTGGCTTTACGCCGAGACCATCAAGCAGATTCACCGCAAATCCCCCGGCACCGGTGTGGAAATCTTGGTTCCGGATTTCTCCGGCAAGCCGGAGCTGCTAAAAAAGGTCTTTGATGCGGCACCGGAGGTGTTTGCACACAACGTTGAAACGGTTCCGCGAATTTTTAAGGAAATCCGCCCAGCCTTTAGGTACGAACGAAGCCTCGACGTGATTACCCAGGCCCGCGAGTATGGATTAGTGACAAAGTCGAATTTGATTCTTGGGATGGGTGAAACGCGCGAGGAAGTTTCGCAGGCGATGATCGACCTCTTCAATGCCGGAACCGACATCCTCACCATCACCCAGTACCTGAGACCAAGCCTCAAACATCACCCGGTGACCCGATGGGTTAAGCCAGAAGAATTCGTGGAGTTGAAGCAAGAGGGCGACGAGCTCGGATTCCTAGGCGTGCTCAGCGGGCCGTTGGTGAGAAGTTCCTATCGAGCTGGGCGGCTTTGGGCACAGTCGATGATGAAGAAGGGCTTGGAAATTCCCGAGAACCTTCAACATTTGGCTATTGCAGCTGCGAAAGACGGTTTCTCACAGGCCGTTGCAAGCTAACTGGAAGGTAGGCTATACGAATGGCTAAAGAAAAGACCCCTAAAGCAAACAAACCAGACGGACGATTTAAGCAACTCATCCGGGTGTTTAAGCTAACCATTCAGCGTGATCGGGCCGCTCTTTGGTACACGCTGGCCGCCTTTGTAGCACCCACGGTCGCAGGTATTTTGGCCGGTGTGTTCCTTAGCGCTGGCAATGCACTAACCGCCGGTCTTTGGATTTTCACGGGTGTTCTAGCGGGTGTTTTGGTTGCCCTCATCGTGTTGTCAAGGCGAGCCGAGCGCACCGCTTATTCCCAAATCGAAGGCCAACCCGGCGCGGTCGGTGCCGTCTTGAAGACCGCACTAAAGCGCGGCTGGAGTGGCAGTGAAATGCCGGTAGCCATGAACCCAAGAACTCAAGAAGCCGTATACCGGGCCGTCGGGCCTGCCGGAGTCATTCTGATTGGTGAGGGAACGCGTAGCCGAGTTCAGGTGCTCCTAGAGGACGAACGACGCAAGGTGAACCGCGTGGCTCAAGGCTCCCCAGTGCACTTCATCTACGTTTGTGGCGACGAAGAGTCAACACCGCTGGCAAAACTGAGTTCAACAATGCTGCGTTTCAAGCGCAAACTAAACAAGTCAGAGGTCTCCGCGGTCAGTGCTCGCCTGCGCACGGTTGGGCTCAAACTTCCTATTCCTAAGGGAATGGACCCAAGCCGAGCCAGAGCTCAACGACGCTAAAGCGCCATTGCTAACGATGATCTAAAGGCGGACCAGAACGGTCCCCACGGCCTTGTCTTGAAGGCCACGATTATCGGCGTCCCAGATTGTGGCTGGTATCAGCAAGAGCAAAAGTCCGACTCGAATCAACGACCTCCAAAAGCCAATCCATTTTCCGTCGAGCCGTCGAACGGCGATGCCCACCGCGCGGTGACCGAGAGTGTATCCCAGGGTTGCCACCATGATCCATTGCTCGAGGGCAAAGGTGACTAAGACCACGAGGTTTTCGGCTCTGGTTGCACGAACCCAATCAGCATCGGTTGCAGCCGAGGCGGTGTAATGGAAGAACGCAAGCATCACCAGATTTGCGAAGCCCCAATCAATAAGCAGAGCGATTACTCTGCGGCCCATTTTTGCGATGCTCCCCGGCCCGCTCTCAGGTATCCCAAGTCGCTTGCCTGCCCAGTTTGATTCGCTCTTCACCTAGAAAGCCTAAATCAAAAAGTTTTACATCCTTGAAACAAAATTCGCGCAGGTAGCAAACCCGTCTAGGTAGACTTAACGTGTTGGCGTGACGGAGCGCCGAACCTCAAACCCGTAAATAAATTTGAAGGGATATTCCCCTATGTTCAAGACCGCCTCAGAGGTTGTTAAGTACATCAAGGAAAACAACGTTAAATTCCTAGATGTTCGCTTCACAGACCTACCTGGTGTTCAGCAGCACTTTAACCTTCCAGCCGCGATGATTGACGAGCAGTTCTTCGTCGATGGTCAGTTGTTTGATGGTTCATCGATCCGCGGCTTTGCATCAATTCACGAATCAGACATGCAGTTGATTCCGGATGTCACCACCGCTTACTTGGACGCCTTCCGTGTCGAGAAGACCCTGGTTATGATCTTCGACATCTACAACCCACGCAACGGCGAGATTTACGCCAAGGACCCACGTCAGGTTGCTCGCAAGGCTCAGGCCTACCTATCGAGCACCGGTATCGCAGACACCGCTTTCTTCGCTCCAGAAGCTGAATTCTTCATCTTTGACGACGTTCGCTACGAATACAAGCAAAACGGTTCGTTCCACTCGATCGACTCTTCAGAGGCTGCTTGGAACTCGGGCCGCGACGAACGAGTCAATGGTCAGGGCGGAAACCTTGCAAACAAGACTCCTTACAAGGGTGGCTACTTCCCAGTTTCACCAGTTGACCAGCACGTAGACATGCGCGACAACATCGTTCTAGAGCTTGAGGCCGCCGGTCTTGCCGTCGAGCGAAGCCACCACGAGGTTGGTACCGCAGGTCAGGGTGAAATCAACTACCGATTCGACACACTGTTGAGCTCGGCAGATGACATCCTCAAGTTCAAGTACATCGTCAAGAACGTGGCTCACCGCTACGGCAAGACTGCAACCTTTATGCCAAAGCCACTCTTCGGAGACAACGGCTCAGGCATGCACGTTCACCAGTCGCTCTGGCAAGACGGCAAGCCACTGTTCTATGACGAGTCCGGCTATGGCGGCCTCAGCGACCTAGCTCGCTGGTACATCGGTGGTCTGTTGAAGCACGCTCCAAGCTTGCTTGCATTCACCAACCCAACCGTGAACAGCTACCACCGTCTAGTACCTGGCTTCGAAGCACCGGTGAACCTGGTCTACTCGGCTGGAAACCGCTCCGCTGCCATTCGCATCCCGATGACTGGAACCAACCCGAAGGCTAAGCGCATTGAGTTCCGCGCTCCTGACGCCTCGAGCAACCCTTACCTAGCCTTCGCGGCTATGTTGATGGCTGGTCTCGATGGAATCAAGAACCGCATTGAGCCACACGAGCCAGTCGACAAGGACCTCTACGAGTTGCCACCGGAGGAAGCCAAGTTGATTCCTCAGGTTCCAGGCAACCTAGAAGACGTGCTGAAAGCCCTCGAAGCCGATCACGATTACCTGCTTGCAGGCGATGTATTCACCAAGGATCTGATTGAGACCTGGATTGACTACAAGCGCGAGCACGAAATCAAGCCATTGGCATTGCGACCTCACCCATACGAGTTCGAGCTTTACTACGGCGTCTAAAAATTGCTCTAAAAAAGGCCACTCCCATTGGGGAGTGGCCTTTTTTATAGAGACATATCTTCGTTGTGCCATTCATAAAAGACTCGTTCGAAGACGATACGGGCCCTGCGAGTGAAAGCCAAGTAATCCTGTTCAAGTTGGCTCGAACTGAATCTGGGATATTCCAAGATTCGAGCCAAACCCTCAAGTTGCTTTCGATCTGTCGGTAAGACGTCAGATTTTTTTCCGGTCCAAAGCACAGCAGCTGATCTAACTCGCGAAGCAAGCGTCCAAGCCTCGGCTAACACTCTCGCATCATGGTCTGCAATCAATCCGGCCTCGGCGCACTCAGCCAAAGCCTGCAGAGTCTTTGGGCTTCGAATTGAGGGGAAGTCTTTGGCAAACCTCAACTGCAGAAGTTGCACTAACCACTCGACATCGCTCAACGAACCGGGTCCGAGCTTCAGATGACGCTTGGGGTCTGCACCCAAAGGAAGCCTCTCGGTCTCTACCCTCGCCTTGATCCGCCGAATGTCGATAACCGCGGATTCCTTTAGTTCGGCTGGGTATCGATAACTATCAATCAACTTGGTGAACTCAGTCACCAAGGATTCGCTCCCAGCTATCGGCCTCGCCCTCAACAAGGCCTGTGATTCCCAAGTGTTGGCCCAACGCTCGTAATACTTGGCATAGGAATTTATGGAACGAGCTATGGGGCCGTTCTTGCCCTCGGGTCTCAAATCCAAGTCGAGCTCAAATTCCAAGACCTGATCGGCGGTACAACGGCGCAACTCCGCAATCACCCGCTCGGCCAAGGTCTGAGCGAGTTCGGGATCTGCTCCCTCCAACACCCGGTAAACAAACATGACATCGGCGTCCGAGCCGAACCCAAGTTCCTGGCCGCCGAATCGACCCATAGCTACTATCCCAAAATCTAGAACTTCCGAAATCGGGACGTTTGCTAACTCGGAACCGAGTGGGCCAAGGATGGCACTGAGCGCACCAACTAGGTACCCCTCGGTGATGTCGCTCAATCCCTGTGCCACCTGATCGATAGAAAGATCCCCCAGAACCGCACCCATCGCCACTCGCAAAGTCTCGCGTCGCCTTAGGGCCCGAAGCGCAGCGGCCAAAGTTTCTAACTCCTGATGTCTTGAGATTGTGGCAGACACCTCTGCCTGAAACTCATCCATCGTTATTGGAATCAGGTCTTCGGATTTCTCGAACCAAGCAGCGGCCTCGGGAACCCTTTCAAACAAGTTTGTCGCCAAACGACTATTTGAGAGAACCTGCGTCATGCGCTCGGCAGCACCACTCGAATCGCGCAACATTCTGAGATACCAGTGAGAGTCACCTAGGTCCTCACTTAGGCGTCTGAAGGCCAACAGTGCGGCATCTGGGTCAGTCCCCTGCGCGAACCATTCGAGCAAAACCGGAAGCAATTGACGTTGGATTGCCGCACGCCTTGATAGGCCAGAGGTGAGGGCGGAAATATGCGCAAGCGCACCTTTGGAATCTACGAAACCAATCGCCCGAAGCCTGTCCTCGGCCTGGTCGGTAGAGAGAGTCAAGTCGCTTTCGCTCAGTTTGCTTACCGCAGACAGTAGCGGGCGGTAGAAGAGCTTCTGATGAAGGCTGCGCACTTCGGACTTCACCTGCTCCCAGCGCTCTAGCAGTTCAGCCGTGTTGCTCTTGGTGTCAACTGATCTGGCCAACGCACGCAGTGCGGTTTCAGAGGTTGGCATCAGGTGGGTGCGGCGCATCTGAGAGAGTTGGATTCGATGCTCGAGAAGCCTTAGAAAACGATAGTGGCGGGCCAAGATTCCGGCCTCTTCGCGAGCAATGTAGCCAGCCGAAGCCAAAGCCTCGACTCCAGAAATCGTGTCGCGAATGCGAACGCTCTCATCGGTTCGACCGTGAACGAGCTGAAGCAGCTGAATGGTGAACTCGATGTCACGTAATCCCCCGGGCCCGAGCTTCAGTTGCCGGTCTACCTCGGAGCTTGGAATGTAATCGGTCACCCTCTGGCGCATCTTTTGAACCGACTCAACGAAGTTTGCCCTAGTTGAAGCGCTCCAAACCTTTGGCGCGAGAGCATCAACGTAGTCTTGGCCGAGTTGAAGGTCCCCGGCAATCGGCCTGGCTTTAAGCAAGGCCTGAAACTCCCAACTCTCGGCCCAGCGATCGTAATAAGCCAGATGCGATTCAAGAGTTCGAACCAGAGCCCCGGACTTACCCTCCGGGCGCAGGTTGGCATCCACCTGCCAAAGCATCGGCTCACGCGCAGTGCCGTCAATGGCCCTCATTAGTCGAGCCGCCAATCTAGTAGCAACTTCAACAGCGCGCTGGCTGGTCAGCACCCCATCGACACCCTCGGCCACAAAAATTACGTCAACGTCGCTGATGTAGTTGAGCTCACGAGCCCCACACTTGCCCATCCCGATGACGGTCAACCTGGTGGCAGCAACCTCATCCATCGAAAAAATACCGTGAACGGTACTGCTGGTTAACTCGTGCCGAGCGATTGCCAGGGCACCCTCGAGCGCGGCACCGGCCAGATCCGAGAGCCCCGCCGCCACGCTTTGCATCGCCGCCTCACCAGAAGGCTGGGTTAGATCAAAAATCGCCAACTGTAACAACTCGACTCGGTATTGCAACCTGAGCGCATTCCAAGATTCTTCAACGTTTGGCTGACTGAAGGTGGGCTGAATCGCATTCAACAACGCGGCGTTTAATTGCTCGGGCGTCTTAATTCGATGGATAGGTTTCTCGAACAGCACCAACTGCTGCGGGCTGCGCCTCAAAAAATCCACCAGCGCGGAAGACGCACCGAGCACCCTGCATAAGCGGTCGGCCGAATCAGATTTGACCAGGATTTTCTTGACGGCCGCTCGGTTTTTATCGGCCAAATCTAAGAGCGCATTCAATGCCTGATCAGGGTCGGCCACCTTGGCGAGCGAAGCTAAAGCAGAATGCCCACTGTCACCCACCAAGCCAACCAGTTGATCCAGTTTGGCAACCGTCGAACCCAAATCGGCGAAACCGTACTTGGCCAGCTCGGTTAGGCCAAACGAACGTTCAGCGGTCATAAGGCTAAAGAGTCTCTAGGTTTTTCTTCAACTCGTAAGGAGTTACCTGTGCGCGATATTCGCTCCACTCACGGCGCTTATTGGCAAGGACGTAGCTGAAGACCTGCTCGCCCAGAGTCTCGGCCGCTAACTCCGATTCCTCGAGTTTGCGAATCGCGTGGTCAAGACTCTGCGGCAGTGGTTGGATTCCCATCGCCCGTCTCTCACTGTCGGTCAGATTCCAGACGTTGTCTTCGGTCTCCGGTGGCAGTTGATATTCCTCTTCGATACCCTTCATGCCGGCCGAAAGAATAAGGGCGTAGGCAAGATATGGGTTAGCGGCCGAGTCAATGGCACGGTACTCAATTCTTGAGCTCTGCCCCTTGGCTGGCTTATAAAGCGGAACCCTGATTAGCGCAGAGCGGTTGTTGTGACCCCAGCAAACAAAGCTCGGAGCCTCGCCGCCACCCCAAAGTCGCTTATAGGAGTTCACGTACTGATTCGTCACCGCTGTGATTTCGGGCGCGTGACGGAGCACTCCGGCAATGAAGTGCTTGGCGGTCTTAGAGAGGTGATACTGAGCCGATGGATCAAAGAATGCGTTGGTGTCGCCCTCGAAAAGAGACATGTGGGTGTGCATTCCAGAACCAGGGTGTTCGGTGAACGGCTTTGGCATGAACGTGGCGTAGACGCCCTGCTCAATTGCTACCTCTTTGATTACGGTGCGGAAGGTCATGATGTTATCGGCCATGGTCAGGGCATCGGCATACCTGAGGTCGATTTCGTTTTGGCCTGGACCACCCTCGTGGTGGCTGAACTCAACGCTTATGCCCAGTTGCTCGAGCATCGAAACTGCGCGACGCCTGAAATCGTGAGCGGTGCCTCCCGGAACGTTGTCAAAGTAACCAGCGTTGTCAACCGGCACGGGGCCCTCAGGGCCAAACTGAGCCGACTTGAGTAGGTAAAACTCAATCTCTGGGTGGATGTAGAACGAAAAGCCCTTTTCGGAAGCCTTAGCAAGCGCCCGGCGCAAAACGTTTCGCGGGTCAGCTGCAGCCGGTTCACCGTCTGGGGTCTGAATGTCGCAAAACATCCGAGCGGTTGGATCAATTTCGCCACGCCAAGGAAGAATCTGGAAAGTGCTTGGGTCGGGTTGCGCAAGCATGTCTGCTTCATAGGTGCGCGCGAGACCTTCGATTGCCGAACCGTCAAAGCCAAGCCCCTCGGCAAAAGCACCTTCAACTTCGGCGGGAGCGATTGCAACGGATTTCAGGGTTCCAGCTACGTCGGTGAACCATAGTCGAATGAACTTGACACCGCGCTCCTCGATGGTTCGAAGCACAAAGTCGCGTTGCTTATCCATTTGGCTTTCCTCTCTCGGCCTGCTACTAGGCTAATGGTTATGCCTAAAGTTCGCATGGCGATAGCCCAGACAAATCCAACCGTTGGAGACATTTTCAACAATTTGGAACACTGTCTCGAGCAAGTGCGGGTTGCCGCTGCTGCGGGGGCCAAAATAGTGGTTTTTGGCGAGATGGCAGCCACCGGGTACCCAATTGAAGATCTTGCAAGCCGCCCCGATTTCGTTGCCTCGGCGGAACAATCTATTGCCTCTTTTGCCCGGCAGCTCGCGGAGTTGGATTTGGGTGGCGTAGCCGTGCTTATTGGACACCCGGCCAGCGTCAATACGCCAGAAGCCAACTGGGCAAACACTCAGAACTGCGCATCCGTTTTGCTGCACGGCAAGGTGTACGCGAGGTATGCCAAGCACCACCTTCCAAACTATTCGGTTTTCGATGAGTATCGAAATTTCGTGCCGGGCACCGAGACCCTGGTCTTCGAGCATGAGGGCCTGCGAATCGGCGTAGCGATTTGCGAGGATATTTGGCAACTTGGAAATCCGGTCGCCCAACTGATCAACGAATCGATCGACCTCACGATTGTTCTAAATGGCTCACCCTTTGAACTAGACAAGGATGACCGTCGCATGGCTTTGGCCCAACGACTGGCCTTCACCACAAAATCCACAGTCGTCTATGCGAATTTGATTGGCGGTCAAGACGACCTGGTTTTCGATGGATACAGTTTCGCCATCGATGCCGCCGGCAAGACAATCGCTCGGGCAAAGCAGTTTGAAACCGATTTGATTAGCTTCACCGTCGGTGATTCAGCGCCGCCCGAAGAGAGCGCCGATTCGACTCGCAACGACGAAGACGAATGGCAGATTTGGAGCGCCCTGGTGCTTGGGCTGAGGGACTACGTTGAGAAAAACGGCTTCAAATCCATAATTCTGGGATTGAGTGGCGGTATTGATTCCGCGGTCTGCGCTGCAATTGCCGTTGATGCCATAGGTCCAAACCGGGTTTACGGGGTCTCGCTTCCAAGCAAATACTCCTCCGAGCACTCAAAGTCGGATGCCCTAGATCTAGCAACTCGACTTGGCTTGAACTACCGAGTGGAATCAATCGCCGGAGGCGTGTCTGTCATAGAGGATCAGCTGCAACTGACCGGGGTGGCCGGTGAAAACCTGCAGGCGCGGGTTCGCGCCGTTATCCTCATGGCCATATCAAACGCTGAGGGCCAACTTCTTCTCACAACGGGAAATAAAACCGAAATCTCAGTGGGGTACTCGACAATTTACGGTGATTCCGCCGGTGGATTCGCTCCCCTGCGAGATGTCAAAAAGACTCTGGTTTGGCAGCTGGCCGAATGGCGCAACGCGCAGGCGCGGGCGCTTGGTCAAATCGAACCGATTCCCCCTAATTCGATCTCAAAACCCCCTTCTGCAGAGCTGAGACCAGATCAGGTAGACCAAGACAGCCTTCCGGAATACGACACTTTGGATGCCGTTCTCGAGGAATACGTAACCCATCACCGAAGTTTCAGTGAAATAGTGACGCTGGGCTTTGAACCGGACATGGTGGCAAGAATTCTCAAGTTGGTCGACAACTCGGAGTGGAAGCGACGCCAGGGCGCAATCGGTCCAAAGATTTCAACGGTGGCATTTGGGCGCGACCGGCGCCTTCCGATAACCAATAAATTTGACGCCAAGACAACAGGAAATGAGAAAAAATGAGCGCTGACAAGTTGATTTCGAGTGGTGGGCCATGGGAGGCCGTTATCGGTTATTCAAGGGCGGTAGTCGCCGGTGACTACGTTCATGTCTCGGGTACAACCTCAACGGTTGATGGTGTTTTGCAACACGAGGGCGACGCCTACGGTCAAACCAAGGTTGCGTTTGAAATTATTGAAAAGGCACTCCAACAGGTCGGCTACGAACTTACCGACATCGTGCGCTCAAAGGTTTATCTGGCCAACGAAGACGATATGGATGCAGCCGGCAAGGCACACGGTGAACTTCTAGGCGAGGTGAGGCCAGCGCTAACGATGCTAGCCGGAGTATCATTCATCAACCCGAAAATGCTGGTCGAAATCGAGGTGGACGCTTGGAAGCGAAACCAGTAAGCAGCGGACACACTCCAAAAAAGGTAAGAACCGCAACTCTGCTTGCCTTCAAGGAACAGGGCAGGAAAATCAGCTGCCTCACGAGCTACGACCAACAAACCGCCGAAATTTTTGATGAGGCTGGCATCGACGTTCTTCTGGTTGGAGATTCGGCCGCCGACAATGTTCTCGGATACGCCTCGACGCTGCCAATCACAATCGAAGAGCTAATCCCGTTTGGGCGCGCAGTTTCGACCGCTGCTAAACGGGCATTGGTTGTAATTGACATGCCCTTCGGTTCATACGAACCCGGTGCTGACGCAGCATTGGCAAACGGAATCAGACTTTTGAAAACCAGTGGCGCTGCCGCCGTGAAGCTAGAAGGCGGGCAGCGATCCGTCGCACAGATCAAAAAATTGGTCGAAGCCGGAATACCGGTCATGGGTCATCTTGGATTCACACCGCAGAGCGTCAACAGTTTAGGTGGCTTCAAGGTTCAGGGACGAGGACCCGCAGCGCAGACTCTGATTGAGGATGCCCTCGCGGTTGAAGCTGCCGGAGCCTTCGCATTGGTGCTTGAAATGGTTCCAGCGCCATTGGCTGCCGAAATATCGGCACAACTAAAGATTCCTACAATCGGAATCGGAGCTGGTTCGGCAACCGACGGTCAGATTCTGGTGTGGACGGACTTCGCGGGCCTAAGCGCCTTCAAACCAAGAACCTTCGTCAAGCAGTACGCAAATCTGCGAACCACATTGCTAGATGCCGCGTCGACTTATCGTCAAGAAGTAGCAGAGGGAGCCTTTCCGGCTCCTCAACATTCATTTGACTCTTAGGGCCCACTCAGCGAAAGACTATTGATTCCAACGTTCCTCTGATTCATCCCAGTCTTCGTTTCGCTTTTGGATTTTTTGAAGCGCGAGACTGGCCTCGAGATAACTACTAAATGGCCCGATCCGATAAATCGCGAGTGACTGTTTGCCCTTCTCAACCAAACCGGTGCGCTGGTTAAACCAATATTCTTCGGCAGAGTCATTCGGTTGCGTTGCAGAATCCATCGTTGGTCCTTTCATGAGCGATAAGCCGGTTTCGTTGCTCTCGTAAGATTGAAGCATGCCGAGAGATAAAACAACAGGTTTACTTACGCCGGGAACACTCTCGCCCATCAGGCTAGTGCCGAACTCGATCGTTCGACCCGAGTACGTTGGCAAGACACAGCCAGCTCGCTGGACCGGTTCGGATATTAAAACTCCCGAACAAATCGAACTCATTCGCTCCGCGGGAACCATTGCGGCCAGGGCGATTGAACTGGTTGGCGAAAACTGCCTGCCTGGAGTTTCCACCGACGAACTCGACCGCATCGCTCACGAATACCTGCTTTCGCAGGGGGCCTACCCCTCAACCCTCGGCTACCGAGGTTATCCAAAGTCAATTTGCAGTTCAATCAACGAAGTCATCTGCCACGGTATCCCAGATAACACTGTGCTGGTTGACGGCGACATAATAAACATCGACATCACAGCCTTCAAAGACGGTTTTCACGGGGACAGCAACCAGACATTCTTGGTGGGCAACGTGAGCACCGAGGTTCAGTTGCTTGTCGAGCGCACTCGCGAGGCACTGCAGCGCGGAATCAATGTCGTTGCACCGGGGCGACAGGTCAACGTCATCGGCAGAGCCATCGAGTCTTATGCCAAACGCTTTGGATACGGTGTGATTCGTGATTACACCGGTCACGGAATCGGCGAGAGTTTTCACTCGGGTCTCATAATCCCCCACTACGATTCAGCTCCGATGTACGACACCGAGATGAAAGTTGGCATGGTTTTCACGATAGAACCTATGCTGACCATGGGCACCCACGAGTGGGACATTTGGAAAGACGACTGGACTGTGGTCACGCGTGACCGCTCAATTACGGCCCAGTTCGAACACACCCTTGTGGTCACCGAAACCGGTGCCGAAATACTAACGCTGGCTTGATAGGAAGTTAAATAGCATGACCAATAAGGCCATAGGCATTGACATCGGTGGTACTGGAATAAAGGGCGCGCTGGTGAACACCTCCACCGGCACTCTCATCGGAGACCGCGTTCGATACGACACTCCAGCCGGGGGCCAACCCGCCGAAATAGCCAAAGTCGTTAAGCGAATTCTCGGCGAGATACCTGGCGTGAAGAGTCGCTACCCGGTTGGAATTTGTTTTCCGGCCGTGGTCAAGAATGGCATCACAATGTCGGCCGCCAATATTTCCAAGGAGTGGATTGGGCTCGACGCCGAAGGCCTGTTTGATAGCACACTCGGGCGCTCCGTCCGGGTAATCAACGATGCCGATGCAGCCGGTGAGGCCGAGGTGAAGTTCGGTGCCGGTCACAACAAAAAGGGCCTAGTGATTATGACAACCCTTGGAACCGGCATAGGCACAGCGCTTTTGATGGACGGCTCGCTCGTGCCGAACGCCGAATTGGGTCACCTAGAAATTGACGGTGTTGACTACGAAACCAAGGCTGCCTTCTCTGCAAAGGAGCGCGAGGGGCTTAGTTTTGCCGAATGGGCCAAACGCCTGCAAAAGTACTACTCGACGCTCGATGCACTGTTTAGTCCGAACCTCATAATTGTCGGTGGTGGAGTCTCAAAGCAGCATGCCGAGTTCCTACCACTCATCAAACTCAACTGCCCAATCGTTCCGGCAACCAAACGCAATAATGCCGGAATTCTGGGAGCCGCAACTTACGCTTCGAGACACTTCAGGGATACGAAACATTAGCTAAACGGAAAGTGGATGGGCCAGCTGTTACGCCGGGTTCTGTCCCTTTTGCAAGGTGACGGTCATCTATCTAGGCGCACCGTTGCCGATGCGCTCAAGCGATCTACCCGAGAACTAGAACGAGCCGCCCTATGCGTTCTCTGTCTGATCTTGCTCCAAGCGAGGTTTACCTAGCCGCTCTAATCACTTAGAACGCTGGTGGGCTCTTACCCCACCGTTTCACCCTTACCGCTTTCGCGGCGGTCTGCTCTCTGTTGCACTATCTCGCGGGTTGCCCCGGGTGGGTGTTACCCACCACTTTGCTCTATGGAGCCCGGACGTTCCTCGTTGAGTTTCCTCACCGCGACCGTCTTGCCGACCCATCCGCCTTTAACACTACGCAAAGCACGAAGGATGCGCCATTCAAAGGTGGGCGGTTGAGTTCAGAACTACGGTTTCCGCGGCCTGATTGCCCCAAAAGCGAATTATCGTAATCGAACACGGTGCGATTTGCGGGCGCCAGTAGGCGCTTATTCCGGCGTCTAGGGCCCGCTTGACGAAACCTCGAATCGGCATAACGTGACTGACGACGACGACACATTTTCCGGCATGTTCGGTGACGATTGCACTGATGCCATTGCCCACTCGCTGATCAAAGACCTCGAGCGATTCGCCACCCGGTGGACTAACCTGCCAACTGCCCTGCCACGACTTCCAGATCTCTGGGTCTAGGCTCTCAGCCTCGGCATGTGTCAGGCCATCCCAGGTTCCAAAGGAGATTTCGGCTATGTCGTCATTGGTTGACACTACGACGTCTAACTCTTCAGCAATTATTCGAGCGGTCTGCTGGGTGCGCGCTATGGGCGAAGCCACAACCGCGTCGATCTCGGGAAGGTGACTCCATAGCGAACTGCGACCGACTTTGCCAAGTTCCTTCGCAACGGTTTTAGCGTCTTGAATTCCAGCGCTCGAAAGTTCTGGGTTGGCTCCCCCGCGTCCGGAAATACGCTTCGACTCCGTGAGCGCTGTGCGGCCATGTCGCACGAGAATGACGGTGGTTAGCGGCTCAGTGACCCCAGACGGGGCTCGAACCGAACTCGGCGACTCACTGTTGAACTCTGCTATTGGGGCCGCTGGCACGGCTTCCTGCTGGGTTTTGGTGAAAAGCTTGACCGAGTCAGACTCTTCATCCATCGCCTTGTTTGCAAGCGAATCGGCATGACCGTTGAGTTCTCTGGGAATCCACTCAAACTGAACTACGCGACCGCGAATTATTTCGTGCAGGCTGGCCGCCAACTGCTGCATGTCGGGGTGCTTTATTTTCCAACGACCAGACATTTGCTCGACGACTAGCTTTGAATCCATGCGAACTCGAATGTTGGCTGAGGGATCAATCAGAAAAACCTGTTCAACTCCAGCGATTATTGCCACATATTCGGCAACGTTGTTGGTGGCAATGCCAATGAACCTAGCGACCTCAACCAAGACTTCGCCTGTGCTCGCATCAAAAACCACCGCTCCCGACCCGGCTGGACCTGGATTTCCTCGAGAGCCACCATCAGCTTCGACGATGAAGGAGCCTGAGCTCAAGACCGAACCAAAATCGCGGCGCACTCGGGACAGAAAACCATTGCGTCGGCCGGCTGATTCACCGCTTCGTCATAGGCTGCAGCGGTGAGCGATATCTGACAGGATCCGCATTGCCGACCAATGAGCCGACCTACCGCGGTGCCTCGAAGGCTCTTCTTATCGAATAGCTCAACGATTTCGGCGGGAATGCGTGCTCTTAGCGCGTCACGTTCGGTGGATTCAAGTTGCAAGCCGGATTGCAGCTTCATGAGATCCTGCATGGATTTGTCGTCGGCCACAGCCAAGGTTTCGTCAATCTTAGACTTTTCGACCTTCAGAACCGAGAGCTTTTGCTCGGCTTCTTCTAAGTGCTCCATTATGGCGAGACTCGCATCTTCCAGATCTGACTTCCGTTTGCCCAATGTGACGAGTTCGGACTCGATACCCTGGGCGTCTTTTGCCGATGATGTTTGGTTCAAACGCTGCTTGTCGAGCGATATTCGCGAGTCAACAACGGCAACATCGGCGTTTGCCCTAGACAACTCTAGGTTTAGGCTTTCGCAAAGGTTGCTGGCTTCAAGTACCTGAAGCGCCATGGTGCGCTGGCTCGCGCGAAGCTCGGCTGTGGCCTTCCCTGAGTTCAAATCATCAATCTCACGCTGGTGGCGCTCAATGGTTTGGTTGATGGCCTCTAGTGCCAATAAATCAAGCTGGTTGCTTTTTGATGCCTGCACTGCTGCTCGTCTCTTTAATTTTTCGTTACTGCGTGACCGCGAAGTCCCACGGATCGGTTCTTAGGGTGCTGACTTCAAACTTAACAGAACTGTGGGCCTCAGACAGTTGCCTTGCCGCTTGTTCCAACCAAAGCCACTCGGCTGCCCAATGCGAGACATCGATCAGCGACAACCCCGAACCACTCGCCCGTGCCTGTTCCATGGCCTCGAGTGCAACGTGATGGCGCAAATCCGAGGTTATGTAAACATCCGCCCCGCGCGCACTTGCCGCATCAATGAAGTCGGCACCTGACCCGCCACACAATGCGATTCGCTGTACTTGCCGCTCTGGCAATCCAGCGACTCTCACACCACTCGCGGTTGAAGGCAAGAGCCTGGCGATGGATACTGCCAACTCGGTCAATGACACCGGCGCAGCCAGCTTGCCCACTCTTCCGGAGCCGACCGAAGAGCCCAAACTGGTCGGCACAAGTGGTTCGATGTCCAGCAATCCCAAGGCTTTTGCCAAAGTGTCCGAAACGCCAAGGTCGGTGATGTCGGCGTTTGTGTGAGCCGCGAAAACTGCTGTTTCAGACTTCATGGCCATCGCGAGAACTAGACCCTTGGCGGTGTTTTCGGCGACGGTTTGCAGCGGCTTCAAAAGAAAGGGGTGGTGCGCGATTATGAGATCGTACTCTGCCGACTCACTCATAAGTTCGATGGTGACGTCAACGGTTAGAAGGACTCTAAAGACGTTGGCTTTTACTGAGCCACAAACTAAACCTGGGGAATCCCAGCTCTCGGCTCCGGAAAGAGGCCACAAGCGTTCGCAAGTTTCGAGGATTTCCGCAACGGTTGCAGACATGGTCGCTTATATTCCGTGTACGGAATTCAGGTCGAGCCTTCTGGCTTCGATGGCCCCGATTTCCGATTCCTGTTTCCTGATGTGCTTCACACCGAAAACGACTGGAAAGAGTGCCGCTAGCAGGAAAGCCGCCCAGAACCCTAGGTGCAACGGCTCTAGAGCCTGCGGAATAGCGAATGGTGACAAAAGGTAGCCGAACCAGGTGAACTCCTGAAGCGAGCTGCGCTCAAGACCGTATCCAACCGTAATGGCGACCAACCAGCCGACAAGGTTGAACCAGGTCAGATTTCTATAAAAACCATAGCCTCGACGAAGTGAAACGGAGTGATAGTCGATTTTTCTCAGCAGAACATCCGAGGTAATAATTCCGACCCATGCCAAAACTGGAATACTCAAAGCCGCCAAATATCCCTCGATGTTGTAAGCCAGTCCCGGTAACCCCAACCGATTGCCCATCCAACCTGCAACGGCAGTTGAAGCCAGCAAGATGAGGACTAACCAGAGGCGGCGTTCGCGAAGGTTTATCGCTGCGAGCCCATCGCGAATTGACGTCGCCTGAAGCAGCACCACAGAACCTATCGAAACCAAAAGCATCGCTGCGGTTGCCATGACTTGCCACGACGAGAATCCCAAAGTTGTCGACAAATAGTCTGAATTAAAAATTCCGTTTGTCGAAAGCCTGTTTGCCACGAGCAGCGAGGATCCGCCTACCAAAAGAATGGGTAAGCCAGCGACCAATAACCAAGTGACTGCAAAGACCCGGAAGTTCGAGTTGGAGGCTTTAGATGGCGGAGCGAAATCTGATGCAAACGGAGCCCAGAGCAGCACGAAAGCGCCGAAGGTCAAACCAGAGAGTTTGGCCACCGTGGCCAAATCAAAGCCGGGATAGTTGGCAAATACCCCTCCCAAATCATTCGACGAGGCAGCCGAGAAAATGATGAACGCCGAACAGCCAGCTAGGTTGAGGATTGCCAAGATTGACACGACCATCCTGCGAGCCCCACTTGGAAGAAGTCCGAGGATCAAAACGGGAACCAGCATCGCTATGGCTATAAGCGCCGAGTATGGAATCGCTAGATCGAACCCTGAAAAACTCAACGAAAGGGATTCGGTTGACATCCACGAACTAAGAAACCCGAAAGCTGCAATGATGCCAGCGGTCAGAACAAAAACCAATGCGGCGAACCTGATGACGGTGATTACTATCGCGGGAACATAGTTTGTCGCCACTCCGAATGCTGCCCTCGAGGACAGCAACAGCTGTGACCCGCCTCGCTTTGCTGCGATGGCCCCAACGCCAAGGACGCAGCCGGCCAGGAACAAGCCGATGCAGATGCCGATAACCGTGTTCAATACGTCCGCTTTAGAAACGGCAATCGCAACTGCAGAGAGGGCTACGCTCGACATTCCCCCAAAAGCTACGAGCCATGGAGCAGAGGCTGCCCATGGCGAGAGTGCCTTCTCGCCTTCTTCCGCTTCTGCCACGGCAATTCCTGCCAAACCGGGTACGGGTGAAACCAGCGGCGCTATGAGGTGGTCTTCTTCGAATTCAGAAACCATCTCTTCCGCCGAGCCCAGAATTGGGGCAGCAGGCGATGCGTTTTCAGTTTCGATTTCGGATTCGACATTTCCGGATGGCGCAAGAAGGTCATCGAAATCGGTTGCGGTTGCGGTTGGAGCCCCATACATCGCATTTAAGTTGGCGGCGATGTCAGGCGTTTCGGGCTCGGGCTCAGGCACGACCACAGGTTCAGGAACAACCACCGGTTCAGGAACAGGTTCAGGAACAACCACCGGTTCGGGAACAGGTTCAGGAACAACCACGGGTTCAGGAACAAAGGGAATCGGATCCAAGCCGTCGTCTACTCGGCGGGCATTCTCAAGGGCGCGCAGCGCTTCTTTACTGCCAAGCCGAAGCATTGAGTCTTCCCAGTCGGTTCGATCTCGCAAGTCACGCTCGCGCAGTTTTGTTTGAGTCTCTAGCAGCTCCATGGCCGCCAAGATTCCAGTCTCATCACTGTGGGGTGCGCCAATGGCAGCAGAGAGTTCCTCATCCGAGAGAGATTTTCTGGCTGGCGGGCTAAACATGGAATCCATATCGAAATACTACCGCCGCGAGGGCAAATTTTCCCACGCGCCAATCAAGACACTGTGGGCCCTACCGGGCTCGAACCGATGACATCCACGGTGTAAGCGTGGCGCTCTACCAACTGAGCTAAAGGCCCCTCTTTCGAGGATGTTGCAAAAGCAACGAGTAAAACTCTAACTCATTTATGCGGCGAGTGTTGACAATGCGCGGTCATATTCTTCGAGCGATCGGGCTTGGCCCGGAGCTGTGATGAACTTGGACACTAATTTTCCGTCAATGTCGACAACGAATGTGGCCCGATTGGCGATACCGGCTTCTTCAAGGAACACCCCGTATTGCTTGGCAACTCCACCGTGTGGCCAAAAATCGGCTAGCACCGAGAACTCATAGCCCTCTTCTTCGGCATATTTCTTCTGAACGAACTTTGAATCCACTGAGATTGCCAGCAGTTCTAAGTTCTCGTTCTGAAAGCGTGCGAAGTTATCGCGAATTTCACAGAGTTCACCAGTGCAGATCCCACTGAACGAAAGCGGGTAGAACACCAGTACAACTGGCTTCTTTCCCTGAAAGTCGCTCAACTTAACAGTTTCACCGAACTGGTTGACGAGTTCGAAGTCTGGAACAGAATCACCGATAAGCAAGGACATTTTTTATTCTCCAAAATCAAGGTTTTCAATAGACAGAGGTTGAAACTGACAAACTCGCGCTTAACTTCCCTCGCGCACAATAAACTCTATTGAGGCTATACCCCCAGCCACGACGATCTTTGCAAATCCCCCCAAAAATGGGATGTCACTCAGAAAGAGGATTCCGGTGTCCATCAACAATAATGATGCCTATGCGGTAACCAAGCCAGACCAAGACCCACAGGAAACCTCTGAGTGGCTTGAATCGCTCGATGCCGTAGCTCGTGTGCACGGCCGAGAAAGAGCCAGAGAAATCATGCTCAACCTGCTTCGCAGGTCGAATGAGTTGCAGCTCAATGTTCCGATTGTGCCAACCACCAACTACATCAACACGATTGATACCGCCAGCGAACCGGAGTTTCCCGGTGATGAGCAGATCGAACGCACCTACCGCGCTTGGATGCGTTGGAACGCAGCGATGCTGGTTCACCGAGCCCAGCGCCCCGGTATTGGTGTGGGTGGCCACATCTCAACCTTTGCATCATCAGCCTCACTTTACGAGGTCGGCTTTAACCACTTCTTCAGAGGTCAAGATCACCCAACCGGTGGTGACCAGGTCTTCATTCAGGGCCACGCTTCTCCTGGCCCATACGCCCGAGCATTCCTCGAAGGGCGCCTTAGTGCCGACCAACTAGATGGCTTCCGTCAAGAGAAGTCCCACGTCGGTGGCGGTCTATCGTCATACCCGCACCCAAGACTGATGCCTGATTTCTGGCAGTTTCCAACGGTGTCCATGGGAATCGGCCCAATCAACGCTATTTACCAAGCCCAGTTCAACCGCTACCTTTCTGGTCGTGGCATCAAAGACTCGGCCGACCAGCATGTCTGGGCGTTCTTGGGTGATGGTGAAATGGACGAAGTGGAGAGCCGCGGAGCGCTTCAGCTAGCCGCCAACGACAAACTGGACAACCTCACATTCGTTGTCAACTGCAACCTTCAGCGTCTTGATGGACCAGTTCGAGGCAACGGAAAGATCATTCAGGAGCTTGAGAGCTTCTTTAGGGGTGCCGGCTGGAACGTTATCAAGGTGGTCTGGGGTCGCGAGTGGGACACCTTGCTTGCCAATGATCACGAGGGTGCTCTTGTAGACCTCATGAACAAAACTCCGGACGGTGACTACCAAACTTATAAGACCGAAGATGGCGCATTCGTTCGCGAGAACTTCTTCGGCAGAGACCCTCGAACCGCAAAATTGGTCGAAGGTATGTCAGACGATCAAATTTGGAACCTAAAGCGCGGTGGCCACGACTACAAGAAGATCTACGCCGCTTACCAAGCAGCCATGAACCACAAGGGTCAGCCAACCGTCATTCTCGCGAAGACGATCAAGGGTTACACACTTGGAAAGTCCTTCGAGGGTCGCAACGCTACACACCAGATGAAGAAGCTAACTCTCGACAACCTCAAGCAGTTCCGCGACGAAACTCACGTTCCGATTACCGATGCGCAACTTGAAGAGAACCCTTATCAACCGCCGTATTTCCACCCTGGCCAGGACGCACCTGAAATTCAGTACATGCAGGATCGCCGTCGTGAGCTGGGCGGATACATTCCTGAGCGTCGCAGCAAGTACGTGGACTTCTCACTTCCAGAGGCCAAGGTTTATGACGTTGCCAAGGGTGGTTCTGGCACCCAGGCAGTAGCCACCACCATGGCGTTTGTGCGTCTCTTGAAAGACCTGCTTCGCTCCCCCGACTTTGGCTCAAGAATCGTGCCAATCATTCCTGACGAGGCCCGCACCTTTGGTATGGATGCCTTCTTCCCGACGGCAAAAATCTACAACCCGAATGGCCAGCACTACATTTCGGTGGACCGTGAGCTTTTACTCTCCTACAAAGAGAGCAGCGCCGGACAGATTTTGCATACCGGCATCAACGAGGCTGGCTCGATCGCAGCCTTTACCGCCGTTGCTACCAGCTACGCCACCCAGGGCCAGGCAATGATTCCGATCTATGTCTTCTACTCGATGTTTGGTTTCCAACGAACCGCCGACTCGATTTGGGCAGCCACCGACCAACTTTCGCGTGGCTTCATGATTGGTGCTACCGCAGGCCGCACCACTCTGACGGGTGAGGGGCTTCAACACGCCGATGGACACTCGCCACTGCTTGCCTCAACGAACACGGGCGTAATCAGTTTCGATCCGGCCTACGGCTACGAAATCGGTCACATCATGCGTTCCGGTATCGAACGCATGTATGGCGGAAACCACGAGGATCCAAACGTGGTTTACTACATCACCGTTTACAACGAACCTTATGTTCAGCCAGCCGAACCAGCCGACGTCGATGCTGAGGGAATCACCCGCGGCATCCACCGCGTCAGCCGCAATGACGCAACTGGGCTAAAGGCTCAGATCCTGGCTTCCGGAGTCGCCGTTCCTTGGGCACACGAAGCCCAGCATTTGCTGCTGCAGGATTGGGGTGTTTCGGCTGACATCTGGTCGGTCACCTCATGGACCGAACTTCGCCGTGACGGCCTCAAACAGGACCAGGAGAACTTCCTAAACCCGAACGAGCCGAAACGGGTTGCCTACCTAACCGAGAAGCTCGCCGATGCCCAAGGACCTTTCCTGGGAGTTAGCGACTTCATGCATGCCGTGCAGGACCAGATTCGAAACTGGATTCCGGGTGAATACGCAACTCTTGGTGCCGATGGCTTTGGATTCTCAGACACCAGAGCAGCAGCCAGAAGGTACTTCAAGATTGACGGACCATCCATCGCGGTTCGGGTTCTTGAGCAGCTAGTTGCCCGCGGCGAACTTGATGCCTCTATTCCTCAGCAAGCCATTGACCGCTATCGTCTGCACGACGTTGCTGCGGGCACCTCTGGTTCGGCCGGTGGCGAAAGCTAAGCAGCCAACACTCGAATGGTTGAGGTCAATCTCGGGTGAACTTGCCACGACTACTCTCAAACAGCTTGATCTTCTGCTCCCTTGGTATCGAGACATGGAGCCCGAACGTAAGTCTGCGGTCGGGCTGGTTGCTCAAACCGGCATAGGTTCATTTGTTGCGTGGTACGAATCCCCAGGGTCGCAACCTTGGGTAGCCGCGGATGTTTTTTCGACGGCACCGCGTGAACTGATCCGAACCATCTCGCTTCTCGAGACTCTGCAGTTGATTCGAGTAGTAGTCGAGGTGGTTGAAGCTCGAGTGGTTCAAGAAAATCCGTCACTTCGTGAGGCGGTACTGCTCTACTCTCGGGAAATCGCCTTCTCCGCGGCCGACGTTTACGCTCGGGCAGCCGAGGCTCGAGGGTTGTGGGACGCCCGGCTTGAATCGCTTGTGGTGGATTCGATTCTGAGCGATGAAACCGAAGCCGAATTATCATCCCGGGTTGCGGCCCTGGGCTGGCGCGCCAAAGGCGAGGTTTCGGTGCTAATCGGCACAGCTCCTGAGCCTCTGGATCAAGAGTCTTTTAGGCGAGTGGCTCGAAAACTCGGTGCCGACATCCTGCTCGCGGTTCACGGAACCCGCTTGGTATTGGTGCTCGGTCAGTTGACCAATGCCGAAAACTCGACGATGGATGCTGAATCGCGATCCATGAAGGTCGCTGAGGCGCTAGTCGATCGATTTGCCCCCGGCCCGATTGTTGTTGGCGTTCCAGTGAAAACTGTCAGCCTAGCTCGAAGGTCGGCTAAAACCGCGCTGGCAGCCTTTAGCGTTGTGGAGAGTTGGCCCAAAGCACCGAGACCGGTGTTTGCCGATGATCTGCTTGCCGAGCGGGCGCTTGCCGGCGACCAGTTGGCCAAGACGCGGCTTGTCGAGCGGATTTATGTTCCATTGATTCAGAATTCCCTTGAGCTTCTGGAAACCCTTACCTGCTATTTGGATACTGGCAGGTCCTTGGAAGCGACGGCTCGAGAACTTTTTGTTCACCCCAACACAGTTCGATATCGACTCAAAAGAATCACCGATCTAATCGGCTGGGACGCCACCGGGGCACGCGAATCGTTCGTGCTGCAAGTTGCGATTATCTTAGGCTCGATGTCGGAACATGAAAATAGAAAACGCAGGTAGGTTAAACCCATGATTGTTATTGTTTGCCCAGGTCAGGGCGCCCAAACCCCAGGCTTCATGACTCCGTGGCTGGAGGTGGCCGAGTACCGCGCATCCATCGAAGAAATGCAGCTTCACTCTGGCCTGGATTTGCAGGGGCATGGAACCGTCAGTGATGCCGAAACCATTCGCGACACTGCCATTGCTCAACCCTTAATCGTGGCTAGCGGGGTTGCCACCATTGCATCGATCGCGCTTGGCACCGCACTTAGTGACCTGGGAGTTGCCGGAATAGCGGGTCATTCGGTTGGCGAAATAACGGCCGCCGTTGGCTCTGGAATTCTCAGCCCAGCACAAGGAATTAGTTTTGTGCAAAATCGCGGGGTTGCCATGAAAGCGGTCGCCTCACTGGCGGCTACGGGAATGGCCGCGATTCTCGGTGGTGATTTGGCCGCCGTAGAAGCCAAACTGAATGAACTTGGACTACAACCTGCTAACTACAACGGTGCTGGTCAAGTGGTGGCCGCGGGCCTAGTTGCAGACATCGAACGATTGGTCGCCGACCCACCTGCCGGGTCACGCGTTATTCCACTGCAGGTGGCCGGGGCGTTTCACACCAAATTCATGGCAAGTGCCGTAAACACCATGGCCGAGATTGCGGCAGGCCTCGAAGTCGAGGATCCGGCACTAAACATTTGGTCGAATTCCGCCGGTCAAATCGTTTCCTCAGGCCGCGATTACCTAAACCTCATGGTCAGCCAAATCTCGAACCCGGTTCGCTGGGATGAGTGCATGCGGAGTATGGTTTCGGCCGGGGTGACCGCCCTGATTGAGGTGGCACCCGCTGGCACACTCGTAGGACTCGCCAAGCGTGCGATGCCAGGAATCGAGACCTTGGCACTCAAATCACCAGATAACCTTGACGCAGCGCGCTTGCTAATCAAGAATCACAGCTAGTAAAGAACCGAGGAATCTTAATGACTCACCCCGAGCTAAAGCAGTACACGCCCGTCAAGTACTCACGCATCTATTCTTTGGGGGCCGCACGTGGCGACTTGGTCGTCACCAACGAGGAGGTTGCCGGGCCAATAGATTCGAGCGATGAGTGGATTCGCCAACGTACCGGCATCATCACCAGACGACGCGCTTCAGCCTCCCTCAGCTTGATGGACATGGCAGAGCAGGCCTCGAACGAAGCCATCAAAAAGGCTGGGATTGACCCACAGGAGATTGGCGCTGTCATCTTCAGCACCATCACCCACCCGCACCAAACTCCCTCGGCTGCGGCGCTGTTGGCTGAGAAAATCGGAGCAAACCCGTCCCCCGCATTCGACATCTCCGCGGCCTGCGCCGGCTATTGCTATGGCGTTGCCCAAGCAGATGCTCTAGTTCGGTCGGGTATGGCCAAATACGTGTTGGTTATCGGCGGCGAAAAACTTTCGGACTTTATCGATCCAACTGACCGAAGCATTTCCTTCTTGCTCGGCGACGGAGCCGGAGCCGCCATCATCGGACCCTCAGACACACCTGGAATTTCTCCAACGGTTTGGGGTTCGGACGGCTCGCACTGGGATGCCGTTGGAATGAGCGCATCGCTGCTGGAACTTCGAGATGGCACCGCCACCTGGCCTACCCTTCGTCAAGAGGGGCAAACCGTCTTTCGTTGGGCAGTCTGGGAGATGGCAAAAGTTGCCAAGCGCGCACTTGAAGCCGCCGGAGTCGAGCCCGAAGATTTGAGCGCGATGGTCACCCATCAGGCGAACATGAGAATCATCGATGAACTTGCAAAGCAGCTGAAGTTGCCAGAATCGGTTGTGGTGGCTCGCGACATCGTTTACACCGGAAACACTTCTGCCGCCAGCGTTCCACTCGCCATGCATGCCCTCTTGGAATCAGGAGAGGTAAAGTCGGGCGGTTTGGCTTTGCAAATTGGTTTCGGCGCGGGGCTAGCATTTGGCGCTCAAGTGGTCGTCCTGCCCTAAACTGTATTACGGTCAAACACCCATATTTAAGGAGATACCCATGGCATTTTCACAGAGTGAAGTTCTAGCCGGACTAGCTGAAATCGTTAACGAAGAAACCGGCATTGCCGCAGAGTCAGTACAGCTCGAGAAGTCATTCACCGATGACCTCGACATCGACTCAATCTCGATGATGACCATCGTCGTTAACGCTGAAGACAAATTTGGCGTAAAGATTCCAGACGAAGAAGTGAAGAACCTAATCACCGTTGGTGACGCAGTTAGCTTCATCTCAAGCGCACAGGCCTAAACAACCTTGTCGAAAAAAATTGTTGTCACCGGAGTTGGCGCTACCACGCCACTCGGTGGCGATGTTGAATCCACCTGGAAGGCCCTCCTAGCGGGGGAATCCGGTGTTAGAACCATTGAGGCCGACTGGATTGCCAAGTACGAGATTCCCGTCACCTTTGCAGGGCAGGCCAAGGTACCGGCCGCTCAGGTGCTGACGCTGCAAGAAGTCAAAAGGCTCGATCCATCGAGTCAGTTTGCACTGATTGCCGCACGCGAGGCTTGGGCTGACGCCGGCGCACCAGACGTGCTGCCGGAGAGACTTTCAGTCGAGTACGCGACTGGTATCGGTGGAGTCTGGACACTCTTGGACGCCTTCGACACCTTGAAGGAAAAGGGCCCTCGGCGAGTTTTGCCGATGACCGTTCCTATGCTGATGCCTAACGGTCCAGCTGCTGCAATCGGTATGGACATTTCAGCCCGAGGCGGAGTTCGCACGGCCGTTTCAGCCTGCGCTTCAGGAACCGAAGCAATCGCCAACGCCCTCGAGCGACTTCGCAGTGGTTCGGTCGACGTGGTCATTGCTGGCGGCTGTGAGGCCGCAATCCACCCACTTCCGGTGGCTGCTTTTGCCTCAATGCACGCGTTGTCTCGCAGAAACGACGACCCGGCCTCAGCATCTAGACCCTATGACGTAAACCGCGATGGATTTGTCATGGGCGAAGGAGCCGGCGCTCTGGTTTTAGAGACCGAAGAACACGCACTGGCTCGCGGAGCCAAAATTTATGCCGAACTGGTTGGTGGCTCGGTCACCTCAGACGCCCACCACATCACCGCTCCAGACCCATTGGGAATGGCTGCGGCAAGGGCGGTTGTCGGTGCACTAGAACAAGCCAACGCCAGCATCGATGATGTCGTTCACATCAACGCCCACGCAACCAGCACGCCGGTTGGAGACATTGCCGAGTACACCGCCCTAAAGCGAGTCTTTGGCGACCATCTCAAGTCGATCGCTATTTCGGCAACGAAGTCGTCGACCGGGCACCTGCTCGGTGGTGCCGGAGCCGTTGAAGCCATCTTCACCATCTTGGCGTTGAGGGACAGGGTCGCTCCCCCAACCATCAACCTAGACAACCAGGACCCCGCTATCGATCTAGATGTTGTTACCAGCCCAAGGACCCTGCCACAGGGGCCCATTCTGGCAATCAGCAACTCGTTCGGTTTTGGTGGGCACAATGCGGTTATAGCCTTCCGCAGTTATCACAACTGACACTGAAGAGAATGCCGCCTTTCGGGGCGGTATTTTTTTTGAAAGGACCACTCGAATCATGAGCAAACTCTATTTTCGCTACGGCGCCATGAACAGCGGTAAGAGCACGGCGCTACTTCAGGTGGCCTACAACTACGAGGAGCGAAACCAGCAAATCCTCGTTGCCAAGCCGGCCATTGATACCAAGGGTGACCGAATGGTGCTGTCTCGCCTGGGAGTGAGTCGCGAGGTTGATTTGCTCGTGTTGCCTGAGTCCAACCTGCGTGAAAGTTTTCACGAGGTTGCCCGCAGCAGAGCCGCTCAAGGAGAGTCACCAATCGCCTGCCTGCTAATCGATGAGGCTCAATTTCTGAGCCGGCAGCAAGTTGATGAGGCCCTTGAAATAGCAGTGCTTGACGGCATTCCAGTTCTGGCATACGGCATCAGAACCGATTTCTTGACCAACGGCTTTCCAGGAAGCCTAAGACTGATGGAAATAGCCCATTCACTTGAGGAACTCAAGACCATTTGCCGTTGCGGCCGAAAGGCAATGTTCAACGCCCGAAAGATCTCAGGTGCTTTTATCTTCGATGGCGATCAGGTTGCAATCGATGGTGAAACCGTGACCTACGAATCACTTTGCGCCACATGCTACATCCGTGAGAAGGGTAATTTTTAGCGCTTGGATACGTTGTTCACCGATGGACACTTTTGGGTTGGTCCGAGTTCTTCAGACTGGGTGACCGAGCTATTCGTATCTGCGGGTTTAGTAGCCCCAAGACCGCTAAACTCCGAGGCGTTCACCACGGTCAGGCTCGGCGGCAAGTACGTTTATCCGAGTTTCAGAGACGGTCACGCCCATCCGCTTCAAGCCGCACGAGAAAATTTCGGGCCTAGGCTCACCGGATTGACTTCGATTTCCGAGATCATCGGAGCAATAAAAGTCTTTGCTGACGAGCACCCCGACACCGAATGGATAGTCGGTGGCAACTATGACCGCGATTTGCTAGGCGATGGCCGATTTAAGGCGTCCTGGCTAGACGAAGCCGAACTCAATCGTCCCGTGGTTTTGCATTCCAGCGACCACCATGCTCTTTGGCTAAACACGGAGGCCCTGCGCAGAAGGGGTTTGCTCACTTCGCAGCCAGCGTTGGAATCCGGCTCAATCGATGTCGATGAATCTGGCCGCGCCACCGGCGTGCTTCGCGAGTGGCCCGCCATGAATCTGGTTTTGCAGTCGCTGCCTCCGAGGAGCCGCAATGAGCGCCTCGCTGCCCTGAACTGGGCTCAGCACGAAATGCTTAGACACAGCATCACCGAGGTGCAGGACGCTTGGGTTGACGAGACCGATTTAGATACCTACCTGGCAGCCGCCGAGCAGAATCTGCTCAAGGTTCGCACTCATCTGGCATTCGTCCTAACCCCGACGAACTGGCGCACTGAAATCGAGCAACTTCGATTGTCGATGGATGCGGTCGAGGGTGCCAAAAATCCGCAACTCATTTTGAACAGTGCCAAAATATTTGTCGATGGAAGTTTTGGAAACGCCACGGCGGCCGTTCTAGAGCCATACCTTTCAAAAGATGGACCATCCAATTTCGGCCAAGCGCTCTGGCAGCCAGACAATTTGGTGGAAGTCATTAGGGAGGTTCGGGCAGCTGGGCTTCAACCGCATCTACACGCAATCGGCGATGCTGCCATCAGGCTGGCTCTGGATTCGCTGGAGCAGGCTCAGGCTGCCGGAATGGCCCCGGCCAGCTTGCCTGCGGTAATAGCGCACAGCGAACTGATCGCGGATTCCGACATCCATCGTTATAAGCAACTTTCTATCATCGCGAATCTTCAACCGCTTTGGGCTCGTCAAGATGACATGATGACCGGATCCGAGCTGAAGTTGGGCAACGAACGGACCCAACGCCTTTATCGAATGCGGGATCTTTTGGACTCGGGAGCAACGGTCAGCTTTGGAAGCGATTGGCCGGTTTCTGACCTGAACCCCCTCCATGGAATCATGACCGCGGTAAGCAGACAGACCCCAGATGGGCGCCCTGAGGGCGGTTGGACGCCAGAACAACGATTGACCCTTAGCGAGGCTCTGCTGGCTTACAGTGACGGCACAGCGAAGCAGCTTGGGAGCATTTCGGGTGGAAGCCTTCAGCTCGGAAAATCTGCCGACTTCCAGGTCTTAGATAAAAACGTTTTCGGCCTGCTACCCCTAGATTTACCCAATCTAGAGGTGCAGGCCGTCTACGTTGCAGGCGAGCTGGTTTACAACCGGCTCTAGCGTTTTGGTTTAGGTTCTTGGAGCAAGCCCACTGTAAAGAACAACGGTGCTGTGGGCAGGAACCGAAACCTTATTTGATTTCTTGAGCACACTGAGGGTTGCGGTTCCAGCCTTTGAGCCAGAGACCACCAAACTCCAGTTCGCTTTGACAGGCAGGGTTTGTGACACGGTCTTAGAACCCGGGTTTGTGACCACGACAATCTTCGACCAGGTGTCGCCTGAGGCAGCCCCGTTCAACTGGTAGGCAAGCAAGCCGCTCGAAGAACCCATGAATCGAAGGTTGTTCTTGATAGCAGCGCTCGTGCTCAACCGGAAGGCCGGGTGGGTCTTGCGAAGCTGGATAAGACCTCGGTAGTAAGCAACGGTTGTTGCATTCAAGGCGCGTTGCTTCCACTTCAGGGAGTTCACGTTATCGCCCGAACTGTATGAGTTGCTGTCGCCGTTTTTGCTGCGCAAGAACTCTTGCCCAGCCTGCATGAATGGCATTCCCTGAGAAAGGACAACTAGTGCGCCTGCTTGCCTGGCCAAAAGGGCAATTGGCTCCCCCTTCTTGCCGGTGCTGGCTTCGAGCTTGTCTCGCAGGGTCAAGTTGTCATGAGCTTCGACGTAGTTGACGGACTGACCTGGGTCAGCTGTGTTCCATGCAAAACTGGCATCCGAGCTATATCCTGGGTTATCGATTTGACCTAGAACGCCGCCCTTCACAGCCGACCTGCGGTCGACCTTCCCGCTGATGTAACCCTGTTCACTCGAGTTGAAAACCGATCCCTTGATTCCGTCACGGATTTGATCGTTGAAGGCTCCAATACCCGGCATGGAAGCAATGTTCACCTGGTCACCACGCTGATCTTCAGGAAGGGTTCCCATGTTCCAACCCTCGCCGATGATGATGTTGGTCGGGTCAATCTCGGAAACCGCAGCCCGAACCTGATTCATGGTTGTGACGTCGATTAGACCCATGAGGTCAAAACGGAAACCATCGAGGTGGTACTGCGAGGTCCAATACTTGGTCGAGTCAACTATGAACTTTCTGGCCATTGGGCGTTCGCTAGCGAAGTCGTTGCCACAACCACTCGCGCTAGTTAGGTTTCCGGATTCGTCTTTTCTAAAGAAGTACCCGGGAACAATAAGCTCCTGACTAAAGGATGCCGCGTTAGATACGTGGTTATAAACAACATCCATCGTCACTCTCAGACCCTGCGAGTGAAGAGACTGCACGGCCTGCTTCAGCTCGTTGATACGAGCATTTGGGTTAGTCGCGTCGCTCGAGTAAGCGCCTTCTGGAACGTTGTAGTTGAGTGGATCGTAACCCCAGTTGAAGTTGGCGTTCCTTTCGTCTCCGCCAGAGGCAAAGTCAAAGAACGGAAGCAACTGGACGTGCGAGACACCTAGGTTCTTGATGGCCGCAACTCCGGTAGGTGTCGAGTAGGTCTTGTTCACCTTGCGCTTGGTCTTTGGGTCGGTCACCTTGACGGTGAACTTGGTTGAAGTTGCGTTGTCGGTCAAGCCGAGGAACTTACCGACGTGAGGAGCCGGAATGCCGCTGCTTGAATCCATGCTCAAATCCCGGACGTGAAGTTCGTAGACCACTGCGTCGGTTGGCTTGCCAGAGAACACGGGCTTAGTTTCAGAAGCCCAACCGGCAGGATCAGTTGACGCAAGGTCAACAACCACACCACGCTCTCCATTCACGGTAGTTGATCGAACGTATGGGTCAACCGCTAGGTTGCTTGACCCATTTACTGTCACTCGATACATGTAGATGGTTCCGTTTTGATCCCCCGCTAGCGAAGCGACCCACGTGCCCTTTACGCTCTGGGTCATTTCGGTGACCGAAGCATCCGCCGAGGGGCTGACGTCGGAAGAAAATACCACTAGCTCTACCTTGCTTGCGGTTGGAGCCCACACCCTGAAGTCTGTCTGTTCCGCGGTGTAGGTGTTTCCAAGGTCATCGCCGGTGTAGGTGAAAAGCTCATTGAACCCATCCGAGTTCATTAGGTTTCCGACCGAACTTTGAACACTTCCAAAAGCGGGGTTGGTGCCATGGGCGTCCAGGGTCACTATGTAGCTGCCACCAATTGCGAAGTTGGCGTCCACATTAACTTTGAAGACGCTCGCCTTCGAGCCGCTGAGATTGACTGGCTCAACGCTTACGACGTTAAAGCCGCCAGAAACGCTAAACCCCTCGTTGCCAGAACCGGTCACGGTTATCGTCTTGTTCAACGAAACCGTTAGAGACCGGAACTCGTCTAGGACAGCTGACTTAATGGCTGGGTCTACCAAGGGGGCAACGGTGTAAACCTTGGAGTCCCCCTGCAAAAGCCAAATCTCTCCAACACCCGAGTTGCTAATCGGCAAGAAGCGGTCCGCGCCAATGTCCTTCGAGCCAGACCAGTCTGGCTTTGAACGAATAATAAAACCGATGTCCTTGAACAGTGCCATTCCAGTTACCGTGGTCGTGGCTATTGCCCCAAATGAGTCCGAACCGGTGAAAGCAAAGCCGGCTGGGATGACCTCTTTATCGGCGTTGCCGTCAACGTTCTTCCACAGGTAAGCGTTCCAGCCCGCGTAATCACTGGCAGGTCTCTGGTAGTGAATAGTCACCGTTGCCGAATCTGGAAGCGCGGCGTTTGCGCTCGAAGCTCCCGAAACCCAAGTGAAGGCCAAGGTGAGGCTCGCGGCAAGCAGAAGGCCAATAAGTCGGTTGGTGCGTGTTACTAGATTCATCAAAACCCCTAAGCAAAGTTGGTCTACCTTCAAAGGTAGGCGCAGGGTCTGGTTGATGAGTGTCAATGTCACGATTACATGGCAACGTTTTCATAACGTAATTGTCTTTTGGATGTTGAAATTCTGCCACTTTACAGTTCGGGCTTACCCAAATATTGACAGCGCTTGCAGTCCAGCGAGCCCACTTCTGCTTGGCAGGTAATCGTGGTTGGGAAACCCGCAAGTTATGCGGGTTTCGAAGTCCCGCTCTGCAGTTCTTTGGTGGGGCGTGCGGGACTTGAACCCGCGACCGACGGATTATGAGTCCGCTGCTCTAACCAGCTGAGCTAACGCCCCTAAATGCAGCTTCAGTCTATCAGGGGCCGGTAATGTGGCTTGCATTAAGCCGAAGTGACCCGTCCGAGCGAACCCATTTCGGCGTGTCGTTTATTGACGTGAACGAGTCATTTGGCGATTGGGCGGGCCCTTACATGGATCCGCTCCCCCTGTTTGCCGAACATACTCAGGACCTCCACCGGCCTACTGCCCGTTGACCCAAACCAGTGGGGATTTTGCGTATCAAACTCGGCAGCCTCACCGGTCTGCATCACAATGTCGTGCTCCCCCAAGATGAGCCGAACCGGACCCGATAATACGTACAGCCACTCAAAGCCCGCGTGGCTTCGTGGTTTCGGATCTCGATCTGTCGCGGGTATCGAGACCTTGAAGGTTTGTGGCTCACCCGAATGCTGAGACAGTGGCGTGAAGGTTCGCCCATCCGAGCGGGTTGAAGTTCTGAGCACTCGTGGGTCATCGACCTGAGGTGGCCTAACAATCTCATCAAGCGGCACCGCAAGCGCCGCAAGGATGGGCAAGAGGAGTTCGAGAGATGGCTTGCGTTGTCCAGATTCTAGGCGAGACAGCGTGCTAGTCGAGATGCCGGTGGCCTTGGCCAGTTCGGACAGTGTGATGCTCTTTCTTTCACGAACCCGGCGCAATCTCGGAGCAATTTGATTCAACTCGGAGGTGATTCTTGGTTCAACACTCATCGCACCATCAAACCATCTTGTCCCTGTTTCAGCAACATTAGTACCAGTTTTGATGTCAGCCATGGCACGCTCCACTGAGGAGGAAACAAGAATGGACACAAACAAAGCAAGAAAGCACGATGTGATTGTTATCGGATCAGGAGCCGCCGGCTTAAGCGCGGCTCTGGTGCTCGCTCGCGCGAGGGTAAATGTTTTGGTAATCGACTCAGGTGAACCGCGCAACTCCCCTGCCGCTCACATGCACGGATTTGTTTCGCGCGATGGCATGCCGCCGCAGGAATTCTTAGAATCGGGACGTCGAGAAGTGCGGTCCTACGGGGCCAACTTTGAGTCCTCAACGGTGACGGCCATAGATCGTCGGTATGAAGGTGGATTTGACGTGACACTGGCGGATGCCACGGTGCACACTGCTAGAGCACTGCTGATTGCGACAGGCTTGAAAGACCAACTACCCGAAACACCAGGCCTGCGACCACTTTGGGGTTCTCTCGTAAACCATTGCCCCTACTGCCACGGGCACGAGGTCAGCGATCAGGCCATCGCCGTGATTGGCGGGCTGGCTCGCGAAATGTCTCTCAAGCAGGCAGCTCTGCTAAGACGATACAGCGATCGAGTCGATTTCATCAGCAACGGAATACAGCTCACCTCTATCGAGCGGCACAGGCTCGAGGCCTTCGGAGTGAGAATAATCGACGGCGCAGTGTCTCGAATAAGCGCAGAAGCTGAAGTGTCTATTCAAATCGAGCTAACCGACCAGCGAACTTTGAGCTACGATGCCGGCTTCATCGCTCCTGTTACCCAACCCAGCGACCAGCTTCTGAGATCCCTAGGATGCGAAGTTGACAGTGCAACAGGCCTCATCGCTGCCGACCCGGCCGGGCAAACCAGCCAGCCCGGGGTTTGGGCTGCGGGCAACGTAGTGACCCCAAGCGCTCAGGTAATCACGGCTGCCGGCGCGGGAAGCGTCAGTGCCATCGCCATCAACGGCTGGCTCCTTCAAAAAGACCTCGATGTTGCGGCCGCAAAAACCAGAACGAATACAAATCTAAGAGATGGAGCTAGGACTAAACCGAAAAACAAACCCGCGGGGCCACCGTCTGTTCACGTGAGGGCAGTGATTACTTGGATCGCCATCTTCCCGCTGGTGACGCTAGGTTTCTTCGCAATCGCACCTTTTGCCGCCGAGTGGCCACCCGTTTTGCGGGCCTTCGTGCTTTCGATTGTCGTCGTGCCCGTAGCCGTCTACCTCGTGGTGCCCCAATTGATGAAAATCCACAAAGCCCTAACGAGCAAGCGCAACCAGTTGCTCGGAAAGGTATAACTAGCGCCGCAAGTTTTTGCGAGCCTAGTCGCCTTGCGACTTGATTCGATTTCTGGCTTTCTTCACAGTTGAACGCACCTTTTGGTCTACAGCTTTTGCTCGCTCTGAAACATCTTCGCGAATATCCTCGATGCGTTCTGAAACTCCGTCACCGAACTCGGTGAATCTATTTCTCATTTCAGAGGTTCGTTCGCGAAACTCACTGGTGCGCTTTCTGAGCAAAAGAATCTGTTCGCGAAGCGACTCGTTCAGCCTGCCGATTGGAAGGTTGTATGCCTCGCTGTTGTCGTCCGAGGTTTGCAGTTCCTCGCGGTCGCCACGATACAAACCCTCAAAAATCGTGAGTGTTCGGTTGATGTCGTGAGCGCCAATCAGGTGCAGTGAATTGTCGGAAAGCCGCTCAAGCTCATCTGGAGTAGCTGTGAGCACCCGCTTGAGTCGGTCGGCGAACATTTCAACATCGTCTGGCTCAAACAAGTAACCGTTGTCACCGTCGTGCACCAGATGAGGCAGAGCCATCGCGTTGGCTGCCACGATAGGACGCCCGGAAGCCATGGCCTCCATGGTGGCAATGCTTTGAAGCTCGGCAATCGACGGCATCGCAAACACGGTTGCGCGTTCGTAAGCCAGAGGCAACTCGGCCTCGCTGATGTGCCCGGCAAAAATTACGTTGTCGCGAATTCCAAGTTCAAAGGCAAGGGATTCGAGTCGGTTTCGCTCGGACCCTTCACCAACGAGCTCAACTACCGTGTTGAGTTCTTTAGGAAGCAGCGCCACAGCCTTCAAAAGATTGTGGATGTGCTTCTCGAAATCCAACCTACCCAGATACAAGATCCGAGGACGACGATTTTGAGGCGGGTTTGAGTTGGCGTACTTGGAGGCATCAATTCCACAGGAAATCGCCAAGATTCCCTTCATTCCGGTGGCAGCCTCTAACAACTCGGCGGCGCGGCGAGTCGGCGTCGTCACGACTTCGGCTTGGCGCAGCACTTTGCCGGCGTCTCGCCAGGCCCAAGCCATTGCGACACCCTCGAGCCAGCGTGGAACGATCATCGAGTACTTTACGAGGTTCTCAGGCATTATGTGGTTGGTTGCTAGGACTCTAATGCCTTGCGCCCTTGCGGCCTTAGTGACAAATCGCCCAATAACCAAATGCGATTGACTATGGATAGCGTCTGGCTTGAAATCCTCAAGAATCCTGGCGAACTTTCGAGTCAGGCCGAAGGGCATGACGATTCGCAAAGTTGCGTGGGAAATGAGTCGATGGCTTCGCACCCGGTGCACGGTTAGCTCTACTCCGTCGTGAACCTCGCGAAAGGTGCCGTGGCTCGAGCTATAGGCGGGGGCTATTATCTGTACTTCGTGTCCCCGCCGAATCAAGCCACCGGCTAGGCGTTCCGCAAATCTTGCCGCACCGTTTACATCGGGCGGAAAAGTGTCACCGCAGATGATGATTTTGAGCGGTTTTGAAGTTTTACCCTCAGTCAAATCAGTGCCCTCTTCTAATCGGAAGCGTCAAGTGTGTGAACACTTGCGCTAGGGGTAATTTTAGCTTCTCTAGGAACCATCAAATGCTCAACGGGCTACAAGCCTCGTTTTGCCAATCTGGCCAAACGCTTCTCGGCAGCCACGATTTCAGGGTGCACCTTGGATAGTAGATAGACTCCGGTAATCGCAATCATGCCACTGATCAAGAATCCAATTATGTTGATCAGGTTCGCGGTTTGGGCTTCACCAAGCACAGTGATTCCAACCATCACGGCAACCAGCGGGTCTATTACCGTCAAACCGGCAATCACTAAATCTGGCGGGCCAGAGGCGTAGGCGTTTTGAACGAACCAGCCACCTAGCGTGACAGCCCCCACCAGGCCGACTAGACAAAGTACGGTAAGCCATTCAAACTCAAGCTGATAGGCACGTTGAATGATGACCTTGGTCATAGTTGCCACGAACCCGTAGAGCAAACCGGCCCCAACGATGAAACTTAGCGCTTTCATTCGCTTGCTGATTGTGAAAAACAAAGTTCCAAGCACGGCCAAGATCACGACTAGCAAACCGAGAACGACCCAGAGTTTGCCATCGTCGATTCGGGTCTCTTTCGCCACGGTCGAAGCTTGACCCACGAATAGGCCAACACCCGAAACGCAAAGCGCGAGTGCAACTATGGTCGCTCTATTCAACTTGGTCCTGGTGACTCTGGCGTTGATCACAGAGGTTATTACGAGTGCAATGGCACCGATGGGCTGCACAACGATTAGCGGCGCAAGGGTAAGGGCCGATAACTGCAGGATCAAAGCCACGAATATCAAGCCAAGACCAGAAATCCACTTGGGCTGTCGCAGGAGTCCGAAAAGCTGCTTAAACGTTAAAGCCCCTGGTCTTGCGGTTTTTCCACCGGGACGAGAACCAACGGCGTCATTTTGGAACTGTGCCCCCAACGCGAGTGCAACGGCACCCATAACAGCTAAACCAATAGCAACATAGCGCAGATCAAAGTTTTCTAACATCTAACTCCACAATCGTTGATGCCAGCCTACCGCGTTGCGACGTTATCGGTCTTGAGGACGGTAAATTTATAGCCATGACTATCCTCCCCATTCGCATTACCGGAGACCCGGTGTTGCACTCAAAAGCCCAAGAGGTCACCCTATTTGACCAAACCCTGCGCACCTTGGTTGCGGATATGTTTGAAACTATGGATGCCGCCCCCGGTGTAGGCCTTGCAGCGCCTCAGGTAGGTGTGCCCTTGCGACTATTTATCTATGACTACCCGGACGATGACGATACGCCCAGGCGCGGAGTGGTTATCAATCCGACTTTGGAACTTGGCAAAATTCGACCTGGCAAGCCAAATGAAGATACCGAAAGCGAGGGCTGCCTCTCGGTTCCGGGAGAAAGATTTGCGCTTCGACGTTCTGAGAGAGTCACCGTGCGGGGCATGGACCTAGAGCAAAATCCAATTGAGATTGAAGCGACTGATTGGTTTGCGAGGGTGTTCCAGCACGAGTTCGATCACCTCGACGGCTTGCTCTACGTTGATCGATTAAAAAAGTCGGAAAGACGCGAAGCCGATCTGGCAATTTCAGAGAACAAATGGGGAGTTCCGGGTAAATCTTGGCTTCCTGGCCGCGACAACCTAGAGGGTTGAACCAGGTCAGTTTAGGTATCGCAGGGCGGCCGTCACTGCCGCTGCGGTGAGCACCACAACAATAAACGGGGTTCGAAAACTCAGTAGCAAGCCGGCTACGACCAGTGCTGGCACCCGCTCATCAAACTCTACGTTTTTGCCCGATGTGAAACCTTGCACGGCCAGGAGTGCTGCCAGCAGCGCAACGGTGAGCAATCCTGCGGTTCGAGAAACCCCCGGATGCTTCAAAACGTTTTGGGGAACCAAGTACCCGATGAGCTTCCAGGAGTAAACGGCGATACTTGCCAACACAACGACTGTTGTCAGGTTCATGCTGCAACCTCCTTGGGTTTGAAGATGTTGAAGGCTCCAACTACCACGGCTACTACCCCAGCCAAAAGAATCGGCATACCCGGTGGCAGCCAAGGAGTGAGTGCACAGGCAACAATCATCGACCCAACCGCAACCACGAGAGATTGTGATTGGCTAAGCCGTGGCCAAAGTAGACCCAAAAAGGCAGCCGCGGCGGCTGCATCGAGACCCAAAACCTTCGGATCTCCGAGGCTTGCGCCAACCAGAGCCCCAAGCAGGGTGGCAAGGTTCCAAAATACGAAAACCGATATTCCCGTGATCCAAAACCCACTGCGCTGCTCGGGAAGCTCGCTCTGCGCAGTGGAGACTCCGGTGGATTCATCTATCGTCAACTGCGCTGCGACCAATCTCCAGCCCTTGGCCACGTCCAGAACCGGCGCCATTCGAACCGCGTAAAAACCGTTTCTAATCCCCAACAACCAAGCTGAAGCCACGGCGGTGCCAATGGCGCTCATTCCCCCGGTGGCAAAAACACCGATGAAAGCAAACTGCGACCCGCCGCTAAACATAAGCAGGCTGAGCAGTTGGGTCTGAAGTAAATCGAACCCCGAGGCAACCGACAGAGCACCAAAGGATATTCCATATAATCCGGTCGCTATGCCAACTCCAATTGACATGGACTTTACCGAGGCCGCGCTAGCCAAGTTCACCCGCCTGCCACAGACGATAAATGAGCTGCTTGCTGGTATGCAAACCGAGCTTGAGGACTAAATCTCGGACCCCGCGCTTCAACTTGCTTGCGGATAAAGCACTAGACGAAGGCAGTGGCGTGTTGAGTGCTTGAGCCCTGAGATTAGCAATCAAGGCCCTACCGTCTTCATCCAAGTCGTAGACGACGCCAAGAAATGAAGCGTCGGTCAAAGACGGGGACCCGGAATCCTGAAACGATTCGAGCAAATCCGGTAGGTCAAAGTTGTATCTTTCTTCGGGCGAATTCTTAAGGCCATAAAGCAAGTCCTCTGCCGGTTGTTCAAGACTCAGCAAGCTAGTAGCACCCGCATCAATGAGATCCACCTCGAGTCGCTTTGAGTGGAAAGGTGCAGTCACGACAATCGGTGGCAATTCCTGGTCATCAGCGCAAAGGAGTGCACCTAAGTCACGGATAAAGCCGCTTGCGGTGGAATCACTAAGCACCTGGTCCAGCAGCAATACGTCAAAAGTGAGCGAACTTAGCGGCTGCAAGGAGGCCTCTAACGAGGAGCCCAAGAACACCACTTTCATGTCGCTTTGGGACCCCAACAAAAGTTCTCGGCCAAAGACGGCACTGGGGTCGGAGCCGACAATCGCTACTCGGAGCACCTTGGTCAAGTTACTACTTATCGCTTCGAGACGAGCCACCGAGCGTGCGCATCATTGGAAACATAGCAGAGAGTGTGAAGCCCACACCCGGCACCAAGTGTGCTTCGACAGTGCCACCGTAAAGGGCGGCTCTATCGCGCATCGCAGTGATGCCAACTCCCGAGATTGGCTCAACCAAAGCTTTGAGGTCATCGGTGGCAGTGTACTCGCTTACGAACTCCGGATTTTTGGCACTGGCTTGACGATTGGAAGCTTCAATTCCATTGTCTTTGATGAGCACCTGCAGCCCATCGTTGGCCCACATGAAGTCAACCGCTATGTCTGAACCGATGACGGCGTTCTCGCGAATATTTTCGAGAGCCTCAAAAACTATTCGATAAACCGCTAGGTTAGCGCCCTCTGAGAGTTGAAACTGATCACCGACGTGACGCAACGTAATGCTGTAGCCAAGTTGCCTGAATTCCAGCAGAAGAGTGTCGAGGTTTTCGATTCCCAGTGGCGCCGAAGAAACCGATTGACTGCGATTGAGCATGTCGTAAAGGCGGCGGAGTTCAAGGTGAGCCTCTCTCGCTGTTTCTTCGAGGCGCTCAAGAGCTCGACCTCCCGCAGCCGGGTCAACCTTTGAGGCGTAGTTGCCACCCTGCGCCAAGGTCAGAACGGTTGAGATTCTTTGAATGATGAGGTCGGTGATGTCTCTAGCGATAGAGAATCGCTGATTTTGTTCGGCCAACTCAAGATTGAGCTTGCTTTGCTCGGCTGTCACAACCTGTCGGTCGATTGAGGTACCGACGTGGGTGTATTGAGTAAACGTCAACCTACCAAGAAAGAAAAACGTCACGTTGGTAGTGACAACGAGTGCGGAACCAAACATAAATGCAAAGAATCTGCCACCCTCGTCGTATAGGTGGATTCCATAAACGCTGGTGAGAAAATCCGAAGAGAAACAGGCCGAACTCGTGACCGCTAACCCGGCGGCTATTCCGGCACCGAGGGCAAACCGGCGCTGCTTGACCGAACCGAACCAAGCGACGATTGCAACCGATACGGCCACCGATAGCCCCGCGAGCACGGGAGTTATTCGAAAGAGCAATTCGGCTACCGAACCCACTGTAAAAATCGCGACCGAAACCCAGGAGAGGTTTCTTGCAAATACTACTGAGGAGGTTAGGAAGAGAGAAATGATTAGGGCTACCCAGCCCTGTAGGAAGAAATCAGCAGTGCCGGTTGAAATCGCCAAGATTGCCGCTAGAAGTGCACTTGGGAGCCATTTACGCCCTCGGATCCACTCGAACACGAGTCCTCCTGAGCTTCAGCGAAAGTCGATGACCTGCTTGAAATCTAGAAAATCTATTTCTAAAAGATGGCTCCTCGACTTGGACTCGAACCAAGAACCTATCGGTTAACAGCCGATTGCTCTGCCAATTGAGCTATCGAGGATTATTGCTTTGTAAGCGTGTCTATACTAACAAAAAAAATCGGCACCGCGCTTGCCATTTGATCGGATTCGGGTCAATATCCTAGATCCGGATCAACTAAACCAATGAGTTGGCCACCATCAAAAAAAGCCTTGACGTTTATTCCCACTCGCACAGCGAAAAGCCTGGTCACCATCTCGTTGGTATCTGCGGTGTGAGGCGTAATTATGATGTTCTTTGCCGACCAAAGTGGATGGCCGTCCGGTAGTGGTTCGGGGTAGGTGACGTCAACGCCGGCTCCGGCGATAAGCTCCTCATTTAGAGCAGCGACGAGGTCATCGGTATCCACAATGGCACCGCGGGCCACGTTTATGAAAAAGGCGCTTGGCTTCATCAGGCTAAATCGTCTCAGGTCAAACATTCCCCTGGTCAAATCGGTGAGAGCGGTGGCAACAAAAACGAAGTCGGCAAGCGGCAAAACCTCATCCAAGCTATCGATAAGAAGAGTTTGCTTAGCTCCGGCCATTTCACTGGGGCGGTTTCTCAGAACCGTGATGTTGGCCCTGAATGGAGCCAATAGTTCGATCAACGTTTCAGTAATGCCACCGCCACCAACAATGACCACGTTCGCATCGAACAGGCTGACGGCGAATTTGCGACCCCAACTGGTTGCCCGCACCCGTTCTGGGATTATCCTTGCCAAACTCAACGCGAGCGCCAGCGCATGCTCTGCCACTGGCTCTCGGTAGGCTGCCTTGGCAGAGGTAAAGGTTATCTGGCGCTGAAGTGACTCTTGAAAGGCATCAACCCCGGCGAATGGCAATTGCACCCAAAGGAGTTGCGGGTTTTCATCCAGCACGCGATCAAGCAAGTCTGGTCGTGCATAGTCGGTCCAGATGAGTGCTCGCACCGCCGAACTCAAAGGCACAACCTCGGCTCCAGCCTCCTGGGCAGCACTGACATAAGCGGCAAACTGCTTCGGCTCGATGGATACTTGTTTCTGCACGTTCCCTACCTAGATTTCAATAGTTGTAAATCGCGGTCCAACTCGGCTAAACGCCTGCGGAGAGTGTCGTAACCTTCGGGGTCGGTTGCTTTATCGATTCTTCGAAGTTCTGCAAGTGATTGTGCTTTTTCCCGGTTGGCAAGAACCTGTAGACCGGTATTCAGAATCCCGCGCACGTACCGGTCAAGCATCGCGATGTCATCCGTGTTCACCTGAATGGTGGTAGCCGCGATTTCTCTCAACGTTCCATGCAACTCCTCTGGAGTTTGCGCGGCAATCGACCCCAGCCAGTTACTTAAATCCCCCGCCTCGGCAACCGCGGCAACCGCTCGTGCGATGGCAGCGTGGGCCGGGTTACTAAAGGCACCGAGGGCTATGCGAATCAGTTCGGCTCGGTCACAGCGGGCGGCCAACTGCACCAAAACAACCAGCAAGGCCCGTTCGGTTCGATTTATCGGGTCATTCAGGTCGATGGATACTTTGGCAACCGAACCGGCCTCCACCTCGGTTGCCGCTCCCCTATTTTCGAGCTTGAGCCCCGCAACAGCGTTGGCACGTGCGGCTTTGCCAGCCTCGAGCACCATCGCCTGCACCTGGTTCTCGTCCAGCGGCACCCATTCGATTAGTTTGCGGGTGTATGCGGTTCGCATTGCCTGATCGCTAATCGATGCAACCACGCTGGCGGCGGCTCGCACCGCGCCAACCTGACCCTCAAGGCTGTTCAGGTCAAAAAGTGCAATCTTTTGGCGCATGGCGAACTCAAAGAGTGGCTTTTTAGCCTGAATCATTCTTTGCACGGCCTCGTCGCCCTGAGTAGAACGAAGATCGCAGGGGTCTAACCCGTTGGGCCCAACCGCCACAAATGTGTCGGCTTTGAACTTCTCCGAGTCAGCGAAGGCGCGCATGGCGGCTTTTTGGCCAGCAGCATCGGGGTCAAAAGTAAAAATGACTTGAGCCGGCGACCCGTCCTGATTGGAAAGCATCCGATTCAACAGGCGAATATGATCGTCACCAAATGCCGTTCCGCAGGTTGCAACCGCGGTGGTGATCCCTGCAAGGTGGCAAGCCATGACGTCGGTGTACCCCTCGACCACGACAACCTGGCTTTGTTTCGTAATGTCCCGCTTAGCTAAATCGATTCCGTACAGCACCTGTGACTTGTGATAGACGAGGGTGTCCGAGGTATTCAAGTACTTTGGACCCTGATCATCATCGAACAACTTGCGGGCTCCGAAGCCGATTACCTGAGCCGTGGTGTCTCTGATTGGCCAAACCAAGCGGCCACGAAACTTGTCGTAGGCTCCCCGATCACTCTTGGTCACAAGACCTGCGTTAACCAACTCGTCTATTGAGAAGCCAAGTGCTTTGAGGTGTTCAAATAGTGAAGACCACCCCTTGGGGGCAAAACCGATACCAAATAGTTCAGCCGCCGCGCGATCGAAACCTCTGCCCTGCAGAAATTCTCGGCCAACCGCCGCGGCATCGGTAGACAACTGGGACTGATAGAAGACCGAGGCCGCGTTATTGGCCTCAAGGATTCGGGCACGCGAACCCTGATCTTGACTAGGTCCACCGTCTTCATAGCTAAGGGTGAAACTTATTCTCGCGGCGAGTTTTTCTACGGACTCAGAAAAACTCAGAGAATCCATGCGCTGCACGAACTTATAGACATCGCCTCCCTCACCGCATCCAAAGCAGTGGTAAAAACCCTGCGCTGGTCGAACGTTGAATGACGGAGACTTTTCGTCATGGAACGGGCACAGACCCTTGAGGGATCCCATGCTGGCATTTTTAAGAGCTACGTACTCGCCAATCACATCGGCAATATTGATGCGGCTCTTGACCTCTTCTATGTCGGTCGCCCGAATTTTGCCAGCCATAATCTAAATCTTACGCACTGCGATTGACAAGTTGATTATGCAGATTTAGGGCACTCTGGTCAGTCAGCGAGGCGATTTGGTCAATGATTGCTCGGTGCCTGCTGGCATCGTCACTGCTACTGATCCAGGCCGAAGTTGCGAAAGCATCTAGATGTTCACCGTTGGCCGCAAGCAAGGCGTCTGCCAACTCGGTGAGCAGAGCGCGTTGCCACTCGTAGAAAGGCCTTCGAGATTCATGTGACATCAAGAAGGCCGAAACAATGCCCTTCAAAACCGAAATCTCGATCTGAACATCACGAGGCACATCCACCTGAGCAAAGTAACGCACGAGCGTTTCCTGAGGGTTTGCGCTCATCACACGCTCGGTGGTTCGGCTCACGAAAGAACCGATTAGGTAACTCGTTAGGTTCTTCAACCTCGCCAGATCGGCGGTTGCGCCGGCAAAGGACGATGGCCAATACTCGGATTCGGATAAGCTCTCGAGCCCGGCTTCCAGCTCCCCTGCGGTAAAAAGGTGCCCGTTCCAGTCGGCAATTTTGTAAATCAAATCGCTACGAACTGCGGCATCGTTTAGTTCCGCGATGTCGATAAATCCAGAGACGATGGCGTCTTCGAAGTCGTGCACCGAATAGGCCACATCATCGGCGAAATCCATTACCTGCGCCTCGATGCACTTGACACCTTCGACCGCACCCAATCTCAACCAGTCAAAAACCGGAAGGTCATCCTGATAAACACCGAACTTGCTGCCACGGTCGATTCCGGACACGCTGACGTTGGGAGTGCGAGCCCATGGGTATTTACAAGCTGCATCCAGGCTGGCTCTGGTTAGGTTTAGGCCAACTGAGCGACCCTGATCGTCAACGACCTTCGGTTCCATCCTCGAAAGCAAGCGCAGGGTCTGCGCATTTCCCTCAAAACCGCCAAAGTCGCTTGCCCACTCATTCAACGCCGTTTCACCATTGTGACCGAAGGGCGGGTGACCAAGGTCATGCGCGAGACAGGCCATGTCGACAAGATCGGCACTCAAACCAAGATCAGTGGCCATTTCACGGCCGATTTGGGCAACCTCTAGCGAGTGGGTCAGTCTGGTTCTAGCGAAATCGCCACCGGAAGGCGAAAGCACCTGGGTTTTTGCGCCAAGACGACGCAGCGCCGAAGAGTGAAGAACCCGCGCTCTATCCCGGGCAAACTCACCACGACGACGCGGGCCGAAACGTTCCTCGGCAACAAATCTTTCCCGATCCGTCTCGCTGTAGCCCGGCTCTTCGTGCCTAGCCACCGGACACTCCGAGTTCCGCCTCGGTTAGCAGCAAACGTTGGCTTTGGACCAACTCGCGTGAATCCAACCAATTCTCTGGGAGCGCACAGGATTTTGCCCCTCCGAGGCGACCCCGAGGACCTTCGGCAGCGGCGCCGGGGTAAGGGGCGTCCGCATCGAGCGTGGCCAAGATATCGTCCATGTGTTGCAGGCTTTCGACTTGAGCCAGAGCGGCCCTGAAGTCACCGCCGACCGGGTATCCCTTGAAATACCACGCAACGTGCTTGCGCACATCTCGGCAGGCACGACCCTCGTCTTCGAAGTATTCAACCAGCAGCTCGGAGTGCAGTTTGAAGGCAGCACCAACCTCGCCCAAGGTGGGCTGCACCGGGTCAATTGCGGCATCCGAGTTTGGGTTCAATCGATACTCGTCAAAGGCTTTCTGCAGATCGGCAAACAGCCAGGGCCTGCCTAAACAACCCCTGCCAACCACGATTCCATCCACACCGGTTTGACGCATCATTCGGATTGCATCACCAGCCGACCAAATGTCGCCGTTTCCTAAAACTTGCACATCTGGCAGTGCTTCTCTCAGGCTCGCAATCGAGTTCCAGTCGGCTTCGCCAGAGTAGTATTCCGAAGCCGTTCTGCCGTGGAGGGCGATAGCCGCAACTCCGGCGTCTCGAGCAGCCTTTCCAGCATCCAAATAGGTCAGATGCTCGGAATCAATTCCCTTGCGCATCTTGATTGTCACGGGAATGTCACCTGCGGCTTTAACAGCTGCGCCAACTATCGAGGCAAAGAGGTCCTGCTTCCAAGGCAGCGCCGCTCCGCCACCCTTGCGTGTGACCTTTGGCACCGGGCAACCAAAGTTGAGGTCGATGTGGTCCGCGCGATCCTCGGCAACCAGCATGGTGACGGCCTGGGCAATTGTCTTAGGGTCCACACCGTAAAGTTGCACCGACCGAATATTTTCCGATGTATGGTGGCTTACCAATCGCATCGACTCCTCGGTGCGCTCAACTAGCGCGCGCGAGGTGACCATCTCTGAAACGTAAAGCCCGCCACCAAAATTTCTGCACAGTCTGCGAAAAGCGGTGTTCGTGATTCCAGCCATGGGAGCGAGGACGACGGGCGTGTCAATAGTCAGCCCGCCGTACTGTAATCCCTGGCTAGAAGTCACTGAACTCACACCTTAAGAAAGCAGTTTTGAGCCGAGGTATTCCCTTAGCTTGGATAGCGAAACCCGCTCTTGTGCCATTGAGTCACGCTCTCGCACGGTCACGGCGTGGTCGTCTAGAGTTTCAAAGTCAACCGTCACACAGAACGGGGTTCCAATCTCATCCTGGCGACGGTAACGACGCCCGATGGCTCCGGAATCATCGAACTCAATGTTCCAGTGACCCCGAAGTTCTTGAGCAAGGTTGCGAGCAATCGGTGAGAGAGCTTCGTTTCTCGATAGTGGCAAGACCGCAGCCTTTACCGGAGCTAGACGGTAATCCAAGCGCAAGACCGTGCGAACGTCAACGCCACCCTTGGTGTTAGGTGCCTCGTCCTCGGCGTAAGCATCAACCAGGAAGGCCATAAGCGATCTGGTCAAACCGGCAGCCGGCTCAATGACATAGGGGGTCCATCGTTCAGACTTGCCCTGATCGAAGTAGCTGAGGTCCACGCCGGATTCCCTCGAGTGGGTTGTCAGGTCGAAGTCGGTGCGGTTGGCAATGCCCTCGAGCTCGCCAAACTCACTTCCTTGGAAACCAAAACGGTACTCGATGTCAACGGTTCGCTTTGAATAGTGGGAAAGCTTCTCGCTCGGGTGCTCGAAAATCCTTAGGTTGTCTGGGTTGATTCCGAGGTTCACATACCAGTTGAAACGCTCGCGAATCCAGTACTCGTGCCACTCTTCATCGGTTCCGGGTTCAACGAAGAACTCCATCTCCATTTGTTCAAACTCGCGAGTTCTAAAGATGAAGTTTCCCGGCGTGATTTCGTTTCTAAACGACTTGCCGATTTGACCAATACCAAATGGGGGCTTCATGCGCGAAGCGCCAAGCACGTTGGCGAAGTTTACAAAGATTCCCTGAGCCGTTTCTGGACGCAGGAAGTGCATGCCTGATTCATCTTCGGTTGGGCCGAGGTGGGTTTTGAGCAAGCCATTAAACATCTTCGGCTCGGTCCAAATGTCTTTGTTTCCGCAGTTTGGACAGGCGATGTCGGACATCCCGGCAGGAGCGCGACCCTTCTTTTCTTCGAAGGCCTCTTCAAGGTGATCCTGTCGGAATCTCTTGTGACATGAGGTGCACTCGATAAGTGGGTCAACGAACTCACGAACGTGACCCGATGCCTCCCAAACCTTGCGAGGAAGAATAACTGACGAGTCAAGACCGACCACGTCATCGCGACTGTTGACCACCGTGCGCCACCACTGACGTTTGATGTTCTCTTTGAGTTCAACACCGAGTGGGCCGTAATCCCAGGCAGATCTGGTTCCGCCGTAAATTTCACCAGCTGGAAAAACAAAGCCTCTGCGCTTAGCTAGTGAAACAACTGAATCGAGACGATTAGGGGTGGCCACATGAACTCCGATGTATTAGGCCCTGATGGATTCAGGGTCTGGGTGCGAAATTCCTATTCTACGCAGTCGCCATGGCAAAATTACGGTTTCGGTTGGTCTACCGCTCCGCCAAAACGACGGGTGCGACCCGAATAGCTCTGGATTGCAGCCCAAAGGTGTTCCCGATTGAAATCGGGCCACAGGGTGTCTAGGAAGACGAACTCGGCATAGGCCGACTGCCAGAGCAAAAAGTTTGAGGTGCGTTGTTCACCCGAGCTTCGGATGAACAGGTCAACATCTGGAATATCGGCCGTTGAAAGGTAGCGTTGGATGGTTTTCTCGGTGACCTTTCCCGGCTTGAGACTGCCGGAGGCAACATCCATCGTCATCGCATTTACGGCGTCAACCAACTCGATTCGCGAACCGTAGTTCACGCACATGGTCAAGGTCAACGTGCTGTTGTTCTGAGTCATTCGCTGGGCCTCGAGTAACTCGGTGATTACGCTGCCCCAGAGCTTTGGCCGTCGGCCGGCCCAACGCATTCTGACGCCCCAAGCGTTCAACAAATTTCTGCGTCGCCGAATAACATCGCGGTTGAAGCCCATCAAGAACCGCACTTCATCGGGCGATCGCTTCCAATTTTCGGTAGAGAAGGCATACACGGTCAAATACTTAACGCCAGCTTCGAGGGCTCCGGCAACAACGTCGATTAGGGCGGCCTCGCCTGCCTTATGCCCCTCGACCCTGGTTAGGCCCCGAGCATTAGCCCAACGGCCATTGCCGTCCATGACGATGGCAACATGCCTAGGCACAGTGCCGGTTTCAAACCTTGGCATAACGAAACGTTCGTCATGCAGCGAAATCAATTTTTCAGTCATCAGCGCTCCACGTGTTGCAAAGATTTTAACCCACGTTCGATGTGCCACTGTGAATAGGCAGCCACGAGACCCGAGGCGGCCAGTCGGATTTTTGTGGGTGCAGCCTCTGCTATGGCCCAATCCCCCGAAAGTAAGGCTCCAAGTAAACGGGTGGTTTCAAGGTCAATCACCGCCGCGCCGGCTGGCTTGCAGTTCTGGCAGGTGACGCCTCCAAGTTGCATCACAAAATAGTTATGTGGGCCAGCAAGCTCGCACAACGAGCAAGTCTCAAAGTTTGGCGCCCAGCCCGCGATGGCCAGAGCTCGCAGCAGGTAGGCGTCTAGCACGAGCGAAGAATCGTGTTCGGCTTTTGAAAGTGAACGCAGAGCACCAACTAACAGCAGGTACTGTTGCGGACTGTTTTCGGCTCCGGTGAGTCGCTCGGCGGTCTCAACCATCGCGGTGGCAGCCGTGTAGCTGGCATAATCAGCCATGATTTCCCGACCGTAAGCCCCGATAGTTTCAGCTTGATTCACGGTGTCTAGGTTTCTGCCCTCAAAGAATTGAACGTCGACAACCATGAAAGGCTCGAGTCTCGCGCCAAATTTGGAACCCGTGCGGCGCACACCCTTTGCTACCGCCCTGACCTGACCGTTTTGCCTACTTAGAAACGTGACAATGCGATCGGCTTCACCCAACTTGTGGGTGCGCAGCACGACGGCTTCATCTCGATAAACGGGCACGCTTTAAGTATCCATCGAGTCATCAAGAATCTCAGACAGGTTAGCGACGAAGTGCCCGGTTCACTGCCGAGATAACGGCCTTGAGTGATGCGGTTGCAATGTCGCCATCGATTCCAACACCCCAAAGAGTTTGGCCGTCCACCTCTACCTCAATGTACGCAGCGGCCTGCGCATCGCTGCTTGCACTGAGTGTGTGTTCCACATAATCGAGTAGCCGAACCGAAACACCCTGCTGGTTGAGGATGTTCAAGAATGCCGAAATGGGACCGTTGCCAGACCCTGCGGCTTCAACTTCGGCGGCACCATCTCGCAGAACTACATCGAGCGAAACCGCACCATCCATGTCACTAGCGGTGCGCATGCGCTTTAGCTCGAAGCGACCCCACTTCAGGTCTGGCTTGCTTGCCGGAGCAGGCAGGTACTCATCCTGGAAGATGTCCCACAGAGCCTCTGAGGTGACTTCGCCACCCTCGGAATCGGTCTTGTTTTGAACGACTCTAGAAAACTCAATCTGCAACTTGCGAGGCAAATCTAGGTTGTGGTCCGCCTTCAGTAGGTAGGCGACACCACCCTTGCCCGATTGCGAATTGACTCGGATAACGGCCTCGTAGGAACGACCGACGTCCTTCGGGTCAATCGGCAGGTAAGGAACAGCCCAAACCAAATCGTCAACCGAGACGCCTCGCTCGCCGGCTTCCTTGTGCATGAGCTCAAAACCCTTTTTGATGGCGTCTTGGTGTGACCCGGAAAACGCCGTGTAAACCAGGTCTCCGCCGTATGGGCTTCGCTCCGGCACTGGCAGTTGGTTGCAATACTCGACGGTTCGCTTGATTTCATCCAGCTCGCTGAAATCGATTTTCGGGTCAATTCCTTGGCTGAATAGGTTCAAACCGAGAGTGATTAGGTCGACGTTTCCGGTGCGCTCTCCGTTTCCAAACAGACAGCCCTCGATTCGGTCGGCCCCGGCAAGGTATCCCAGTTCGGCGGCGGCAACGGCTGTGCCACGGTCATTGTGCGGGTGAAGCGAAATGAGCACGCTGTCCCTGCGGTCGAGGTTTCTATCCATCCACTCGATTGAGTCGGCGTAAACGTTTGGGGTGGTCATTTCAACCGTTGCTGGCAGATTGATTACCATTTTGCGATCGGGGGTCGGCTTGATCACGGCTATCACCGCGTTGCACACTTCGGCGGCATATTCCAGTTCGGTGCCGGTGTAGGACTCCGGTGAGTACTCGTAGAAGATCTCGGTCTCAGGAACGGTGTGCTCAAGCGATAAGCATTTTTCGGCTGCGGATAGGGCAATCGCCTTAATTCCGGCTTTGTCCTGATTGAAAACCACGCGACGTTGCAAGACCGAAGTTGAGTTGTAAAAATGAACGATCGCCTTTTTGGCGCCACGGATTGATTCAAAGGTCCGCTCAATAAGGTGGTCTCTAGCCTGAGTCAAAACCTGAATCGTCACGTCTTCGGGAATTTCACCCTGCTCGATTAGTTCTCGAACAAAATCAAAATCAGTTTGGCTCGCCGAAGGGAAGCCGACCTCAATCTCCTTGTAGCCCATTTTGACCAAGAGCTGAAACATCTTTAGTTTTCGTTCCGGGCTCATTGGATCAATTAACGCCTGGTTGCCATCGCGCAAGTCAACCGCGCACCATCTTGGGGCTTCGGTTATGCGCTTACTCGGCCAACTGCGGTCAACGAGGTCAACCGAGATTTGCTCGTGAAACGGCTCATATTTGTGAATCGGCATACCCGAGGGTTTTTGAGTATTTTGCATTGCGTTCTCCTGAAAATGTTTTTGGGTCAGCCACGAGAAGGCACCGCGACGAGGAAGGCCGGTTTAGGCCCCGTCGCGGCCACTAAGAAGTAGCAACAAGAACACCCTTTCAGGTTAGCACAGGCCCTATTCGAGTTCTAAAATCCCAATTTGCCGAGCTGCTTTGGATCGCGCTGCCAATCGGGAGCCACTTTCACTCGAAGTCCGAGGAAAACCTTCGAGCCGACTAGCTTCTCGATTTCGGCGCGAGATCTGCTTCCCACGTCCTTTAGGCGAGATCCCGCATGGCCGATAATGATGGCCTTTTGAGAATCGCGCTCGACAAAAATGTTCGCGTGAATGTCAAACAGGTTCTTGCCCTCGCGCGGCCCCATTTCATCGATGGTCACGGCAAGCGAGTGAGGAAGCTCGTCGCGCACGCCCTCGAGCGCTGCTTCGCGAATGAGCTCACAGATTCGCGCTTCTAGAGATTCGTCGGTGACAGCATCTGATGGGTAAAGGGGCTTGGATTTTGGCATCATGCTGATTAGCAACTCGGTTAGCTCTTCGAGTTGCTCACCTGCAGTGGCTGAAACGGGAATGATTGCCTCCCAATCGCGCAACCTTGAGATGGCCAGCAGTTGAGCTGCCAGAGCCTCTCTCGACACCAGTTCGCTTTTGGTCACGATCGCAATCTTCTTAGCTCGTCGATAACTGCTCAACTGCTCATTGATGAACGTGTCCCCCGGCCCAATTTTCTCGTTTGCTGGAACACAAAAACCGATTACGTCAACATCGGCCAACGTTGAATCAACAAGGTCATTCAATCGCTCACCCAAAAGAGTTCGAGGTCGGTGCAACCCCGGAGTGTCAACCAGAATCAGCTGCCCGTTTGACGGATGCACGATGCCACGAATCGCCCGACGGGTGGTCTGTGGTTTCGAACTGGTAATCGCAACCTTTTCACCGACGAGAGCGTTAGTGAGCGTCGATTTACCAACATTTGGTCGGCCGACGAACGAGGCGAAACCGGCTCTAAAATCTGTCATTACTTGCCTTCATTTTCTGCGTTTGGCTCAACAAAGGCGCCTTCAGCATCTAGTAGATCATTTTGCTTGGATACCAAAACGGTAATCAATCTTTTTCTGCGGCCTTCGATACGGTCGGCGGTAAACATAAGGCCAGAGGTGACGGCAGAATCACCACTTCTTGGAAGTCGCCCAAGAAGCTTGGTGAGCAACCCGCCGACTGAATCGACATCCTCATCATCGAGATCGAGTTTAAAGAGTTCACCCAGTTCAAAAAGGGCGAACCTCGCATTCACGCGATACTTGCCGGGTTCGTACTGTTCGACATCGGCAATCTCGCGATCGTACTCATCCGAGATTTCACCCACGATTTCTTCGATTACGTCTTCCATCGTGGCAAGCCCAGCCACACCGCCGTACTCATCCACAATGATTGCAATGTGAGTTGAGCTCAGTTGCATCTCGCGGAGCAAATCATCAACCGGTTTAGATTCGGGAACGAAGATCGCCTTTCGAGCAAGCGACGCGGCATCTGAAACTGCTAGCTTCTCGGGCGACTCGTAGAGCAATCTAGCTACGTCCTTGATGTAAAGCACACCGCTGATGTCATCAACCGATTTGCCGACCACCGGCAGTCTCGAATAGCCACGGCTCAGAAATATCCCCATCGCCCGATTGAGACTGGAATCGCCCTGAATGGTTGCCATGTCGATTCTCGGCACCATAATTTCACGAACGATGGTTTCACCAAACTCTTCAACCGAGTCAAGAAGTTCTTGTTCGAACTCCTCGGGTTGCTCACGCTTCGGCAACGACAGCGGTGTGAAAAATAGGTAGATCGAATTTATGGGGGCGGCAGAAATGCCGATGAGACCTGAGCCAAACTTCGTGGCACCCAAAAATTTGGCGGCGAGCTGCGAGACGGCAAGCAGCAGAAGCATGAGCAACACCGCCAATAACGACACCGCCCACCAAGTGGCCCCGCTCGGAACCAAAATTTGACCGATAACCACTCCGAAAATTCCGGTCAACGCAATTCTCAAAAACGCGATGGATTCGGCCTTGGCTCGCTGCTGTTCATCGGCTCTAAGCGCAGCCACTGCGATGGCCGCCAAAACGGTTGCCAATGCGAGAAGGGCCGCGCTCCAAATCTCAAATACTGTCAACTAGATACCTTTAGCGGCATTCTCTTGAGCATAGAAGCCGGCCAATATTTCACCCTGAATACCAAACATTTCGGCATGCTCTTCGGGCTCGGCGTGATCAAAACCAAGCAGGTGAAGAATGCCGTGAGTTGTCAGAAGTAGGATCTCGTTGATGGTTTCGTGGCCCGCCTCAACGGCTTGCTTCGCGGCTACCTGAGGGCAGACAACGATATCCCCGAGGAGGCCCGCGGGTGTCAAATCACCCTCGGTACCCGGGCGAAGTTCATCCATCGGAAAACTTAGAACATCGGTTGGCCCTGGTTCGTCCATCCACTGAACATGAAGGGTTTCCATTGCGTCTTCGTCAACAAAAACGATGGCTAAATCGGCCAATGGGTGAATGCGCATCTTGTCGAGTGCATAGGTTGCAAGAGCCAAAACCCGAGTTTCCTCGACCTCAACTCCGGATTCATTATTGATTTCTATGCTCATCGCTTGCCACCCGTCAGTTTTGCGGAAGCAGCCGCAACTTTTTTCGCAAGTTCGACTTCTTCAAACTTTGAATACGCGTCAACGATGGTGCCCACAAGCGAATGCCTAACAACATCGGCAGAGCTGAGCATCGCAAACTCGATGTCGTCTAGATCCTCGAGAACTTTTATCGCCGTGCGCAATCCCGAAGAGCCAGTTGGCAAGTCAACCTGAGTAATGTCTCCGGTTACCACCATCTTCGAGTTGAAACCCAGGCGGGTTAGAAACATCTTCATCTGTTCCGGCGTGGTGTTCTGCGCCTCGTCAAGAATGATGAATGAGTCGTTGAGTGTTCGGCCTCGCATGTAAGCCAGTGGGGCAACTTCAATGGTGCCCGCCGCCATCAACTTGGGAATCGAATCTGGGTCGAGCATTTCGTGAAGCGCATCAAATAGCGGGCGCAGGTAAGGGTCGATTTTTTCATTTAGCGTTCCCGGTAGAAAACCTAGACGCTCGCCGGCCTCAACGGCCGGTCTAGTCAGAATGATTCGACTTATTTCTTTTCGCTGCAGAGCCTGCACGGCTTTTGCCATTGCCAGGTAGGTTTTGCCAGTGCCGGCTGGGCCAACGCCAAAGACCACGGTATTGTCATCGATGGCATCTACGTAGTTTCTTTGACCGATCGTCTTCGGTCGAATACTTTTACCGCGTGAACTAAGAATGTTCTGGCTCAAAACCTCGCTTGGTTTCTCAGAGGTTTCATCCAACATCTTGGCCGACCTGCTGACATCCTGGCTGGTTAGCGTCTGGCCGCCCTTGACTAACTCAATCATTTCGTTGAGGAGTTCGCCGGCCAATAAAATCTGAGCCGGGCTTCCACTGAGCAAAATCTCGTTACCTCGAACGTGAACCTGAACGTCGGGAAAGCTTGCCTCAAGAGTTTTTAGCAGTCGATCTTCGATGCCGAGTAAAGCCAGCATCTCGACCTTGGAAACACTTATCCGACTTTCGGAGGACTTGACTGGCTTACTCATCTTCACCCTTGGGTTTGGTGCTCGTCACGTGACCGTGGGCGTGGAAAATGGTTTGACCGGCAGCCAAGCCGGTGTTGAAAGTAAGACGGTAGGCCCCGTCGGTTAGTTGCTCTGCCACCTTGGCTCCCAGCTGCACCAAATCGACAAGTCCGGCTGGGTTTTCGAACGCGAGTTCGGCAACGTTGTCGTAGTGGTTTTTGGGCACCACTAGAACGTGCACCGGTTTGCGAGGAAATAAGTCGTTGAAAGCAATCGTGTGCTCAGACTCGGCAACGAGTTGCGAAGGAATTTCGCCGGCGACTATTTTGCAAAAAATGCAGTTGGTTTCATTCATCGTGTTTAAGTCTAGTTACCGAACATTCCGACTCTGGTTTGTAACACGCTTAGCGCGACCAGACCGGCGGTTGAGGTGCGAAGAATGCCCGAACCGAGCTTCACCCGCAGAGCTCCAGCCTCGGTAAACCTAGATATCTCTGCTTCCGAGATACCTCCCTCGGGCCCAATTATCAAGGCTATGCTCGCGGTTTGGTCAAGATTAAGCGAACCGATTTGCCTGTCGGCTTCCGGATCCAAAATCAGGACCAAATCAAAGTTTGAGAATAGGGATGTCAGCCCCTTGCTGTCTTGCGGGGGCAGAACCTGTGGCTCAAAAACTTGAAGGGACTGTTTGGTTGCTTCATTTGCAATGCTCTGCCACCGAGCAACCCCCTTTTGCTGTTTTGGACCTTCCCAACGAGAGATTGAGCGCTCTGCCTGCCAAGGAATAACCTGCCAGATGCCGATTTCCGTTGCTGCCTGAACAGCGAGTTCATCCCTGTCGCCCTTGGCCAAGGCTTGAATCAGAGTGAACTTTAACTCTGGTTCGGGCTGCTGAGAAACCGATTCGACTTGAACACTAAGGATTCCCTGGTCAATGGCCGATACTCGGCCGCGCACGCGCATTCCAAAACCGTTCGAAAGTTGAATGGCCTCGCCGACGCGCATTCTTCGGGCAGCAATGGCATGCTTGGCCTCCGCTTCGGTCAGTGAAACGCTGGAACCGACTTCCGGAGCAATCTTTCCTTCAAACCTAAAAAGCGGCTCAACCAAAAACTAACCACGACCCTTGCCGCGCGCGAAAAATCCGTGGCTTTGCTTCACCAAGCGCGACTGCTCTTGAGACCTCAGAGCGGCCAGCGCTTTAAAGAGTTCTTTTTGTTTGGAATCCAACTTGGTAGGGGTAAGTACCTGAACCATGACCCGCAGATCGCCTCTGCCTGAGTTTCTCAGGTGGGTGACGCCCTTGCCCTTCAAAGTGATTACATCGCCGGTCTGCTGACCAGCGTGGATTTCGACGGTTTGTTCACCATCAAAAGTCTCAATCTTGGCGACCGAGCCCAAAACGGCATCGTGCAGCGGAACCTCGAGCGTGCAGGTTAGGTCGTCACCCGATCTGCCAAAGACGTCATCTTGGCGAACCACGATGTCAACATAGAGGTCTCCGTTTGGACCGCCTCCGAAACCAACCTCACCCTGGCTACTAAGTTGAAGTCTGAGCCCATCTTCGACGCCGGCTGGCACCTTGAGCTCAATGTCACGCCTGGCACGAACCCGACCCTGACCGCGGCAGTCAACGCACGGGCTGGAAATTAGCTGTCCATAACCGCGGCAACTTCCGCAGGCGGCCGATGTCATAACGTTTCCGAGAAGCGACCTGACCTGCCTTTGAATCTGACCGGCACCACGACAAATGTCGCAAACGGTCGGTGCGGTACCTGGCTGACAACATGAACCGTGGCAGGTTTCGCAGAGCACGGCGGTGTCAACCTCGAGGGTTTTATCGGCACCAAAGACGACCTCCTGCAGCGTCAGCTCAACGCGTAACAGGGCGTCTTGCCCACGCTCAACTCGGGACTTTGGGCCTCGTTGTCCGTTGCCAAAGAAAGAACCGAATATGTCACCAAAGTCAAAGTTTGAGCCACCGAAGGCGTTCTGCCCACCCATGTCATAGTCGCGCCTTGATTCCGGGCTGCTCAAAACCTCATAGGCGTGTGTGACCGACTTGAACCGTTCTTGTGAAGCGGTGTCGCTGTTGACATCTGGGTGAAGTTCCCTGGCCAGCTTGCGATACGCCTTTTTAATTTCATCCTGAGTCGCCGTGCGTGAAACACCAAGCGCTTCGTAGTGGTCTGCCAAAATTTCCCTTAGTGTCCTAGTGTTTTTGTTAGATATCGAGCGACGGCCGAAACCGCGGCGATGTTTGTTGCGTAATCCATTCGAGTTGGACCAATGAGCCCAAGTTTGGCAATCTCGTGACCCTGATTTTCGTATCCCGAAACCAAAACCGTCGTGTTTGCAAAACCGTCGAGTTGGTTCTCGCGACCGATTCGAACCGAAACTCCATGCGCCTCAGCTTGCATCTCGGCAATGAGTCGAAGCAACACTACCTGCTCTTCTATGGCCTCAAGAACCGGACTTATGCTTCCTGGGAAATCCGATTCGCTGCGAGCTAGGTTGGCAGTTCCCGCGAGCAGGATCTTCTCTTGCCGGTTGGCGTCGATTAGCTCGCGCAGGTTCTCTTTGATGGTAAGCAGCAGCGGGCTGAGGGCAGGGTCAAACAGGGACTCGACAGTTTCGAGCTTTGCCGAGACCGCTGAGAGCGCAAGACCTGAGAGCTCTTCGTTCAAACGGCCGCGCACCTCGGCCAGAACGTTTGAACCTAGGCCCGAGCGGTGTTCAAAGACGTGCTGCTGAATCCGGCCGGAATCGGTAATTAGCATGAGAATGGCTTTTGAATCATTCACCGGGATGAGTTCAATGTGCCGGACCAATGATTTACCCAGGCTCGGGTACTGCACCATAGCAACCTGATTGGTCAACTTGGAAAGTAACCTAACGGTGCGCCCCAAAACGTCATCCAGGTCGGCACTGTCGGTGATGAATAATTCGATTGCCTGTTTCTCGGCCGTCGAAAGCGGTTTGACCTCGCTGAGGCGATCTACGAAGAGTCGGTAACCCTTATCGGTTGGTACGCGGCCAGATGATGTGTGAGGGGCCGCGATTAGCTCTTCTTCTTCTAGGAGCGCCATGTCATTTCTGATCGTTGCCGCAGATACCCCAAAGGAGTGGCGCTCAACCAGAGATTTGGAACCGACTGGTTCTCTGCTCCTGATGTAATCCTGCACGATAGCGCGCAAAACCTCGATGCTACGTTCTGGAATCAATGCGCACCTCCGTTTAGCACTCATAGCGTTAGAGTGCCAATATTATCCTGCCCGAGGCCACCCGCCGTGTTTAAATGTTAAAAACTGTCTGGCCGCCTAGGTAAGCAGCTGCCGCACCATCGAGTCGGCAAGCAGCCTGCCCTTGAGGGTGAGCACGAGGTGACCACGAAGTGCGCTAGCGGCGTCAATCAACTCGGTGGCAATGTACTGGCTAATCCATCGGTTGGCATCTGGGTTCAAGGCCTTTATCGTCTCGATCGATATTCCGTCGGCGATGCGCAACTCAAGCAAGATGCGCTCTTCGAGCCTAGTTTTTTGATCGAGAGTCTCGCGACCAACGGCCGGGGACTCCCCTTGGGTGACCTTCTGAGCATATGTCGATGGATGTTTGGCATTCCACCAACGCACCCCTCCGATGTGACTGTGTGCGCCGGGACCATAACCCCACCAGTCGTTTCCCCTCCAGTAGGCGAGGTTGTGAACCGAACGAGCGCCTTCACCTCGAGACCAGTTGCTAACCTCGTACCACTCGAATCCAGCCGCAGACAGCATCGCTTCGGCAAGTTCGTACTTATCGGCCAGTTCATCGGGGTCTTGTTCGGTCAGCAGTCCGCTCTTTATCTGCCTCGCCATTTTTGTTCCAGGTTCAACAATCAGCGAGTAGGCAGAGACGTGATCAGTTTCTAGCTCGATAGCCGACTCTAAACTCGCAACCCAATCATCCATCGTTTCGCCAGGTGCACCGTAAATCAGGTCCACCGAGGTTTGCAAGCCGACAGATTTGGCAAGTGCCACCGCAGTGGCAACATTCACGGGATTGTGCGTTCGCTCAAGCGTCGCCAAAACGCTGGGAACACTCGATTGCATTCCGATTGAAACTCGAGTGAAACCGGCCCGGGCTAACTTCTCAAGGTATTCCTTTGAGACATCGTCGGGGTTGGCTTCGGTGGTGATCTCGCAACCAGCGGCGAAACCGAAGCTCCGCTCAAGTTGCCCGAGAATGGAGACCAAATCCTCGGCGGGCAACTGGGTTGGGGTTCCCCCGCCAAAAAAAACCGAGGCCAAGGGCCTGGCTGGCAACTGAGCCTGCTGCTGGACCTTTACCGAGAAGGCGATTTCGGAAAGCATTCGAGCTGCAAAATCTGACTGTTTCTCGCCTCGAAGTTCAGTCGAGGTGTAAGTGTTGAAATCACAGTAACCACAGCGAACCCTGCAAAAGGGAATATGCAGGTAAGCGTGAAAAGAGCGGGTTGAAGCGCCGTCTAAAACTTGAACTGGCAAGAAACCATCGCTTGGAGCCGGATCTGCGATTGGATGCGGGCCAGCCAATTACTTGACCTTCTTCTCAGCCTTTTTTTCGTCGCCGGTGGAAAGCGCGGCGATGAATGCCTCTTGTGGCACCTCGACCCGACCGACCATTTTCATGCGCTTTTTACCCTCTTTTTGCTTTTCGAGCAACTTGCGCTTTCGGCTGATGTCACCACCGTAACATTTCGCCAGAACGTCCTTGCGCATCGCCCTGATTGATTCTCGAGCAATAATACGAGCGCCGATTGCGGCCTGAATTGGAACCTCGAACTGCTGCCGAGGAATCAGTTCGCGAAGCTTGCCGGTCATCATGACGCCGTAGGCGTACGCCTTGTCTTTGTGGACGATTGCACTGAAAGCATCGACTTGCTCGCCCTGAAGCAAGATGTCAACCTTAACCAAATCCCCTTCGGCCAATCCGGTCTCTTCATAATCCAAAGAGCCGTAGCCCTGGGTCTTACTTTTGAGCTGATCGAAGAAGTCAAAAACGATTTCGGCAAGTGGCAGTGAATACCTCAGTTGCACGCGATCTTCACCAAGATATTGCATGTCAATCATGGTTCCTCTTCGTCCCTGACAAAGCTCCATGATGACGCCAACGTAATCCTTTGGACTCAAAATTGTGGCTCGAACCATTGGCTCGAGAACCTTCTTGATTTTTCCGGTCGGAAATTCGCTCGGGTTGGTGACCGTGATTTCTTGCAGCGTGTCGAGCGTGACCTCATAAACCACCGAAGGTGCGGTGGCAATCAGGTCAAGACCAAACTCTCGTTCGAGCCGTTCTGTGACAATCTCTAGGTGAAGCAACCCAAGAAACCCGCAACGGAAACCAAAACCGAGGGCAACAGAGGTTTCTGGTTCGTAAACCAAGGCCGCATCGCTTAGCTTGAGTTTGTCTAAAGCCTCGCGCAGCACCGGATAGTCGGATCCGTCAATCGGGTAAATACCCGAGTAAACCATAGGCAGCGGCTCTTTGTAGCCCTTGAGTGCGACGGTTGCCGGCTTAGCCTGATTGGTTACCGTGTCACCCACCTTTGACTGGCGAACATCTTTAACGCCGGTAATCAGGTAGCCAACTTCACCGACTCCAAGACCCTTCGTCGGTTCCGGTTCAGGTGATGAAACACCGATTTCGAGAAGTTCGTGCACCGCTCTGGTCGACATCATCTGAATCTTCTCGCGAGGTGCCAGATGACCGTCAATCATTCTTACGTAGGTGACCACACCACGGTATGAATCGTAAACGGAGTCGAAGATCATGGCGCGGGCCGGAGCGTTCGGGTCACCGACCGGATGTGGGATGGTTCGAACGATTTTGTCTAGAAGTTCATCGACTCCGATTCCGGTCTTGCCAGAAACTCGTAGGCAGTCCTCTGGATTGCCACCGATGAGGTTTGCCAACTCCTCTGCGTACTTCTCGGGTTGGGCAGCTGGAAGGTCGATCTTGTTGAGCACCGGAATGATTGTCAGGTCATTTTCCATCGCCAAATATAGGTTGGCAAGAGTTTGGGCTTCGATTCCCTGAGCGGCGTCAACTAGCAAAACGGCACCCTCGCAGGCAGCTAAAGATCTGGAAACCTCGTAGGTAAAGTCGACGTGCCCGGGGGTGTCAATCATGTTCAGGGCATAGGTTTTGCCGTCGAGATCCCAGGGCATGCGAACAGCCTGTGACTTGATGGTAATGCCTCGCTCGCGCTCGATGTCCATGCGGTCTAGATACTGCGCGCGCATTGAGCGGTCATCTACGATTCCAGTCAACTGCAGCATGCGGTCTGCCAGGGTGGACTTGCCGTGGTCGATATGTGCAATGATGCAAAAATTACGCAGCAGGGCCGGATCGGTCTTTGCGGGCTCTAGGCGGCGCATGGAACGTGGCGACAAAATCTACCTCTTGGCTGAGTCTATTGAGGCCGAAAGGCCTTGATTGCGATTGCAACGCCTCTATTGTCGCATAATTGCCCGCTCGAGTGACTAAAAATGCACTGCTGATGCATTCAGCTCGAGGCAGTTAAAAACACGGCGATTACTAGGATTTAGACCAATCGATTGCCAAACTAGTTCGTATGGCTAACTCGACTCGCGACCCGGCTTTGGTCGCGGTTCATCGCGGGGGTCGATTGACCGAATCTGATCACCGCCTGCTAGTCAAGTGGGCGGCGATCTGCGCTCAACGAGCGCTGCCCCTTTTCGAAGCGGAAGTGCCGGACGATTCGAGGCCGGCCGAGGCGATAGCGGTGGCTTTGGACTGGTCCAGGGGTGAGGCAACTGTCGGCCAGGCACGCACCGCCTCGGTTGCAGCTCACGCCGCAGCTAGAGAAACCAATGGAGCCGCGCGTTTTGCTGCCAGAGCATGCGGGCATGCGGTGGCGACCGCACACATGGCAGATCACGAGCTGGGCGCCGCCTACTACTCACTCCTAGCACTTCAAGCCAAGGGCCCAAATAGGGTTAGGGCGGAGTTGGACTGGCAGCTTGAGAATCTACCAAATGCGGTTCACGACCTTGTGCGCTCAGACATGGTTCGTCGCTCGCTCAAGTTTCGCAGGGCCTTCGATCTAGCGAATAGTGACATGGACCCCGAAAACACAGTCAAAAATTAAATCGCCACGACTTGTGTCATTCTTGCCGATAAGACGACTGCGGTGATAGACTGAAAAGTCGATAAGGGTGTTTCTTTGCCCAATCCCTCAGACAATCTTTTTAGTTGACCCGCGCGGGTCAACAAACTAGGAAAGCGAAACATGGCAAACATCAAGTCACAGATCAAGCGTATCGGCACCAACGCAAAGGCAGCCGAGCGCAACAAGGCGGTCAAGAGCCAGCTCAAGACCGCTATTCGTGCAGCCAGAGAAGCCGCAGTTACCGGCGACAAGGAAGCTGCCGCAACCGCTCTTTCATTGGCGAGCAAGAGACTCGACAAGGCAGTTAGCAAGGGTGTCATCCACAAGAACCAGGCAGCTAACCGCAAGTCTGCCTTGGCAAAAAAGGTAGCAGCTCTCTAAATCCAGATTTCCTAAGAAACCCGACACCACGGTGTCGGGTTTCTTTGTTTAACAAGATTTTTATGACCAACGAAACAATTGGCCGCTGTCTCTAGCCGGCAGGGATTGACTTTGGTCGACCCGCAATAAGCACTGAGACTGCCTGAACGATGGTCAGGCAGAGCAGCATGAGAATACCTGCCGACCAACTGCCGGTGAGGTCGCTAAGAAACCCGACCAAAAAGGTGCCAATTGCAGCTAACAGGTATCCGTACCCCTGAGCTGTAGAGGACAGCACCGTGGTTTGGGATTGAGTGCTCGCCCTTGTGGAGATCAAGCTCAGCGAAAGCGGAAAGGTTGCGGCCTGACCCAACCCTAGAAGCACGCAGGCCGGGATTATGAACTGTGAGCCAGCTAGCAGAAAGGCGAAACCAGTGGCAGTCACCAAACTTATGCCCAAGCCGATTGGTCCAAGGTTCTTGATCTTCGAGTAAAACCCCGACATCAAGAGCCCGGTAGGCACACCAACGAAGGTTGCCAGACCCAAAAGCGCACCAGCTTCGGAGGCGCTACTGCCGTCTCGAATCAGGATTGATGGCAGCCAATTCAGGACTGCATAAAAACCGAGTGACTGAATTCCAAAGAAAATCACGATGGACCAGGTAATTGGCGATCTGGTAACCGCCTTGGCTTCTGCCTTCAACTCGGAGCGGTCGAGCTTGGGCTCAGCTATGCCACTCGAGGAAACTCTAAGCTGGGTGAACCATAAAACTACGGCCAAGATACCGGGAATCGTCCATATCGCTAGCGCGCCAACCCAACCACCGAGCGCCAGCGAACTTGGAACCGCAATCGAAGCAGCAAAACTGGCTGAAAGCGCAAGAACGGTAGTGTAGCCCCCGGTGAGGATGGCAACCCGTTTGGGGTGATCGACCCGCACAATCGTTGGCAGCAGAACGTTAGCCACGGCTATTGCTAATCCGGCTGCAAGTGTCCCAATAAGCAGCGAGGCGAACCCGCCGAACACCCTTAAACCCATTGAAAGCGTCAAGATGATGAGCATCAAAAACATGCTTAGCCGAAGCCCGAAGCGCTTCACCAACCACACGCTGGCAAAGGCTCCAATACCAAAACACAAAACCGGAGCCGCGCTTAATAGACCAAGCTCAAGTGTTGAAAGGTTCAAACTGCTCTTCAACTCTGGCAATAAAGGACCAATGACAGCAACCGGAGGTCGAAGAACTAGAGAGATGGCAAATAGCGAGGCAAGACCAAGCGCTAAAGCTAACTTACGGCTTTTCATTTAATAACGCCTTTATTCGCAATGCTGAGAATGAGTCGTTCGAGAGCGTAGACGGGGTCACGTTCCGCACCCTTTATTGCTGCATCAGTGCTGGCCATCTGCAGGATGATGTTGGCCAACCCCGGTTCTGTCCAACTTTGCAAGTCTCGCCGAACCTTATCTAGCAACCAAGGAGCCATACCCAACTGCACGGCGGTGGCCGACCGGTTCGAGCTTAACTTGGCGAGTTGGCGAATCTTCATGGCAAACGCGATCAGCATTGGAACCGGATCCGCTCCGGTAGCCAAGGCGTGCCTCATCAGAGCGAGCGACTCCCCCGATTTACCTGCCAACGCCGCATCAATTACTTTGAACGCATTGGTTTCTACTCGCCCGCCGTAATAGCGCTCGACAGTTTGTTCGTCAATGGTTTCGGCGCTGTCGGTTAGCAGTTGGGAACAGGCGGCGGCAAGCTCACCTAAATCATCGGTAAAAGCCTCGAGGATTGCTCGCTGAGCGCCTACCGTAATCTTGCGGTTTGCCTGTCGGAATTCGGATTGCACAAACTCGTTGCGGTCGGCGTCTTTGGTAATTGCCAGGCAGGCTATTTCTGAAACATCGGCTGAGTTTCTTAGGGCGTCAAGTAGCTTTTTTCCTCTTACCGAGGACGAGTTGTGACGAAAAATGACTGTCGTATCCTCGGTCGGCCGGTTGAGGTAATCGAGCCCATCGATTATGAAGTCATCGGTGCAACGCTCGAAGCCTCGGGCAATAATTAATCTTGGTTCCGCAAAAAGCGAAGGGCTCGAAAGATTTAATAATTGCCCAGCCGCGTAGTCAGAGGCATCCAGCTCATGAATCTCGAGGTTTGCATCGCTCAGCCGAAGCTGTTCACGAATAGAGCGAATAACCCGACTTGCCAGATACTCCTCTTGGCCAGCGATCAACATCAGCGGAGTCGGCGAAGCCATCCTCCAGTTAACCAGCTTCGCCTTACTCACCCTTCTAGCCTAACCACCGCCACTGACCGAGACGGCAAGCTGCCCCCTTTTTTCCCCCTTCGAAACGGCGATCGCTCCAAGTTGGTCGGTTCTAAGGATTTTTGATCCAATATCGTCGAGCAAATCTAGGGTTCGCTTAGTCGGGTGCCCATAACTGTTGTTTGCCCCAACCGAAACCAGAGCGATGCTCGGGTTCAACGATTCATATAGTTCGGGAAGCATGTCAGCCGAACCGTGATGCGCAACCTTCAGAACCACGGGTAAGTCGGGTATTAACTGACCTGACCAGAGTTGCCACTCTTCGGTCAACCGAAGTTGACCCTTTTCGCCAAGGTCGGCGAGCAGAATGAGATTGAAATCCTCTGTTGTGACGAGCATTGTGACCGAACCGTCATTGGAATCCTCAGCCTCTGGTGCCGCATGATGTGGCGATAAAATCAGCCAGTTGGCGGCACCAATCTGGCCACGCATACCGGTTTCTGCCTTTTCAATTTTTGGGCAGACTTTCTCTAGTTCACGCATGGTTATTTCAGCGCCCGGGCGATCATCCCGAAAGGGCGTAATCATCGCCCTGACCACGCTTCTGCCGCTCAGGGCCCCCGAAAGACCGCCGACATGATCCATGTCGTAGTGGGTTAGAACCAGTAGATCGATTCGGCTCACCCCAAGCCGGTTGAGGCATGACTCGATCTTGCGCGGTTCGCGCCCGACATCAATCACCGCGACTAATCCGGAAGAACGAAAGACGAGACCATCACCTTGACCCACATCGCAATTTACAATCTGCCAATCAGCGGAAGGCCAACCTGAGTATTTGATGGCGGCGGAGCTTGCCGAGCCTACCCCAACGGAAATGAGCAGCAGACTGAACGCGGCCCCGGCTGCACGAAAGACCGGGGTCCTCGCCCTTAGCATGAGAAAAACCGAGAGCGCCATGAAAACCGCAACCAGCGTTCCAAGCGAACCTGCAGGCCACGGCAAGTTAACCAGTGGCAGCGTGCTGAAGAAATTCGAAACCAAAACGATCCACTGGGTTCCAAGCGAGGCCAGCCAGACGAGTGCAGCGCTCAACCAGGGGGCAACCCCAAACACCAGACAGGCAAGAATACAAAGTACTGTGACGGGGGCAACCACCGCCTCCGCGGCAAGATTCGCTAGAACCGAGTAGGTTGAGAAGCCAGCTTGCAGTTGCAGAAGGATTGGGAAGCAAACCAACTGGGCCGAAGCGCTGACCGCTAGGGATAGTGCGAGCCAGTTTGGAAGTCGGCGTTGAAACACCTTGGCCATCGCCGGAGCAAGTATTAGCAGACCCGCCGTCGCCGCAACTGATAGGGCAAAACCGTATTGCACTGAGAGCGTGGGGTTGGCAATCAGGAGCCCAGACACCGACAGTGCAAGAGCAGAGATTGGGCTCACACCTCGCCCAAGGGTCATTGCTAAGAGCACGACTAACGCCATTACCCCGGCACGTAAAACGCTTGGCTGCTGACCCACCAACAGGATGTAGGAGCAAAGGGCGATCGTTGCAAGTAAAAATCTCGGCCACCGTTTGATTCCTAACAGCATGGTCGAATAGAAAACTCCGCCCAAAACTATTGCGCAGTTAGCGCCTGACACTGCCGTGAGGTGTGTAAGCGATAGCGACTTCATCTGGTCGGCAGTCTTCTGGCTCAACCTCGAATCGTCGCCGATACCCAAACCAAGCACCAGTGCAACCGCGTCGGCGCTGACACCAGAAACTCTGCTGGCAAACTGTTTTTTGAAACCGTCAAAAACATAGATGGACTGGTTTTGCCGTATTACCTTTACCGACCCTGATTCGATTCGCGCTCGGAAGAGCCCCTCCGAAGCACTTCGCGGCGGCTTGAACGCCAGTTTGGCGGCTGCCACCAATCCAGGTTTGAGCGAATCGTTCAGGTCAAAAGTTAGGGTTCCGCAACCCTTACCGGGTTTGGCAGTTTCACCGACACCCCATTCCAGAATGCAAACGTGAGCGGTCTGACTCGGTGGCCCAGCGAACTTACTTTGGCTAGCTTTCAAGAGATCTTGAACTTCAAACTTCGCATCTAAAACTTTGTATTCCATGGCAATCTTGGTGGCGATCTGGCCGCTCAACTGAATTGAACTAAAACTCAAAAGCACCGCGACTGCGCCAATGGCAGAAAGCAATGGAGCCGTGACCGCTCGCCTTTTTCTGAGATGCTGAATGGCAACCATAATCAAGATCAAAAGTGTCGACGCTGCAAAACCGGTAATCACCGCGCTTGAGCGACCGACTGAAGAGTAAACGCACGTGGCAGCGGTGAGCCAGCAAATTAAAGCAACCCAAACCAACTTCACAGCGTGATTAGATCCTTCAGCCCTCGAAACAGTTTGTCACCGATTCCTGAGACTTTAAGAAGATCCTCTTTGGTCTTGAACCCACCATTGGCTAACCGCCAATCAACCATCCTGCCTGCAAGGGTTGGGCCAACCCCGGGTAGCGATTCAAGAGCCGTCTGGTCGGCACGATTCAGGTTCACTAACTTTGAGCCCGACCCAACCTGCGACCCTAAACCTGAAATCGCCGCGGTGGAATCTTGACGTGAGGCTCCACCGAGCACAATTATTTGCTCCCCATCGCTGAGGATTCGAGCCAGATTTATGCTTCCTTGGTCGGCCTTGGCGCTAAATCCTCCGGCAGCGATAACAGCGTCATAAACCCTTGCCCCTGACCTTAGGACGTATAGCCCGGGCTGTTTTATCGCTCCGACTATGTGGATGTAAAGCTTGGGAAGTTGTGACCGATTTCCTGCGCTCTTGTTCGAGTTGGCAGCGACCACGGTTTTAGAGGAAGCCGGCCCCGTTGTGTTTAGCCCCAGAACCACCAGTGCAACGAACACCAAAGCACCCAGAATCAGCCTGCGCTTATTTTGCTGGAATTTTGGACTTTCTAGGAACCGCTTGACTGAAGTTCGAAGGATCTCACCGAGCGTGGTCATCTAACCAAGATAGAACTCAGCTAAGCCCGCACCGCCTTCGATTGGCACTCAGGTGGATAACCCCCTACTTGGTGGCTATGTTCACCAACTTTGGCTCGCGCACGATTACAGCGGCTATCTCCTTGCCAGCAATGGCTCGGCTCACAACTTCAGACCCGAGAGCAAGAGCACGAAGTGCGTCAGCTGTAATGTCGATTGCAACCTCGAACTTGTCTCGAAGCTTGCCATCAACCTGCACAACTGCAATGACGGATTTTTCAATTAGGAGCGCTAGATCGGGTTGAGCAAAAAGCGCCAGGGCTACTCCTGGCTCATGGCCAAGCTTCGCCCACATGTCCTCGGCGGTGTACGGAGCAAAGAGGCTTAGCGCTTTAGCTATTTCCTCAGCGCCTTCGCGCACAGCCGGATCGGCGGAACCGACCCCGGAGTCGATTGCCTTGCGAAGCACATTGACGAGTTCCATTACCTTGGCAACCGCAAC
>CANCKM010000002.1 GCA_947378555.1 Microbacteriaceae bacterium
ATACTCATGGATCCATCGTCTGCGGTTTTGCATTATGGTCAGGAAATCTTTGAGGGAATCAAGGCCTACCGCCATCAGGATGGGTCGATTTGGACCTTCCGCCCAACCGCAAATGCCGTTCGCTTGCAACGCTCGGCAAGACGCATGGCTTTGCCAGAGTTGCCGGTCGATGTCTTTGTAGAGTCGCTGCGCAAGCTCATTGAAGTTGATGGAGCCTGGGTTCCTCAGCCGGTCAACGAGAAAACCCTCTACATTCGCCCATTTGAGATTGCCGCCGAGAACTTTTTAGGTGTTCGGGCAGCGCATCGTGCCGAATACCGCGTCATTGCATCCCCGGTCGGCCCGTACTTTACCGGCGGACTAAAGCCAATCGCCATTTGGATTGCACTGGATTCGGCCCGGGCCGGAAGGCACGGAACCGGCGAGGCCAAAACCGGCGGCAACTATGCCGCTTCACTGCAAGCGCAGGGTGAAGGCTACGACAACGGTTGTTCCCAGGTTCTGTTCTTGGATGCCGACACCGGCACCCAAATCGAAGAGCTCGGTGGAATGAACCTTTTCTTCGTCTACAAAGACGGACACGTAGTCACCCCTTCGCTAGACGGCACAATCTTGCACGGCATCACCCGCGATTCGGTGCTCACTCTGATTCGAGACCGAGGCATCGAGGTCGAAGAACGTGCCGTGTCACTTGACGAAGTTCGCGATGGATTCCGGTCTGGCGACATAGTTGAAATGTTTGCCTGTGGAACGGCAGCCGTCATCACGCCGGTTGGCATTCTCAAGAGCCGGGAAGAGACCATCGGCGATATTGACGCCGAGCCTGGCGAACTAACAGTGTCCCTGCGAGCCGAGCTCACCGGAATCCAATACGGAACCGTTGAGGACCGCCACGGCTGGTTGGTTGAGCTAAGCAAGTGAAGGTAGCCAGGTTTCGATCCAACGACCAAATCTTTTACGGCATCGTCGACGGCCCAGAACTTGTGGTTCTAAAGGGCCACCCGTTGGTGAATAACTACGAGACCACTGGCGATCGCATTCCGCTAAAAGAGGTTAAGTTGGTTGCCCCAACCATGCCGTCGAAGGTGGTTTGCGTTGGCAAGAACTATGCCGCACACGCCGCCGAGATGGGTGGCGATGCACCGGCCGAACCGCTCATCTTTCTGAAACCAAACAGTTCTATCATTGGCCAGGGCGATGCAATCGAGATTCCACCGCATTCCGACCAGATTGAACTCGAAGTCGAGCTGGCAGTCGTCATCGGTGAGATTTGTAAGAACGTCAAGGCCGAGGATGCGCTATCCAAAGTCTGGGGCTTCACGGTGGCCAATGACGTTACGGCTCGGGATTTGCAAGCCAGCGATGGGCAATGGGCCAGAAGCAAAGCCTTTGACACCTTCTGCCCACTGGGGCCTTGGATCGAAACCGAGTTTTTCCCCGAGGACCAAATCATCGAGAGCCGGATTGACGGCGAAGTGAAACAACACTCGACCCTGGCCGAGATGATTCACACGGTGCCAACGATTATCGAATACGTTTCATCGGTAATGACACTTTTGCCGGGCGACGTAATCTTGACCGGCACTCCAGCTGGCATCACGAGAATCCGCCACGGCGAGATTATCGAGTGCGAAGTTGAGGGCATTGGAACCCTCGTAAATACCGTTGCCTAAAAGAGGGCGTTAAACTTGAAGACATTATGTCTTCGCAAATCACAGCACCCTTCACAACCGCAGCCGGCCCCGACGTTCGCGTGCGGTTCTGCCCTTCCCCAACCGGAACGCCTCACGTTGGGTTAGTGCGAACCGCGTTGTTCAACTGGGCCTACGCCAGGCACACCGGCGGAAAGTTCATCTTCCGCATTGAAGACACCGATGCCGAGCGTGACAGTGAAGAATCTTTTGAGATGATTCTCGAGGCCCTCGGTTGGCTTGGGCTTGACTGGGATGAAGGCGTCCGCGTCGGTGGACCGAATGAGCCTTATCGTCAGTCCGAGCGAAGTGAAATCTATCTTGAGATTATCGAGAAGCTAAAGACCACCGGTCACCTTTACGAGAGCTTTCTAACGGGTGAAGAAATTGATGCTCGCAACATAGCCGCCGGTCGGGCCAAGCAGCTTGGGTACGACAATTCCGAGCGAGAGCTATCTGAGGAAGCCAAGGCTGCTTACCGAGCCGAGGGGCGCACTCCCGCTTTGAGGCTTCGGGTTCCAGACATCGACATCAGCTTCACCGACTTGGTGCGCGGTGACATCACTTTTCCGGCTGGCAGCTTCCCCGACTTCGTCGTGGTACGACCAAACGGCCAACCGCTTTACACCTTCGTGAACCCGGTTGACGACGCACTCATGGGAATCACCCACGTGCTGCGCGGCGAGGACCTATTGTCTTCAACACCTAGGCAGATAGCGCTTTACAACGCACTGTTTGAAGCTGGCGTTGCCGGCTGGATTCCTCAGTTTGGTCACCTTCCATACGTCATGGGCGACGGCAATAAAAAACTTTCCAAGCGCGACCCAGAGTCAAACCTCTTTCACCACCGCGATCGCGGTTTCATTCCCGAGGGCCTACTCAACTATTTGGCGCTGCTTGGTTGGGGCATTAGCCACGACCGTGATGTTTTCAGCTTGGATGAACTGGCCGGCGCATTTGACGTCACAAACGTCAACCCAAACCCGGCGCGCTTCGACCTCAAGAAGGCCGAGGCAATCAACGGAGCTCACATTCGCATGTTGACGCCTGGCGACTTCAAGACTCGCCTGATTCCTTACTTGCAGAGTGCGGGAATCCTCGGCGCCGAGCTAAGCGCTGAGCAAGAGCGTGTTTTAGAGGAAGCTGCCCCGCTGATCCAAGAGCGAGTCACGGTTTTGAGCGAAGCCGCCGGCATGCTTGGGTTCCTCTTCATCTCGGGATCCGATCTGGTTATCGAAGAAGATGCCAAAACTGGCTTGCCGCAGAATGCCAAAGAAATCTTGCTAGCTGCGATTCAGGCGATTGAACCGCTTGCGGAAGAAGATTTCGTGACCGAAACGCTTCAGGCAACTCTTCAACGGGCGCTCATCGAAGAGCTCGAACTCAAGCCTAGAAACGCCTTCGGCCCCCTTCGGACCGGCATTTCCGGTCGTCGAGTGTCACCGCCGCTCTTCGAGTCGATGCAGATTCTTGGCAAGGCCGAGACGCTCGCTAGGCTTCGCTCGTTTGCTGACTTGGCTTAGCCCTTGTAAGATTGAGAGTCGAGCCAAGGCTCGGTTTCATACCTTGGGGTATGGTGTAATTGGCAACACGAGTGATTCTGGTTCATTTGTTCTAGGTTCGAGTCCTGGTACCCCAGCTTTCAAAAAACGGTCGGTTTCTTAGCGGAAACCGACCGTTTTGTTTAAAATGTGGTCATGGGTTCTGCCGAAATAGATGCGTACATCGCCAACTTCGACTTGCCGACCAGGGTGTGGCTTCAAACGGTTCGGGAGTCTCTCTTGTCTTTGCTTCCGAAATCCGAAGAAGCCATTAGTTATCAAATCATCGGATTCAAAAGCGAAGGCAAGTTCCTGCTTTATATTTCGGGTTGGAAAAAGCACTGCAGCATTCACGGCACCAGCAAACTATTGGCAGCCGAAATTGCCGAGCAGTACCCGAGCGAGACCAAATTGGTCGGCACCACACTTCACTTCAAGCCAGAGACGCTGCCTAGCGATGCGCTCTTGAATGACATCGTGAGGCGGCGTATTGAGATTGCCCGCCGTGGATAGAATTGCGTCATGAACACTGTCCAGATTTCGGCCCTCCTGTTAGTTTTTGTTTTGGCTTGCGTCGGACTCTTTCAAGCAGCCCTTATTCTTGGCGCCCCGATGGGGGAGTATGCCTTCGGTGGCCGCCACCCGGGCAAGTTGCCGATCGGATTTCGAATCGGCAGTGCCATCACGCTTGGCGTTTATTTGGCCCAAGCCGGGCACTATTTGGCCCAGACCGGCGTCTTAAAGCCCCTGTTCGACGCTGGGCTCAACGGGGTGGTCAACTGGGCATTTGTGGGGCTGTTTATTTTGGGTCTTCTGATGAACAGCATCTCTCGCAGCCAAAAAGAGCGACGGCTCTGGGTGCCGGTGCTATTGCTCTGCTGTGTGCTTTCCGTGCTTGTCGCGGTTGGCTAAATCGCGCCTAAACCTCACCTAAACCTCGGTAGAATCGCCTACTCGAAGGAACTCGAAACTGCCACCTACGACCTCGGTACTGGCCTTGATTCTTGAGTTATAGAGCGTGTGCCCAATCTCGCTTAGCAGCGCATTATGGGTCGCAAAGGAGCGTTTTGGCTTCACGGCGGCGATGAAATCCATGACGTCACCAACTCGCAACCAAGGTGCCGAAGCCGGGCAGGCCAGTAGTTCGACGCGTCGATCCGGCTGGGTGTAGCTATCGCCCGGGTAATAAAGACCGTCGTTGACCATAACCCCGCAGTTTTGTAGCAGCGGAATGGATCGATGAATCTCCTGGTGCAGGTCGCCAAAGAACTCGAGTTGGAAGGGGCCCTCTTGAATAAAATCACCGTGACGCACGGTGAGGGTGTTGAACTCGCTCAAGCGCGCACAAACCTCGGCGGTGCCATAGATTCGAAGATCTGGGTTATCGGCCCTAAGCCTTGATAGTTGTTCTTCGAAGCAGTGATCGTCATGGGAATGGGTGATAACCACGGCTCGCACACCCTTGATGTTGGCCAGCGGTTCGGTGTAGGCACCCGGGTCGATGATGATGCGTTCATCGTTTTGTATTAGTTCGAGACAGGCGTGACCGTGTTTGATTACCTTCAAAATGTGCCTTCCATTCCCCTTGAGACTATTACAACCGTTCCCTTCCCGCCGATACCCCTGCGGGGTATTATTGGGGGATGATTGAAGACATCAAGAGTCGAGCCCTGCATCGGACCAAGATTCTGGAGGGTCAGATTCGTGGTTTGCAGAAAATGATTGAGTCTGAAGAGTATTGCATCGAAATAATCACCCAGTCGCTGGCGGTGCAAAAGTCACTGGGCTCATTAAACAAGCTTCTCGTTGAAAATCACCTAAAAACTCACGTATCGCATGCGATGAAGACCGGTGATCAAGAACAAATCGAGCAGGTCTTGGCTGAACTCGTCAAAATATTTGAACTAAGTAACAATCGGTGAAGCGGAAAGTGATTTCAAACATTTCGGCAACCAGAGCATCGAGGCTGTTTTTTCTATCGGTATTGCTTTTAGTTCCAACCCTGCTTTTCTCTTCCAGCTTTCAAGAGCTGCTCGGGTTTGAGTTAGGGGGCCAGACGCTCAGGCTCTGGTTGCCAGCGGCTCTAGCGACCGTCGGCCTAATCGTTTGTGGTCGTCCCCTGTTTCAACTTGCAGCCTTCGAGCTGAGGCATTTCAAAGTCGGCTCGCATGTCATAAAGGCCCTGGCTCTGGTCATTGCCATGCTGACCAGCCTTTATCTCGAGCTCAGCCAGCTCTTTAGCGCCGGGGGAGTGCAAACCGATTCTTGGTGGGCGGTAGCAGCGCTGATTAGTTTGGTGACGCTTGCCCTGTGGATTCAACTTTCAGCCGAAAACCCGGCTTCCCTGTCGCTGGATCAACTGCTCGATGTCGAGCCTGAAACGGTTTTGCAAGTTCGTGGAAAAAGCGAAGAGGCCGTTGCCTTCCATGCTTTGAAAATTGGGGACTCGGTGCTCGTCGAGTCGGGGCAGATTGTTCCAATCGATGGCGACTTATTGACTCGCTCGGTAAAGGCCACCAATCCATTGCTCGGCTGGACCTCAAGTGTTTTGGTAAAGGGATCCCCAATCTATGCCGGGACCAGACTTGATTCGAGTGCCGAAACCGAGTTGCAGCCGGCCAAAATCAAGGTGACCTCAGTCGGTGAAGCCCGCTACCTTTCCCAAGTAATCCAAACTGTGTCGGCTGGCCAACTTGCAGTCTCAAAAACCGCTCGGCTGGTCGAGCTAATCTCCGGTTGGTTGGGCTATCTAATTTTGGCGGTGGCAGGCACCACGGCTTTGGTCTGGGCCCTTGAAGGGCAGACTCTGGAGACCGTTAGCCACCGCGTTCTTGCGGTTTTGATAAGTTCGAACCCTTTCATTTTGAGCCTGGCGATACCGACCGTGGCAGCCGCCATCTCACTCACCGCGACTAGGCGGGGAATTCTGATTCGCGACAGATTGGTGTTTGAGCGAGCCCGAAAGACCAAGGTTCTGGTTTTCAATAAGACCGGAACCTTGACCACGGGCGTGCGCACGGTTGTTAGCGCCGAATTGGCCGTTGGAAACCCGCTTGCCGATGTCGCCGAGCTCGTTTCGCTTGCCGCCGGGCTTGAAGCCGGGCTAAATAATTCGGTTGCTCTGGCGATTTCGGCCGAGGCCAAGCGTTTGAAAGTCGAGCCGGTTCAAGTTCGAGACCAAATGGTGATGCCGGGCCAAGGGGTGAGCGCCAGAATCGAGGGATACCGATTCTCGATTGGTGGCCCGAGCCTGCTGACGCAGTACGGAATATCCATCGATGTTGAAGACCTAATGCGGGTGGGCGCTGCCAACTCTGCAGGCAACACTGTCGTTTATGTGCTTCGCGACTCAACGCTTCTCGGGTTTCTGGTGCTGAGCGATCAGGTGCGCAGCAATTCAAAGCGAGCCGTAGAAGGTCTGCAGGATCTTGGAATCCGAGTGGTCATGATGACCGGTGACGATAACGGTTCGGCCAATGCCTTGGCTCGAGAACTTGGCATCAGCGAGGTTTACGCCGAGGTATTGCCTCATCAACAGGCGCAGGTGGTGCAAAGTTTGCAGTCGGGGCGAAAGACGGTTGCGATGGTGGGTCATGGTTTTGACGACTCGGCAGCGCTTCAACAATCCGATTTAGGAATCGCCTTCGGGGCGGGCAGCGAGTTGAACCTTGAATCGGTCGGAATTATTTTGACCGGCAGCGAGCCCAAAGATGTCGTGTCAACAATCAAACTATCGAAGCTCAGCAGTCTTAGAGCCGGGCAAAATCTAGCCTGGGCCGCTGGATACAACATAGCGGCACTCGCGCTGTCCTCTGGCGTCGTGCCAGGGGTCTCGGTTTCGCCGCTGCTCGCCGCGGTGCTAATGTCGCTTTCAACATTGATTGTCGTTGCAAACGCGCAACTAATCAGAAGAAGGTAGGCAATGGCGCCTCTAGGTGTGCTCATAAATCCCACGGCTGGCAGGGGCGCCGGCAAGGCCGAGGGAGCAAAAGTTCTTTTCGAACTCGAATCGGCTCGAGTCGATCATTTCAATCTCTCTGGTGCTTCCTATCAAGAGTCGAGGGAAAATGCCGAACGCGCGATTGCCTCGGGGCAAATTGATTCACTCCTGGTTGTCGGCGGGGATGGAATGGCGCACCTTGGCGTTAATCTATGCGCCAACACCGAGGTTGCTCTCGGTTTAGTGGCCGCTGGGACCGGAAACGACACGGCGCGAACTCTTGGACTGCCGGTCGGCGACGCCGCCGCCGGTGCCAGAGCTGTCATCGGCCAACTCAAGCAGCCTAGAAGAATAGATGTTCTCAAGGCGCACAGTTCAATCGGTCAGTTTTGGTCGACCGGATCGGTCTCGGCCGGGTTTGACGCTCTGGTCAATCAACGAGCAAACAGCTTGGCCTATCCGAAAGGTCCGTCGAGGTATCAGGTGGCGATGCTTTTGGAATTGGCCAAGTTCAAGCCAATCAAATATCACGCAGTGATTGATGGAGAGAAACGCAGCTTTGAAGCCATGCTCTGCACGGTTGCCAACGCTCCAAGTTATGGGGGAGGGATGCTCATTACCCCCGAAGCAGATATTCAAGATGGCGAACTCGATCTGTTCATCGTGCACAAACTGTCTCGCCCCGAGCTCATTCGAGTCTTTCCAAAGGTTTACACCGGCGAGCACGTTAGTCATCCGGCGGTGGAAATCATTCGGGCAAAGAGCGTGCGACTCGAAGCGGCAAATATGCCAGCCTATTCGGATGGTGAATGGGTGGGGCACGCCCCAATTACGGTCACCATCGCGCCGCTTGCCCTGAAGGTCTTTGCCCCTTTGCCATAAACCGCCAAAAGACCCAATCGGTTTGGCGAGGCTCGGCTCGTGTGGCATACTTGAAAGGTTGCTTATAACGGCCCCATCGTTTAGCGGCCTAGGACACCGCCCTCTCACGGCGGCAGCGCGGGTTCGAATCCCGCTGGGGTCACGAATCTCGCTCTCGGTGTTTATCGCCCGGGAGCGAGTTTTACTTTAACGGTTGCGGCTGACGCTCCGGTGGCGCTGCTTTTGGCTTCTCAAACGGGTAACCCCACTGAAAAGAACAATCAAAATCACCGGAATAAGAGCCATGGCGTTTAAGCCACGGAATGCCAAGCTCGCGAGGATGCTTCCTGCCACGGCTCCTCCAAAGGCCCCCGATAGGTTCATCAGGGCATCGCTCAAGCCCTGCACGTTGGTGCGCTGGTCCTCGGGCAAGGAAACGCTCAGCAGGGCCGAGGCCGAAACCGTGGAGGCTGACCAGCCGAGCCCAAGCAGAAATAGCCCGAGCAGCACGAAGTTTTGATCTTCGCTACCGAAGCCGGCAAACGAGAGGGCGGCGAGGAAAATAACCTGACCCACTATCACGGTGCGAATCTTGCCGAAGCGGTCGGCCAACCAACCAAAGATGGGAGAAAAGGCGTACATTCCAGCGATGTGCACGCTGATTGTGAAGCCAACCAACACGAGGCTTGCCCCATGCGTTTGCATGTGCACCGGCGTCATCGACATAACCGAAACCATCACCATGTGACTCAGTGCGATTGACACCACGGCGTAGGCTGCGACCGGGTGGCTCCAGAGGGTTCTAAAAGCGGATCCGATTGAGAGTTTTTTGCGCGGCAATCCGATGGTTTCTGCTGTCAGCCCCTTGGCCGTGAGCAAGGGGTCTGGTCGAAGACCGAACCAAAAGACCGTGGTGGCAGCCAGTTGCGCCACAATCGTAAACAAAAATGGCCCGGTTAGGTGAGGCAAGCCGAGTGCTATGCCAGCGCTTTCGCCAGGGCCAAACATGTTGGGGCCGGCAACGGCTCCGACCGTGGTTGCCCAAACGACGATGGATAGGTCTCGCGCCCGCGACTTATTGGTTGGCAGGTCGGTTGCCGCGAATCGGGCCTGCAGGCCAGTGGCTGAGCCAGCGCCAAGCAGGAAGAGAGCAACTAGCAGCAGTGGGAATAGCTTGAGCCCGGCGGCAGTGATTACGAGAGCCGCACCGCTAATGGCAAGCCCGGCGCCAAGCGCCAGGGCAACCCGGCGACCCCGCGCGTAGGCAAGGCGAGCCAGGGGGATGGCCCAGGTTGCGGCTCCAAGGGTTGAGAAGGTGGCGGCTGAACCCGACCAAGCGGCCGAGCCAGAAAGCTCGGCGGCCAGCAGAGCGCCAATCGACAGCGTTGAGCCCAAACCGAAGCCGCTGAGCATTTGGCCAGCGGTTAGAACGACGACCGTTCTGGTTTGTAGCTTTTTTAGTACTGAAGTCTTCATTTAGCCAATCTACCCTGCTCAGGTAAACTTGAATTTCTGACATTTTGAGGTGCTTTTATGACGCAACAGGCAAATCCGGCAGCCGCGCTGACGCTAGCCGAAAAAGTTTGGAACAACCATTTGGTTGCCAAGGGTGAAAACGGCTCGCCAGACCTGCTCTATATCGACCTGCACCTCGTCCATGAGGTCACCAGCCCACAGGCGTTCGATGGGCTCAGGTTGGCCGGTCGCCCGGTGCGCCGACCAGATCTGACCATTGCCACGGAAGATCACAACACTCCGACCCTCGACATTGACAAGCCGATTGCCGATCCGGTTAGCCGCACCCAGATCGAGGCACTTCGTCACAACGCAAAAGAGTTCGGTATTCGACTGCACTCGCTCGGCGATGCCAATCAGGGAATCGTTCACGTGGTTGGCCCACAGCTTGGTCTAACCATGCCTGGAATCACGGTGGTCTGTGGTGATTCACACACCTCAACCCACGGCGCCTTCGGGGCGCTCGCGATGGGCATCGGAACCAGCGAGGTCGAGCACGTTTTGGCCACCCAAACCCTGCCGCTAACACCTTTTAAAACCATGGCAATCAACGTTGAGGGCAAGCTTCGCCCGGGCGTCACCGCAAAGGACATTATCCTTGCCGTGATTGCCAAGATTGGCACCGGCGGCGGTCAAGGCTTCGTTCTGGAATACCGAGGTTCGGCCATTCGTGAGCTTTCGATGGAAGCTCGAATGACGATTTGCAACATGTCGATTGAGGCCGGCGCCCGTGCCGGAATGGTCGCGCCAGATCAAATCACCTACGACTACCTAGAGGGTCGCCCCCATTCACCATCGGGTGCCGACTGGGATGCCGCTGTTGCCTACTGGAACACCCTGCCAAGCGATGCAGACGCGGTATTTGACGCCGAAGTGTTCTTGGATGCCAACACCCTTGACCCATTCGTGACCTGGGGAACCAACCCTGGGCAAGGCGTTTCGCTGCTCGATTCGGTTCCGGATCCGGCGACGATGACCGACCCGAACGAGCGAGCCGCCGCCGAGCGTGCCCTCGAATACATGGACTTGAAGGCCGGAACCCCGATGCGAGAGATTCGCGTCGACACCGTATTTTTAGGCTCCTGCACCAATAGCCGCATCGAAGACCTACGTGCCGCCGCCGAAATTATTGAGGGGCAAACCAAAGCCCAGGGCTTGCGCATGCTAGTGGTGCCGGGTTCGGCAAAGATTCGCCTGCAGGCCGAGGCAGAGGGTCTGGACAAGGTATTCAAGGACTTTGGGGCCGAATGGCGATTCGCCGGTTGCTCAATGTGTCTTGGCATGAATCCGGACCAGCTGGCCGTTGGCGAGCGAGCGGCCTCCACCTCAAACCGTAACTTCGAAGGTCGCCAGGGCAAGGGTTCAAGAACCCACCTGGTCTCGCCAGTAGTGGCAGCTGCCACGGCAATTAGAGGCACCTTGGCTTCACCGGCAGACCTACCCGCGCAGAAGGCGAGCAACTAATGGAAAAGTTTGAAGTTTTCTCTGGAGTTGGCGTTCCGCTTCGGCGCAGCAACGTTGACACCGACCAGATTATCCCAGCCGTGTTTTTGAAGCGCATCACCAAAACCGGTTTCGAAGACGCACTATTTTCGGCTTGGCGAAACGACCCGACCTTCATCTTGAACCAGCCAGCTTATAAAGCCGGTCAGGTGTTGGTTGCCGGGCCGGATTTTGGCACCGGATCTAGCCGCGAGCACGCCGTCTGGGCCTTGCGTGATTACGGGTTCAAAGCGGTACTGAGTTCCAAGTTCGCCGATATCTTTAGAGGAAATGCCGGAAAGCAGGGCTTGGTTGCCGGTGTCATTTCAGAGGCCGACACCGAACGTCTTTGGGCAGCGATAGAAGCCAACCCGGGTGTTTCAATCACCATCAACCTGATTGACCGCACCGCTAGCCTCGGCGAGATTGTGATTCCCTTCGAAATCGACGATTACACTAGGTGGCGTCTGCTTGAAGGTCTGGATGACATCGGATTGACACTTCGAGACGAGCAGGCAATTACCGATTTTGAAGCAAAGCGTGAGTCTTGGAGACCCAAGACCCTGCCAGCCAAGGGAGTCTGATGAGTCAAATCACCGTACACGGCGGAAAACCGCTGATCGGTCGCGTTGACCTCAAAGGCGCAAAGAACCTAGTGACCAAAGCCATGGTTGCCGCCCTGCTTGGCGAAACCCCAAGCGTGCTCAAAGACGTTCCGCACATCAGCGACGTCGAGGTGGTTTCAAGACTGCTCGAACTTCACGGCGTAATCATCGACTTCCATGAAGATGGTTTGATGAGCCTCGATTCAAGCAATGTCGGATCAGCACGCATGGTTGACATCGATGCCCACGCCGGTTCTTCCAGAATTCCAATCCTGTTTTGTGGCCCGCTGCTGCACCGATTGGGCGAAGCCTTCATTCCAGACCTTGGTGGTTGCCACATCGGCGATCGGCCGATTGACTTTCACCTCGAGGTTCTAAGAAACTTCGGCGCGGTCATCGAAAAGTTGCCAACCGGAATCCGACTTTCTGCACCGAATGGCCTGCACGGCGCAAAGGTTGCTTTGCCATACCCGAGCGTTGGGGCCACCGAACAGGTGCTACTAACCTCGGTGCGCGCCGAGGGCATTACCGAACTTTCGGGTGCGGCAATCGAACCGGAGATCATGGACCTGATTGCCATCCTGCAAAAAATGGGTGCCATCATTTCGGTTGACACCGATCGAGTGATTCGCATTGAAGGCGTAAGCAGACTCGATGGATACACGCACCGCGCACTTTTCGACCGCAACGAAGCGGCCTCATGGGCTGCCGCTGCTCTGGCCACCAAGGGCGACATCTTTGTCGGTGGCGCCAAGCAACAAGAAATGATGACCTTCCTGAACGTATTTCGCAAGGTTGGGGGAGCCTTCGAAATCGAAGATGACGGAATCCGCTTCTTCCATCCCGGCGGAGATTTGCAACCGGTGGTTATCGAAACCGATGTGCACCCGGGCTTCATGACCGACTGGCAGCAGCCATTGGTAGTAGCACTAACCCAAGCCAAGGGCCTTTCGATTGTGCACGAGACCGTCTATGAGAATCGTTTTGGGTTCACCGAAGCGCTAAATCAAATGGGTGCCCAGATTCAGATCTATCGCGAATGCCTAGGCGGAAACCCCTGCCGTTTTGGTCAGCGCAATTTTTACCACTCAGCTGTGATTTCGGGGCCGGTCGAGCTAAAAGCGGCCGACATTCGGGTTCCGGATCTGCGGGGCGGGTTCAGCCACATGGTGGCAGCGCTCGCCGCCAAGGGCGTTTCCAACGTCAGCAACGTGCAACTCATTTCAAGAGGCTACGAGCACTTCATCGACAAACTTGAAGCGCTCGGTGCCGATTTCACCTACTCGGACTAAAGAGGCGAAACCACATGGCCAGCAAAAAGAAATCGGGTGGCACTGCCAAACCGCTCAACATGCCAACCGTTGGCGGCCCGGAACGCGGGCCATTGGTTTGGTTGGTGGCCTCATTCCTGTCAATCTTCGTTCGCATCATGTTTCGGGTGAAGTTCGTTGGTGGTCGCGAGAATCTGCCTAAAAAGGGTGGCTACGTTCTGGTGCAAAACCATGTGACCAACGTGGATGGTCTGGGAATGGCCTATTTCATTTTTTGGCGCTTACGCCGACTGCCCCATTTTCTAGCCAAGGAATCGCTGTTCAGGGTTCCGGTTCTTGGCTGGTGCCTGCTGCAGCTTGGTCAAATCCCGGTCTTTCGAGGCACCAACGTGCGAAACGATGAACCCATGAGGGTTGCCATTGACCACCTAAAAGCCGGTCAGGTGATTTGCATTTACCCAGAGGGCACGCTCACGCGAGACCCGGACCTGTGGCCGATGCGAGGCAAGAGTGGGGCGCTAAGGCTGGCCCTTGCAGCGGGGGTTCCCATCATTCCCGCCGGGCAGTGGGGCACCGAAGAAATCCTTCCCACCTACAGTTCGAAGTTCCGCCCCGGATTTTGGAAGCCGATGCGCATCTTGGTTGGAAAAGAGTTCAAGGTTGACGAGCTTCGTGGTCGAGAAGTCACCACGCTAGAACTCGCCGAGGCGACATCGAGGTTGATGTCCGAAATCACCAAACTGGTTGAGGTGCTTCGAAACGAGGAAGCGCCAGAAAAGCGCCACGACCCTGCCTCACACGGGCAGTCGATAACCGGAAATTTCAACAAGCCGAAGAAAGGTAAATAGCCTTGGCCAAAATCGCCGTTATGGGGGCTGGAAGCTGGGGAACCACCTTCGCCAAAGTTTTAGCCGATGGCGGAAACGATGTGACCCTTTGGGCGCGTCGACCGGAACTGGCCGATGACATCAATCTTGGCCATCGCAACCCAGATTACCTACCCGGCATCGATTTGCCGGTCGGCCTGAAGGCAACCTCCGATGTTGCCGAGGCACTGGCTGGGGCGCATCAGGTTTATATTTCGGTGCCATCGCAATCCCTGCGATCGAACCTCACTGAGTGGGGTCACCGGGTTCCGGCCGGCGCCATTTTGGTAAGCCTCATGAAGGGTGTCGAAAAAGGCACCGGGCTTCGCATGAGCGAGGTAATCCATGAGGTCACCGGGGTTGACACGCAAAACATTGCCGTGATTTCTGGGCCGAACCTGGCGCTCGAAATCGCAAGGGGTGAACCTACCGCTTCGGTGGCAGCCTCGGTTAGTCAAGAAACCGCAGCCGCCGTGGCCGCAACTGCGACAGCGCCGTACTTCAAAACCTTTACCAACAACGACGTAATCGGAACCGAATTCGGTGGCATCTTGAAGAACCTGATTGCTGTTGCCATCGGAATCGTCAACGGTGTTGGCTACGGCGAAAACACCAAGGCCTCAATCATGACCCGCGGCTTGGCCGAGATCAGCCGTTTTGCGGTTGCCTACGGTGCCGACCCGATGACAATGGTCGGCCTAGCCGGTTTGGGCGACCTCATCGCAACCTGCGAATCTCCGCTTTCCAGAAACCACCGGGCCGGCGAAATGCTCGGCCAGGGTTTTAGCAAGCGCGAGGTTCTAAAGCGCATGTCGCAAACCGCCGAGGGCTTGGCTTCGGTCGAACCAATTTTGCAGTTGGCAGCCGAAAAGGGTGTTCCGATGCCGATTGTGCAACAGGTTCAGGCCGTTATCGATGGCGAATTATTGCCACGCGATATCGCACCGCACCTAACCAACGACAGTGATACCCCACAGGGAGAATAGGCGCTGCCGATGAGCAAGTTGAACCTGGTTTTGTTATTTGGTGGTCGCTCAAGCGAGCATTCCATTTCTTGTGCCACGGCGGCCGGGGTGCTCGGTGCGATTGATCGCGATCGCTACAACGTGATTGCGGTCGGCATCACCCAGACCGGAGTTTTTGTTCCGGCCGTTGATGACCCAAATCGCTGGGCGCTGACTTCTGGCCCGCTGCCCGTGGTTGAGTTTGAGGGCAAGACCGTGATCTGGCCGTTCGATGGCGGCCGCGAACTGATGGTGCAAGACGAGTTGGGCAACCGCGAATCGCTTGGTTCGATGGATGTTGTTTTCCCTGTCCTGCATGGCCCCTACGGTGAAGACGGCACCATGCAGGGTTTTCTCGAACTCGTTGGGGTTCCATATGTCGGCAACGGAGTCTTCGCTTCGGCCGCCGGAATGGATAAAGAGTTCACCAAGGCGCTCATGTTGCAAGCCGGAGTGCCGGCAACCCCGCACGTTGTGATTACCTCGGCAAAATGGTTGAACGACCCCGAGATTGCAATGGCCCAGTCGCGCCAACTCGGCGGGCTTCCGCTGTTTGTAAAACCAGCGCGCGCCGGTTCCTCGGTGGGCGTTTCCAAGGTTAAGGATTGGGCCGATTTCCCTCAGGCCGTGGCAACTGCCCTAGAACACGACAGCAAGGTTGTGGTTGAGCACGGTCTGGTTGGCCGAGAACTCGAATGCGCGGTGCTTTCCGGGGCGAATGATTCGCCAACTCGAGTTTCGGTCGCTGGCGAAATCATCATGCGCGGTCGCGAGTTTTACGATTTCGAAGCCAAGTACCGAGACGACTCGGCCGAGCTGGTTATCCCCGCGAAACTGAGCCCCGATCTGCTTGCCCAAATGCAACACTTGGCGGCGCGAGCTTTTGCATCCATCGGCGGAAGGGGTTTGGCGAGAGTCGACTTCTTTTTGACGGCTGATGGCTTTTTCGTGAATGAAATTAACACCATGCCCGGTTTCACGCCGGTTTCGATGTATCCAAAGCTCTGGCAAGCCAGCGGTCTTGGCTACGCGGATCTAATCGATGAGCTAATCGGTCTGGCCCTCGAAGCGCCCGCCGGACTTAGCTAAATACGCTAGTTGCCCGTGCAGCGCCGAGTCTGTTTGATGGCGCTAATCGACAGCGCCAAGTCCTCGAGGGCTCTTGACCCCGACACCGCCTTGGAATCGACAATGACTTCGGTTGCCGGATTTCTGCCGAAGCTTATGAACCGATAACTTGGGGCTTTGCTGGCGTCGACAAGCCAATCGACATCGGCGGCCGTGACGCAGACCAATTGGCTAGCGTAAACCGCCTCTAGCCCGCAGCGCAGGATGACCGAGGTTGGTTTGCCCCAGGCCGAAGTGGCCTGCGCGTTGGTGGCTCGTTTCTCAAGACCAGCAACCGTTGCCGGCAGGCGCACGCTGACCTCGGCGCATTTTGGATCATTGGCCAGCGGGGCTGGTTCGAGTGCCACGGTTGCGCTGCAGGAGCTGAGGGTGGTGGCGGCCAGGGCAACGGTCAAGCTCATAAGAGTTTTGCGCAGAAGCGCAGGCGAAATATTCATCACTAAACAGGCTACCTTTGGATTGTGACAAAACCAGACACTATCGGCTCAATCGGCGAAAACGAAAGCCTCAGACGAACCATTTCAAGACTCAACCCCGCCACCTCGGCTCTTGTTGGCCCGGGCGATGACTGCGCGGTTATTGCGGCCACCGACGGCAGTTTTGTCGTCACCACAGACACCATGGTCGAAGGCCATGATTTCAAGCCGTACTGGTCAAGCGGTTTTGATCTTGGTTGGAAGGCGGTAGCCACCAATCTGGCCGACGTTGCCGCGATGGGGGCGAAACCAACGGCAATCACCGTTGCTCTGGTGGCCCCAAGTGACACCGAAATTTCCTGGCTCGAAGCCTTTGCCGATGGATTGAAGGCGGGTTGCGAGGCGCTGGCCCCGGGTTGCGGAGTGGTCGGCGGCGATTTGGCGGCCGGTGAGCAAATAGTCATCGCGGTGACCGCTCACGGCAGCCTCGAGGGTAGAGCGCCGGTTTTGCGCTCAGGTGCCAAGATCGGCGACATCGTGGCCGTGGCGGGCACTCTGGGGCGAGCTGCGGCCGGCCTAGCGCTGCTGCAGTCGGGCAATGCCGGCGCAATTAGCGCCTATGACGATTTGGTGAACACTCAACTTCGGCCGAACCCACCGATTTCCTCTGGGATCGAAGCGGCCGAGGCCGGTGCCACCTCGATGCTTGATCTTTCCGATGGTTTGGGCCGCGATGCGGCGCGCATTGCCAGGGCTTCGGGCGTGAGCGTATCCATCGATGAAAAGCAGTTGCAAGGTTTCGAAGCCGTTTTAGAGCAGGCGGCTCAAGCCATCGAAGCAGACCCCAAACTCTGGGTCATTGGCGGAGGGGAAGACCACTCGTTGTTGGCGACCTTTGATGCCAATAGCCAGATTCCGCGCAGCTTCAAGCCAATCGGAGTCGTGATCGAAGCCGGCAAGGCCGAGGTGTTTTTGGGCGGTAAGCCGCTCAATGAGCAGGGCTGGGATTCGGTTCGCGGCTAGAGGTTCTGAAGAGCACTGTTTAGCGTGACGCCAACCCCGGTGCGCGGCAAGACCTCAACGGCTCCGGTGGTGGAGTTTCTGCGGAACAACAGGTTGGGTAATCCCGAAAGCGCAATCGCCTTAACCGAGCGCGGTTCGCCCTCGTCGACAATCGAAACCTTGGTGCCTGAGGTCACATAGAGCCCGGCTTCAACCACCGAGTCGTCACCGATCGAAATGCCGATTCCGGCGTTGGCTCCAAGCAAAGACCTTCTGCCGATGGATACCCGTTCACGCCCGCCACCCGATAGCGTGCCCATAATCGAGGCTCCGCCTCCGATATCCGAACCGTCGCCAACAATGACGCCCTGAGAAATGCGACCCTCAACCATTGCGGTGCCCATTGTGCCCGCATTGAAGTTCACGAAACCCTCGTGCATCACGGTGGTGCCGGGGGATAGGTGAGCACCGAGGCGCACTCTCGAGGCATCGGCGATGCGAACCTTTTTAGGAACCACATAGTCGAGCAGTCTTGGGAACTTGTCGATCGCTAAGGCTACGATGCCGGCTCGTTGCAGTGCTGGGCGAAGTCTTTCAAAGTCCAAGACCGAAACCGGTCCGGCGTTGGTGAAGGCAACGATCGGAAGGTTTGGCAAGAGGTCTTCTAGGTTGATGCTGTTGGGTGCAACCAGAAGGTGAGACAGCAGATGCAGGCGAAGGTACGCGTCGGCCGTCGAGGTGACCGGAAGGGTCAAGTCGATTTCGGTTCGAACCACCTGAGTGCTGACGTTGCGTCTGGCGTCAGTGGCAACCAGCGCATCGAGTTCCTTGGGGACAACCCAAAGTTCATCGGTTTGTGGCGCCTCGCCAAGCTGAGGGTTTGGGTACCAGGTGTCAAGCGTCGTGCCATCGGCCGCGACGGTTGCGAGGCCGTGGCCCCAGGCTTTGCTATCTAAAAAGTCAGTCATCGCTACTAGGTTACAGGTTAGGCTCGTCTCGTGAGCCTGAGCATATTAAATTTGCAATCCGATGTTGTTGAACTGACCCGCGATATTTGCGACATTGAGTCGGTTTCTGGGAATGAAACCCGGCTGGCCGATGCCATCGAGGCCGCCCTTCTCAAATACCCGCACCTCGAGGTGCTGCGCGATGGCGACGCTATCGTGGCGCGCACGAATCTGGGGCGCAAAACCCGAGTGGTCATCGCCGGGCACATCGATACCGTTCCGGTTGCCGACAACCTTCCCGTGCAGTTGTTGTCGATGGAGCGCGAGCAGGTGCTCTGGGGCCGAGGCACCGTCGACATGAAGGCCGGCGTTGCCGTTCAGCTAAAGCTGGCTGCCGAGTTGAGCGAACCAAACGTTGACGTCACCTGGATCTTTTATGACCACGAAGAGGTTGAGGCTTCATTGAATGGCCTCGGTCGCCTAAGTCGCAACCACCCGGATTTATTGGATGCCAGTTTCGCGGTGCTTTGCGAACCAACCGCGGCTTTCGTCGAGGGCGGTTGCAACGGAACCATGCGCGCCGAGCTGCGTTTTTCGGGCGTCAAGGCGCACTCTGCGAGACCTTGGATGGGCAAAAACGCCATCCATAGTGCTGCCGAAGCCCTGAATATCTTGAGCAGTTACGAGCCGGCCGAGGAATTGGTTGACGGTTTGGTTTATCGCGAGTCGCTAAACGCCGTTCTCATCAGCGGTGGAATCGCCACCAACGTGATTCCAGACGAAACCGTAATCACCGTCAACTATCGATTTGCTCCAAATAAGAATCACGTTGCGGCCGAGGCCCACCTGCGCGAGTTATTCGCGGGAATCAACCTCACGGTGACCGATTTTGCCGACGGCGCAAGACCGGGCCTTGATCTGCCAGAAGCCGCCGCCTTCGTAGCAGCCACCCAGACCACTCCGCGACCCAAATACGGTTGGACAGATGTCGCCAGGTTCAGCGCGCTTGGAATCCCGGCAGTGAACTTTGGGCCGGGTGACCCAAATAAGGCTCACGCCGATGATGAAAACGTTCCATGCAGCCAGATCTATTTCTGCGAGAGTGCACTGCGCAAGTGGCTAACCAACTAGTCAGCAAGATTGCAGCGGGGGTTGCTTCCAAGCCCTGGTGGCTAAAGGTCCTCATTGTTTTTGGTGCAACCAGGCTGCTCAGCTTTTCATTTTTCCTCCTTTTTGCCGAGATTCAAGGCGATAACTACTGGACCAGCGCTCGCCCAGGGTATTTTGACTTTCTAAACATCTGGGATGCCGAGTGGTATGAACGCATCTACGACCACGGGCTCGGAGGTGAACCGGGCTACTCGAGGGTGCTCCCGCTGGATGACGCCGGCAATGTGAGAGAAAACGCTTGGGCGTTCATGCCGGGCTTCCCGCTCTTGATTCGCGGTCTGAACATTATGACCGGGGTCGAGTGGAAGTACCTGGCGCCACTCACCTCGACCTTGCTAAGCCTGATCTTGGCCCTTGTCCTCTTCAAAATATTCAGCCTCAAACTATCTGAATCGACTTCGCTCTGGGCGGTTTTGCTATTTGGGCTTTCGCCGGCAGCCCCGGTGCTTCAAACCGGATACGCCGAAACCCTGGGGCTTCTTCTACTTGCCTTGGCAATCTTTCAACTGATGCACCATCGATATGTGGCAGCCCTTCCGTTCTTGGTGTTGCTTTCGATAACCCGCCCGGGGATGGTTGCCTTTGCGATGATGCTCGGTGGAATGTGGTTGGTTCGCTACTACAAGTTCAAACGGGGACAGGTGGATTTTCCAGTTCTAGAACGGGTAAAACTCGCCGGACTCACTGTGGTGTCTGGGCTACTCGGATTCAGTTGGTATCTTTTTGCCGGTTGGTACACCGGGCGCCCCGATGCCTACTTGGCCACAGAGTTAGCCTGGCGATTTGGCTATACCCAAAAACAGCAACTGGTGCCGGTGGAGGGTTGGTTTATCGCCACGAGCTACCAGTTTGGCCCGGTGCTTGGCCCCGTACTCGTCGTGTTAGCCGTAGGGGCGGCGGTGCAAATGATGTTTAGCGAGCCGATAAAGGCCCTTGGCAGCGAGCTTCGTCTCTGGATTGGCGCCTATCTGCTGTATCTGCTGCTCGTCTTTTTTCCGCAGTCAAGCACCCTTCGCATTCTGCTGCCGGCCTTCCCGATTTTCGGAGCGCTCGCCGTTCTGATTTCGAATCGAAGTCGAGGAATCAAAACGGCTGTGGTCGTTGCGCTGGTTATCGGACAGTTGGTTTGGCTGGACATCTGCTGGCTCTACGCCTCGCCGGATTTCACGCCACCCTAGCCAAAACCGGCCCCACTCGAGGTCTGCATCGGCTATCGAACAACGCATCGCGTTTCTTATTCACAACTTATTGCCGTCAAACAAATTACCAACTCGTAACCTTTGAGCGCTCGAATCGGTTGTCGCGGTTTTTATTGTCTGGGATAATGGTTACAGGGCAAAACGCCGACCAATTCAAGGAGTATTTCGATGGCAGCAATGAAGCCACGCACTGGCGATGGTCCAATGGAAGCGGAGCGCGAACCACGCGGTCTGATTATCCTCAGAGTTCCACTTGAGGGTGGGGGCCGTTTGGTTGTTTCAGTTAATGAAGCCGAAGCCAAAAACCTCTTCGAGGTTCTTGACGGGGTAGTGAATAGCTAGAAAAAGTAGCTCAAAATTTAAAAAAGCCGGTCAGGAATGATCGGCTTTTTTATTTAATCAGCGCTTGCTGGCGATGAGCAAGCCGTCGCCAATGGGCGATAGTGCCGAAACGAATCCATCGTGGGTGCTAAAAAAGCGAATTATGTCGCGATAGACGACTGTGGAATCGTCGCGCATGGCCGGGTCTGGAACCCGATCGCGCCAAAGTGCGTGCGCCACGGCTACAACGCCACCCGGGCGCAGCAAGCGGACGGCTTCGGCCAACTGGGCTTCCAGGGTCTCACGGTCGGCGTCTAGGAAAACCAGGTCGTAGGCGGCATCTGCCATGTTCGACATCACGTCGATGGCTCGGCCGCTGATGACCCGGGTTCGATTTGGTTTAATAGCCGCCTCGGCAAAGGCCTGCCTCGCGGCTGCCTGGTTGTCAGGGTCGGTGTCGATGGTGGCCAGAATGGCCTGAGGTGCCGCGCTCAGTAGCCAAAGCGCAGAAACTCCGGTTCCGGTGCCGGCTTCAACTATGGCCTTGGCTCGCAGAGCGGAGGCGAGCACGGCCAAATGCGATCCAACCGACGGGGTGACGCATTCCACGCCAAGTTCCTCTGCCCGACCGCGGGCGTTTTGCAACGCCGCTGACTCTTGGGCAAAGTCTTCCGAGAACTTCCAACTGCTGATTTTGTCTACCATCTTGGCTCTAGCATAAAGGTGCGGTTGTGGTTTGCTGGGCAACAAAGGGGTAACCTGAAAGGGTGTTTGGTCTATCTTCTGAGAAGTTTTTGATTCTGGCGGTTATCGCCGTCATTGTGCTCGGACCAAAGCGGTTGCCTCAATATGCCAAGCAGTTGGCCAACTTCGTGAAGGCCGCGCGTCGGATGGCCGACGGAGCAAAAAGCCAACTAAAAGAAGAGCTGGGCCCAGAGTTCGAAGAAGTCGATTGGCGCAAGCTTGACCCGCGTCAATACGACCCGCGTCGCATCATTCGCGAAGCCCTTCAGGATGACTTTGTTTCGACCGAAAGCGACCTGACCAAACTCACGCCCGCAAGCTCTGCCGGGGTGGCAGCCACCACTTCAATAGCAACTCTCGGTCTTGGTGAGGCCGCGCCATTCGACTCAGAGGCAACCTAACAAACCCGACTCTTCAGATTTCTCAGACGGCCCCGTGGTCGTTAGGGCAGTCTTCGCAGAATCCTGCTGAGCAAACGAAGCAGCGGCGCCATGCGGTCATAGTGCCGACCCAGGGTTGGCAGCTTCAGTAGGTTCGAGGCAATGCCAATGGTCTTGGTCTCGGTGAATCTCAGCAGGCCATAACTTCCGTTTCGACGACCCGAGCCGGATTCTTTCAAACCGCCCATTGGCGAATCCATCGAAGCGAAGCTGGCACGGAAACCTTCGTTGATGTTTACGCTGCCGGCATCGAGTTTGGCGGCAACTTGAATTGCCTCGGCCTGTGGCCCAACCACCGACGCGTTTAGCCCGAGCTTGCTGTCGTTGGCCAGAGCGATCGCCTCTTCAACCCGATCGTAACCGTAAACCTGAATCACGGGGCCAAAGACCTCGCTGCGGTTTAGGCGCATGTTGTCGTCTACTCCGGTCAAAACTGTCGGGGAGTAGAAATAGGGGCCCAGATCCGAAAGTGCGTGACCTCCGGCTACCAAAACTGCTCCCTGCCCGACGGCTTCGTCGATGAAGCCACTGACCCGATCAAGTTGGGCGGCGCTGGTGAGCGAGCCGACATCTTGGCTGAAGTCGGAGGACTTGCCGATTTTCAAACTGGAAACCTGGCTGGCGAGCAGTTCCAAAAACTCTTCTTTTTGTTCGTTGGCCACGTACACGCGCTCAATTGAAACGCAGAGCTGACCGGCCGAACCGAAAGCCCCCGCGATTGCGATCTCGGCTGCCCGATGAAGCTTGGCGCCACGCAAAACAATCAACGGGTTCTTACCACCGAGCTCGAGCGAGTAGCCGATCAACCTGGCTGCCGCCCGCTGAGCCACGATTCGCCCGGTGTTGCTTGAGCCGGTGAAGGCAACATAGTCGACATTGTCGGTCACGGCATTGCCAACCTCGGCGCCGTCTCCGGCAACCACAACCCAGGCGTCTTTTGGAACCCCGGCCTCAATCGCGAGGTGACGGGCGAATAAAACTGTGAGTGCCGTTTGGTTATCGGCCTTCTGAATCACCGAGTTTCCGGCTGCCAGGGCAGGCAAAACATCAAGCATGGTTAGTGCCAGCGGGTAGTTCCAAGGTGTGATGACACCGACCAAGCCGAGCGGCAGGTAATCGATAAAGGTGCGGGTGAGCACAGGCACTCCGGCCTTGGTGCGGGTGCGGCGCATCACCTTTGGCGCTATTTTGCCGTAGTAGCGAGCGGCGTTTAGCGCCCCACCAAATTCTTCGAAGGCGTGTGCTCTAGCCTTGCCGGTTTCGAGTTGCAGCAGGTCGAGAAGCTTGTCTTCCTCTTGAAGCATCAGGTCGTGCAGTTGCAGCAAAATCTGCGCTCGATCGCGCACCGAGGTCTCTGCCCAACTGATTTGAGTTTGCCTTGCCTCGGCGGCAGCACCAGCAACTTGCGAGGCGGATTGCTGCGGCAGGTCGTAAATTTTCTTGCCGGTGCTCGGGTTGATAACCGCAACGGTGGTTTCGGTTTTGCCTAGATGCGCCAGCAGGCCGGCGATGCTTATTTCACTCATTTTCCAACTCTAAGAGCAAGGTTGCGTTTTGCTAAACCGAGGGGCATTTTGGCAAAGGTTTCGGCTATTTTTACGATGGATACCGCCGCCGCGTCCTGCGGTTTCTCGTCCACCACGGGTTTGCCGTTGTCGCTGCCCTCACGCAATGCCACGCTCATGGCAATCTGGCCGAGCACCGGAACCGCGGTTCCAGAAAGCTTGCTGAGTCGATCGGCCACGTCCTGGCCGCCACCCGACCCGAATATCTCGAGTTTTGAGCCATCGGGCATCGGAAGCCAAGACATGTTCTCGATAACGCCGAATACGGCCTGACCGGTTTGCAAGCCAACGGCGCCGGATCGCTCGGCAACCTCGGCGGCCGCCAACTGGGGCGTTGTCACCACAACGGTCTTTGCGGTTGGCAGCAGCTGACCGAGGCTGATTGCCACGTCGCCGGTGCCAGGTGGCAAATCAACCAACAGAAAATCTAAGTCGCCCCAGTAAACATCGGTCAGGAACTGGGAAATGGCTCGGTGCAGCATTGGGCCGCGCCAGGCCACCGGTTGGTTGTCTTCTAGGAACATGCCGATTGAAATTACTTTGACCCCGAAGGCGACGGGGGGAAGAATCAACTCGTCAACTCGAGTCGGCTTATCGGTTAGGCCAAGTTGCCCGGGAATCGAAAAACCAAAAATATCGGCGTCGATTAGCCCAACCCGAAACCCCTTGGCGGCCAGCGCAACGGCAAGGTTAGCGGTGATCGAAGACTTGCCAACCCCACCCTTGCCAGAGCCAATCAGGAAGATTCTGGTTAGGCTATCGGCGCCAAACGGGTTGCTTCTTGCCGGCTTGCCGGCACGCAGCTTGAGCTTGAGGGCATCGCGTTCGGTCTGGGTCATCACCGAGAGTGAAACCTTCACCGAGCTGATGCCCGGCACCGCCGAGACGGCATCCATCGTCTCTCGTTCGATTCTGGCAGAGGCTGGGCAACCGACCACGGTCAATTTCACTTCGATGTGAGCCGCGCCGGCCGAGTCGATCGTGACCTCACCAATCATGTCGAGGTCGGGCAATGGCAATCTAAGTTCGGGGTCGATGACGGTGCTCAGGGCGCGGTCAACCAGCAGTTTCAGCTGGCTCATTTCGATTTTTTGCTGGGTTTGTCGCCGCGCAGTTCCTCTACGAGTTCACGCATCAAATCCCGAAGTTCGTCGCGAACAAAGTCTTTGCTCGCCAACTCTTCGATGGCCAAGCGCAGCGCAACCACCTCGCGAGCCAAGTATTCGGTGTCGGCAAGGTTGCGTTCGGCGCGCTGGCGATCCTGCTCGGTTTTGACTCGGTCGCGGTCCGACTCGCGGTTCTGAGCCAAGAGGATCAGGGGTGCGGCGTATGAAGCCTGCAACGAAAGAATCATGGTCAGCAAGGTGAAGTTCAGGTTACGCGGGTCAAATTGCCAACCCTCGGGGGCCAGCGAGTTCCAGGTAAGCCAGAGAGTCACGAAGACGGTCATCCAAATCAGGAATCCGCCGGTTCCCATGGCACGTGCGAAACCCTCAGAGGCACGACCAAAGCTTTCTTGGTTGATGCTCAGCTTTGGCAAAATCCGGTCACGTTGGCGAAACGGGGAGTCGAGGCGGTCGCGAGATCTAGCCATTCGCCACCTCCGGTTCCTCTCCAGAGCGCCAGTCGTCGGGCAGCAGGTGATCGAGCACGTCGTCAACGGTGACCACGCCAATTAGGTGGTGGTGTTCGTCGACTACCGGAAGCGCAACCAGGTTGTAGTTGGCAAGGGTGCGGTGGATTGCTTGAATCGGAGTGTTGGCTCGAACCGGCTCAAGTTCGGTGTCAAGCAGGGTTCCGAGACGTTCGTGTGGCGGGTAGCGCAGCATTCTTTGGAAGTGCACAACCCCCAGGTATCGACCGGTTGCAACCTCATAGGGCGGCAGGGTCACAAAGACCGAGGCTGCCAAGGCTGGTGCAACCTCTTGCCGGCGAATCAAGGCCATTGCCTCGGCAACGGTGGCATCGGCGGCGCAAATAATGGGTTCGGTTGTCATCAGACCACCGGCGGTGAAGGGCGCGTATTGCATCAGCATGCGAATATCGTCGGCTTCTTCTTCGTCCATCAGTTCCAGAATGGCTTCGGTTCGAGCCTCCGGCAGGTTCGCCATAAGGTCGGCCGCGTCGTCTGGTTCCATGAGGTCCAAAACCTCGGCGGCGCGTTCGTCATCGAGTTCTTGGATGATGTCGATCTGCTCATCCTCGGGCAGTTCCTCAAGCACATCGGCCAAGCGCTCGTCGTCGAGTTCCTCGGCAACCTCGATCATGCGTTCATCCGGCAAATCCAAAAGTGCACTCGCCAGGTCGGCGGGGCGCATGTCGGCGTAGGTGGCAATCAACTGCTGAGCGCTTTGGTTCTCGTCACCCTTGGCTTCTTCGCTCACCTGATCCCAAGCGGCAAAGAGGGTTGCCCCGCGCGCAAACGGCGAGGCGGAGGTCTTTGGTCGGCGCAAAAAGAGCTCGACGGTGGTCCACTCCTTGCGCCTATTTTGTTCCACGGCTAAGTCTTCGATGTTGGCAAGGCCCGAGCCATCCAGCAGGTTCACCTTGCGACCGAGCATCTCGGCAATTACCCGAACCTCTTGCCCGCGTTGGGTGAATCGGCGCAGGTCAATTAGCCCGGTGGTGATTACCTGACCCGGCGCGATGGATGTGACCCGGGTGATTGGCACGAAAACTCTGCGGCGTCCACTCATCTCAACCAGCAGGCCGGTTGCCTTGGGAGCTCCAGTTTTGCGGTACGAGATTAGAACGTCGATGACTTTTCCAACGCGGTCTCCCACGGGGTCAAAGACGCCACAGCCAGCCAATCTGGCGACAAATACTCTCGTTGCGCTCACAGAATAACCTTAGACGTTTGAAGCGACGCCGTGTCAGAATGAACGGGTGAAGAAGACAGAAAATTCTGGGGCGGGCCGCTCCATAAGCCCGGTGATTCCTCAAGGCGTTGAAGTTGCCGAGTTTGAACAGTATCTGGATGCCGTCAAATTTGTTGACCGCATCGTCTCTGGCAGTTTTCCGGCAGCTTTTATCGCCATCGTTGGCAGCGACCTGAAAACTGTTGAACGCCTGCGCGGACGGGTCAGCTACGCAAGGGTTGCCCTGAGCGGCCTAGTGACCGGGTCCTGGGTCGGATTAATCTTTGGTTTGCTGTTCAGTGGAACCAGCGAGGCGACAACGACTATCAACTATTCATCGCTGGCTTCCTCGGTAATTTTGGGTGCCGGCCTCATGATGTTGATCAACGTGGTGCGATTCAGTCTCAACCCGAACAAGCGTCAGTTTCTGAGCAGCTCGATGGTCATTGCCGGCAAATACGTCGTGGTTGTGCCCCATGATTTGGCTGATCAGGCCAGAAAAGCCTCCGAGGCTAGTCCCGTAAAGTAGCCATCCAAGCTTCGACTTCGAGAGCGGTTCGAGGCAGCGCCGAGCTGAGGTTTTCGACACCGGTTTCGGTGACCAAAACATCGTCCTCAATCCTGACCCCGATGCCGCGAAAGCGCTCTGGAATCAACAGGTCGTCCGGCTGAAAATACAGTCCCGGTTCGATCGTGAAAATCATTCCCGGCTGCAACTCACCCTCGACGTAAAGCTCTCTTCTAGCTTGGGCGCAATCGTGCACGTCGAGCCCAAGATGGTGGCTGGTTCCGTGCACCATCCATCGTCTATGGAACTGCTTTTCAGGCTCTAGTGATTCCTCGGCCGAAACCGGAAGCAAACCCCACGCGGCGGTCTTTTGGGCAATCACGCGCATCGCCGCGGCGTGAATCTCGCGAAACTTTACTCCTGGCTTGGCAATCGCGAAGGCTGCGTCGGCCGCCTCGCGAACCGCCTCGTAGATCTCGCGCTGAATGTCGCTGAACTCACCGTTGATGGGAAGCGTGCGAGTGATATCCGCGGTGTAAAGGCTGTCGACCTCGACCCCGGCGTCAACCAGAATCAAGTCGCCTGGCAAAACCTCACCGGTGTTGATGATCCAGTGCAGCGTGCAGGCGTTGGAACCGGAAGCGGAGATGGTCTCGTAGCCCAAATTATTGCCAAGGGCGCGGGCCTCGGCAAAGAAAGCACCCTCAACCACTCGTTCGCCACGCGTGGCCCGTACGGCTCGAGGAAGGCTGCGAACCACGGCCTCAAAACCGGTGACCGAAGCCGCGATGGCCTTGCGCATCTCGGTGATTTCAAAGGAATCTTTCACCAGACGCAACTCCGAAACGAACTCGACCAGGGTCTCATCGGTCAGGTCAACCACATCGTTGCCCGGTAGCGAGGCGCGATAGCCGGCAAAATCCTTTAGGGTGCGGGTCTCGAGCGCCAGCAGCGAGCTAACCTGAGCCAAGGAAGGTCTGGCTCCGACCCAAAACTCGCCGATTGCCGGGTTGGCAAAGAACTCGTCGGAATCGCGACCTGCGGTTTCTCTAAAGAACAAGGTTTCCTGAGTGGCTCCTTCGGCGCCTCGGGCGTCGATGACCAAAACGGAATCTGGCACTGAATCGGTGCCCCAGCCGGTGAGGTGGGCAAAAGCCGAGTGGGCCCGATACATGTACTCGGTGTCGTTCGACCTGGTTTTGGCGGCACCCGACTCGATGATGATCACTTTTCCGGCGAAGGCTTCGGCCACTGCGGAACGGCGCTCAGCGGCAAAGGGGGCAACCTCGGCGGCAGCGGGAAGGTTGGGTTCGCGCTCGGCCCATCCAGAGGCAATGAAGGATTGAAAAGCTTCACTCGTTGGGGTGCGGGATCGATTGGTACCGCGACTTTCGAGTTCCTGTTCGGCTTCGAGTTGGTCGGAACCGGTTTCGTGGGCGTCTTTACTCATGGTCTCATTCTGCCAAGAAGCCACCGCGTTTCTGAACCAAACGGTAACTTTGAATAGACATAGAAGAGGGAACAGCATGCTGAGTTCAACGGCCAAGATCGATCTTCACTCACATTCCACGCGATCAGACGGAAAAGGCTCACCGGAACAGGTGGTCACCGAGGCGGTTGCGGCCGGCCTCGATGTGATTGCATTGACCGATCACGACACCACGAGCGGTTGGGCAGAGGGATCCGAGACCGCCAAGCGGCTGGGCATCGGCTTCATAGCCGGCATCGAAGTCACCACCCGGGCCAGCGTCATCAACGATGAGGGCGAGGGTCAGCGTTTCTCGGTACACATGCTCGCATATTTGCCAGATCCCAAAAACGTTGAACTTCAGTCGGAGCTGACCGATTCGTCTGAGAGTCGCCGAGTTCGTCTCAAGAAAATCACCGAACGACTTTCCGAAGACTACGACATTGACTGGGATGCCGTTGAGGTCGAACTGGCTTCTGGCAAAACCGCTGGTCGCCCGGCGGTTGCCGATGCCATGATCAAGCGCGGCATCATCAAGGCTCGCGAAGAATTTTTCGAGTTTGTGTTCCCGGGTTCTAAATACTACGAACCGAATCGGGGAGTGCCAGAAACCTACGAGGCAATCCGATTGATCAGACGTGCCGGGGGAGTGCCGGTAATTGCGCACCCGATGGCTCGCGGCAATGGCCCGACACCCGGTCAACCCATGCCGGTTGCACACTTTGAGTCAATGATTGAGGCCGGGCTCGGCGGCTTTGAGGCCTATCACCGCGACGTCCCTGAGCATGTGACCCAGTGGCTCGAGAAAATGGCTTTTGAACACGATTTGGTGCTCACCGGTTCGAGCGACTACCACGGCACTGGCAAGCCAAACCGACTCGGCGAACGACTCACCTCGGCTGCGAACCTAGAGAAAATCATTTCTCAGGCGACAGGATTTGCCGCACAACTCTAAACCCTTTGGTTTATGAGCCGTGCCGGTTATCTTCGGAAACTAACCGACTGCCCCACCGCGAGTGCGGCGGCGCTGACGATTGCGTTCGCTAGTCGGAGCCTTGTGCTCTCCGTTGCCATGCTCTGGTTTTGTATGAGGCACGCTCTTGTGCGGCTTGTCGCCACTCTGGTCTTTGTTGCGATCGGATCGCTGATGCCCCGGTGCGCTTTGACCATCTCTCGAGTGCCCACCGCCACCGCGGTTTCCGCCACGACCGGCGTTGCGACCACCTTCGCGAGGCTTGTCATCGTCACCCGGCTTCCAACCCTCTGGGCGCTTTGATTTCGCAATGCGACCCTTGGTGCCGGTTGCAATGTCAAGGTCGGTGAAGAGGTGCGCTGACGAAGAATAGGTTTCGATTGGCTCGGCGATTCCAAGTTCGAGGGCCGTGTTGATGTGACCCCAGCGAGTCATGTCTTCCCAGTCAACGAAGGTGACGGCGATTCCGGTACGACCGGCACGACCGGTTCTTCCGATGCGGTGCAGGTAAGCCTTTTCGTCTTCTGGAATCGCATAGTTGATTACGTGGGTCACGTCGTCAACATCGATGCCTCGAGCGGCCACTTCGGTGGCAACCAAAATGTCTTTTTTTCCATTGCGGAAGGCGGTCATCGAGCGCTCGCGGGCTTCCTGAGTCATGTCGCCGTGCAGCGCGGTGGCATTGAAGCCGCGGTCGATAAGCTCTTCGGAAACCTTGCTCGCCTGACGCTTGGTCTTGGTAAAGATTACGGTCTTGCCGCGCCCTTCGGACTGCAGGATTCGACCAACCACCTCATCCTTGTCGAGCGAGTGAGCGCGATAGATGAACTGCTTGATGTCGGCTTTGGTGTGACCTTCGTCAGGATCATTTACTCGGATGTGCACTGGGCGGTTCTGGTATTTGCGTGCCATGGTAACGATTGCGCCCGGCATGGTTGCCGAGAACAGCATGGTCTGGCGACCGTCCGGAGTGTAAGCGAAGAGGCGTTCAACGTCGGGCAGAAAGCCGAGGTCGAGCATTTCATCGGCTTCATCCAAAACCATGAAGCGAATGTTTCCCAGGTCGAGCTTCTTTTGCTTTGAAAGGTCAATCAGGCGACCAGGGGTTCCCACGATGATCTGGGCACCGGCATCGATTTCAGCAACCTGGCCTTCGTAAGCCTTGCCTCCGTAAATCGCTGCGACCATGGTTGAACGGTTAGCGGTTGCAAGCTTTAGGTCTTCGGCAACCTGAATTGCCAACTCGCGAGTCGGCACGACAACCAGCGCCTTGGCGCCTAGTTCTGGGTCTTTGCCGAGGCTCTGAATCAACGGTAGGCCGAAGCCCAAAGTCTTACCGGTTCCGGTTTTGGCTTGACCGATGATGTCTTGGCCAGTGAGCGCTAGCGGAATCGCCTGCTCTTGGATGGGGAAAGGCATGATGATGTCGCGACTTGCCAACGCATCCACGATGTCTTGATCAATGCCTAAATCCTGAAAATTCAATAGATCTCCTATGTCAGTGCAAGTCTACTTCTCAGCAAACACCACGTCACTAGGTTAAGGTTTAACCGTGTTCGATTGGTTAAAGTCTTTTCGCAAGCGTGGTGGCACATTAGCCCTACCGCCTCGAGAAGAACGCGCTGCCCGAAACACCGGTGTCGTCAACCTAAAGCCGTACACGCCGGATCCAATTAAGTTTTTGGGCCAACTCGCTTACCTGCAGCTAAGCAACTTTGAAATTCTCACCAACGAGATTAAGTACTCGCCAAGCATGACCGATAAGGCCGAGCTGAGCGAATGTGCTGCCCGAGCCTTTGATGAGTACCGAGCCATCGCAAAAAAACTGGAACACGAGGGTGTTCAGGTTACCGAGGCCATGGAGCCATTCAAAGAGCGAATCAATAATTTCCACTCCCTAACCAAGGGCATCGACTGGTACGAAAACATCCTCAAGGTTTATTTGGTGACCGGGTTGCTTGATGATTTTTACGTTCGACTCGCTGTTGGTTTGAACCCAATCCTGCGCGCCGACATCGAGAAGGCCTTGGCCGATAAAACAATCGATCGCTTTGCAAAGCGGGTCCTGCTGGCTGCGATGGCAGATAATCCACAGCTTGCCTCACGTCTTGCGCTTTGGGGCCGCCGCATCATGGGCGAGGCCCTGCTCGAGTTGAGAGCCGCATTCGACAATCGCAAACTTGCCGGCGTTACCAAGACCCGGGCTCTCAGTGCTGAAGAAGAGCGCCGAGTGAATCTGGATTCCTATTCAAAGTTGGAACCGCTGATTACCGAGCTCATTGGCGCGCACTCTTTGCGCATGGACGCGATCGGGCTTCCAGCTTAAAAAATAAACGCCCGAGAATGCTCAGGCGTTTATCAAGTTGAGAAGCGGATTATTCTGCGAGGTACTCCACTGTTTCAGTCTTCGACTTGCCCGAAACTCCGTTTGCAATCTGGCGAATCCGTTCGAACTCGGCGGCATCTTTTTTGTCTCGTTGCTTTGCCAAATAAGAGGTCGCGGTAAACAAGGCGGCGGGCATTGCCAACATTACGATTACCCAGATCCATCCCTCTTCATATTTCAGACCCACCCAGGTGAGAATCGTCCAGAGCACAGAGCCGGCGACTAATGACGCCACGGCCGGAACGAGTTCGCCGTACTGTTCACGCTTGCCAATAATGTACGGGGCCACTAAACCTAGAATGGCCGCGTAAACGACTAGGAATGCGATTTCCATTAGGCGATGAATCCAACTCGACGGGTTTCTTCCGCACCGATTTCTACGTAGGCGAGCGAGGCAGCGGCCACTACAAACAGGCGACCCTTGTCGTCGGAAAGCTTGAGCACCTTGCCGTCGGCCTCTAGAACCGAGGCCACCGTGGCTTCAACTTCCTTGGCGGTTTGTGATGACTCGAACGCGAGTTCACGAGAGGTGTTGCGAATGCCGATTCTGATTTCCATTTTGGGCCTTTCTATTGCAATCACTAGATTACGACAACTGGCGTGCCGCCGTGTGCATCCGCAACGCTCGGTTAGCAAGCCAAAGTCGGTGGCTAACGATAGATTGCTGGAATGACCTTTGCTTCGAACACCCAGTTTAGAAAGCGTCCAAGCCTAAACCCGCAGCCGGGCAGTGGTTTGGGCCTTGTTCTATCCGAAGGGCAAAAAAAGGTCGCCTCACTGCCGACCGATTCCGTAGTCTCGGTTTTTGGTGCCCCTGCCTCGGGCAAGACCACGGCTCTTAAAGCCTTGCTGAGGCGTTGCCTCGAGCCCAATGCTGCTGGCTCAGTCGAGTTGCAACCCGGGCAGGCCATAGTGCTGACTGCAAGCCGAACTTCGGCTAACCAACTTCGTGATGATCTGGCAATCGAACTGCAACTCGCGACCCCGGGCCCGCTTGCTAGAACGCTGGCCAGTTTTGCTTTCGGCGTCTTGCGGCACAGTGCCATTGCCGAAGGTGGTCGGTTGCCCGAGTTGATCAGCGGTAGTGAGCAGGATCGAATCCTAAATCACGTGATAGCCGAGGCGTTAGCCGCGGGTGCTGCCGACAGCTGGCCAAAGCACATCAGTGAAGTGGTGCTGGGCCTAAATGGTTTTCGAGCCGAGTTGCGAGATTTAATAACGGTCTGCCTCGAGCATGGGTTGTCGCCGAGCGATTTGCGCCGTCAGGGCGCGGCTTTTGAAAAGCTTGAGTGGGTTGCTGCGGCAGATTTATTTGAAGATTACCTGCGCGTGCTCTCTGGCCCGAGTTTTGAAAACCGCCATGACGCCTCTTCGCTTTTGGTTGCCGCCGCAAGTTGGTTGTCGGCGAACGCGGATTGGCCACCGGTTTTGGCTGACCTCAAACTGCTCTTGGTCGACGATGCCCAGGAACTAACGCCGGCGGCGAATCGGCTACTGAGGGCAATAGCCAGTCGCGGTTGTGGCCTGGTGGTCTTCGGGGATCCAGACGTTTCAACCCTCGGGTTTCGGGCCGCCGACCCGCGATCGATGTCTGAGCTAATCGAGTCGATTTCTTCGGAACACGGCAAAACCGCTGCACCGGCTCCAATTTTCCTAGAGGCAAATCCATCGGCTAGAACTCCTCAGATTGCGGCCGTGATGGCCAAAGTGAGCTCGTTGATTGACACCGCAAAGGCCGGTAGGCAAAGACGCCAGGCTCCGGTTTCACTCGAAGAGAACGAAACCGAGTCACCAAGCCTCGAGGGTCTGGTCTTCAAAAATCCGACCGCCGAAACCTCTTGGTTGGCTCGCAGGTTGCGCGAGCTTCATTTGTATGAAGGCGTCGCGTTCAAAGATATGGCCATCGTTGCCAGATCGAATCAGGCACTTCAGCAGCTCGAACTCAGCCTTTCATCGGAGGCAGTGCCAGCGGCCGTCATTGGCTCGCAATCGGCACTGCGCGACGAGTACGCCTCAAGAGCACTGCTTCGAACCCTGGAGCGGGTCCTTTCAGATCAACCGGTGGATTTGCAAGGCGCTCTTGAAATGCTTGGATCACCGCTTTGCGGATTGGATAACCTCGGTCTTCGCAGATTGCGACGAGCGCTGCGCCGAGAGGAACTTGCCGCTGAGGGCAATCGCAACAGCGATGAGCTGCTGGTTGCTCTCTTTGAAGCCGCCGGTTCGCTAGCAACGGTGTCGCTTGCCGAGGGGCGGCGGGCCAATCGGTTTCTCAAATCCTTCTTCGCCGCCAAAGACGTTGCTGCCACGGCAACCATCGAAGAGTTGCTTTGGCAGCTGTGGAACCCGAGTGGGTTGGCAAAGGAATGGCACACCCTTTCGCTGGCGACCTCGGAGGTTTCGGTTCAGGCAAATCGCAACCTCGACGCCGTGGTCGGCCTGTTTGCGGCCGCTAATCGATACGTTGAGAGAAATCCTGCCGGTTCGGCCCACGAGTTTGTGGCTCAGCAGTTGAACCTGGGTTTGCCGGAGGATTCCCTAGCCTTCAACGACAGCAACCGCGACACCGTGCAACTGCTTACCCCAGCCGGCCTCATCGGCAAAAGGTTTCGGGTGGTTGCCATTCCGCAACTAATCGAGGGAGTTTGGCCAAATCTGCGGCCTCGCTCCTCGCTCCTTGGTTCAACAACGCTCGATGCCATCCTAAAAAAGCGCATCGAGAACCCAAAGGAGTTGAACCGATCCGAGCTTCCAGACGAGTTGAGGATGCTCCTGAAAGCCGTGGGTGCCGCCTCGGAAAGACTGCTTATTTCGGCCGCCGAATCGGAAGACAGTCAAATATCGCAGTTTTTGAACCTGATGCTCGGTGGCATTCCCGACCCGATCGAATATCGCGGTTTTCAACTGACCCTGCGCGGGTTAGCCGGTCAACTGCGCCGTCGTCTGGCGGCCGAGAACACTAACCCAAACTCCACCGAAGCAGCCTCGCTGGCCGAACGCGAAAGCATTGCGATGGCTTTGGCCCGGCTTGCCGAGGCGCAGGTTGCCGGAGCTCATCCAGACAGTTGGTACGGCCTAGCGCCGCTCTCAACCGAGGAGCCACTGTTCGACTTCGCTGCCCCAGAGGTCACCCCAGAGGGTGTTGAGTTGAAGCTACCCATTTATCCATCGCAGCTTGAAAGTTTTGTGAAGTGCCCGCTGCACTGGTTTCTCAACTCGCACGGTGGCAGCGACAGCACCTTCTCGGCCAATCTGGGCACCCTCGTGCACAAGGCGCTCGAGCTTGGCGAAACCCCGGATGAGGAATCGCTTTGGCGCCAGGTCGAATCCAAATGGCACACGCTCAGCTTCGAATCCGAATGGCTTGAGGCTGCCGGGCAACGCAAGGCCAAGAAAATGATTTCGAATATGGTTCAGTACCTGAGAAGTTTTCAGGCGAGAGCAGGGCGCGTTGTGGCTCGCGAGGCAAACTTCGAATTCGAGTTTGGTAAAACGCGAGTGCGCGGGCAGGTTGACCGCATCGAACTTCACCCCGATGGTCGGGTCATGATTGTTGACCTGAAAACCGGGAACAAGGCTTATTCAAATGAGGAGGCTCAGCAGAACGCCCAGCTGGGGCTCTACCAACTGGCTTTTGAAAACGGCGCGTTTGATTCAATCTTTGAAAATGCCGAACTCGCAATCGAGGATTTGCAGTTGGGAGGCGCAAAGCTGCTTTTGGTTTCGGGCGATAAACCGACCGAAAAAAATCAGACCTCAATCGGGTCGAACCCAGAATCAAAAGCGTATTTTGAGGCCCTAATCAACGATGCCGCCGAGGGCATGGCAATGACCGATCGATTATTTATCGCTCGAGTCGACACCCACTGCAATAACGAGAACGAATTCGGAACCTGCCAACTTCACCTAACCAAGGCGGTCTCCTATGTCGGCTAATCAAACGCTTTCTTCTGACGGAGCGGCTTCCTTGGGTCAGGCAACTGCGACTGGTGCGCAGCGCAACCGAGTCACCGCCAATCAGGTTTATGCCATCATGCGGCCATACAATCTGACGACCGAACAGGAACTGGCCGTTCAAGAGGCATCCATCGATTCACCAACCCTCGTTGTTGCCGGGGCCGGAAGCGGTAAAACCGAGTTGATGGCCGTTCGCGTGCTTTGGCTAGTTGCCAACGGAGTGTGCCGGCCCGAGCAGATTCTTGGACTCACTTTCACGCGCAAGGCGGCCGCCGAACTTTCCAAACGCATTTATGAAAGCCTGCTCAAGCTTCGCGATAGCGAACTTTGGCCCACCGACCTCGAATACGACTTCACTCAACCCACAATCTCGACCTACAACGCGTATTCGAATGGGCTCTTCCGTGACTTTGCCTTGGCCATCGGGTATGAACCGGAAGCCACGCTGCTAACCGAGGCCGCCGCCTTTCAGCTGGCGCGCGAGGTAATCGTGCGTTACGGATCCGAGGTCGATGATCGACTTGCCGATCTTGACGTCAACTTGAATCCGCTGATTGAAGCCGTGCTATCGCTTGCCCAGGCCATGAACGACAACCTGACCGATGCATCAGAGGTCGATGCGGTGATTCAAGACGTGATCGAAAAGCTTGCCGGCTTGCCAAAAAAGGTGGGTTCAACCGACCAAACGCAGTTCGCATATTTTGCTGGGCTCCTGAGCCCACTGTCTGGCACTCCGGTGGTTGCCAAACTGGCAGACAGATATCGCGAAGAAAAACGCAAGCGTTCCTTCGTTGATTATTCTGATCAGGTCTCTTTAGCCGAACTGGCGGTTAGAACCGTGCCGGCGGTTCGAGAGCGCGAACGAATGAGCTTCAACCAGGTGCTGCTTGATGAATATCAAGACACCTCTTTCTTGCAGACCAGATTGCTCAGAGGTCTGTTTGAGCAGCACTCGGTGTTTGCCGTTGGCGATCCCAATCAATCCATTTATGGCTGGCGTGGAGCCAGCGCGTCAAACCTCGCTGCTTTCGGAACCGACTTTGGATCCGGTTTCACCGCTAAAGGTGCAACGTTGCCAAAGTCGGCCGCTGCCGTTGAACCATTGTCTGGTTCGAGCGCCGCGCCAACCGGAAACGTCAGACAGTTTGCGCTTTCGACAAGTTGGAGAAACCCGAAGCTGGTTCTGGATATTGCCAATCACTTGGCTCTGGAGCTGGCAAGCCCTCCGAGCTTTTTGCCCCCGGTTGCCACTGAGAATCAACTTGAACTCGTGACACTGAAATCTAGAGCGGATGCTAGCTCGGGTTCGGTCACCATCGACTTTGTCGAAAACATGGTTCAGGAGGCCGATCGGGTTGCCGCTTGGTTCGCCGAAAAACCAAACGACTCGACTCTGGCGCTTCTCATGAGAAAGCGCAGCCAGATGTCGCTCTTTGTCGAGCGCATGGAACAGGTTGGGCTCACCGTCGAGGTGGTTGGCTTAGGCGGTCTCATGGAGCTTCCAGAGATAGTTGATTTGGTGAGTGCACTGCGCGTAATTCATCTGCCAACTGCTGGATCTCAACTGATCAGGTTGCTAACCGGGCCGCGTTGGCGGGTCGGGGCCAAAGATATCGAACGCCTCTATCGATTCGCCTCTCGCACGGCAAGATACTCGGATGCCGGCACCAAACTGCCTGAGGAATACGCCGTGGAGGATGCAACCTCGCTGGTTGACGCCCTTGATTTAATGCTTGAAGATCGCCACGCCAATCGTTCAAAAGTCAGTGATTTAGGAGTCGCAAGAATGCGTGATGCTGCCAGAACCCTCCAGGCGATGCGAGCGAAAACGGGCATGGGGCTTCCCGAGTTCGTCAGAGCGGTGCAAGAGGAACTTTGGTTGGACATCGAAGTGACGGCAAACCCGCGACGCAAAAACCCAATGTCGCATCTCAACGCCTTTGCAAACGTGGTCTCGGGTTACGCTCAGGCGAATAACAACCCGACTCTCGGCAGTTTTCTGGACTGGCTTCAGTTTGCCGACGAACGTGAAAAGTTTGAGGTGCCAAATGTGACCCCCGAGAGCGGTGTGGTGCAACTGCTCACCGTTCACGCCGCCAAAGGTTTGGAATGGGATTACGTTGCCGTTTCCAACCTGGTTGAAAACGACTTTCCGAGCGACCCAAGCCGGGGCGGTGGCGGTTGGTTGGGTTTCGGCAAGCTTCCCTATCCGTTGCGCGGCGACAGAAACTCGCTTCCCAAGTGGAAGTACCTTGAGGCTCAAAGCCAGCCCGAGGCCAGAGACAGCCAAACCGCCTTCCGGCAAGACAATAAGGAGCACCAACTGCGCGAAGAGCGCAGGCTCATCTATGTTGCGGTGACGCGCCCACGCAAGCAACTTCTGCTGACCGGCTCTTACTGGAAGCCGGGAGCCAAGAAACCCCGGAATCCCTCCACCTACCTGCTTGAATTGGCTCAGTTGGCAGCGGGCGTCGTCTCGATCAACGACTACACCGGGGACCCGAACGCGCCATTCCCCGAAATGATTAGCTCAGATAACTCGCTGATCAAGACCGGCGAAGAAGTGTGGCCGCTAGACCCACTTGGGCAGTGGCACCGCTCGGTGCTGGAATCGGCAAAGGCCATAACGCTAGAGGCCATCGTTGCCGCAAGGACCAATCCGCAATTGCTTCGAGCCGAAGGGCAGTTGCATCAAGAGATTGACCTGCTGCTTGCCGAGCGCGCCCAAGCTCAGCTGGATCGCCAGCTTGTCGATGCTCCGGTTCGAGTCTCGGCTTCCGGGTTCAAAGATTTTGTCTCTGACCTACCTGCGGTGGCAGAACGATATCGGCGACCCATGCCAACCAAACCATACAAATCCACGAGGGCTGGGACGCTGTTTCACGGCTGGATTGAGCAAAGATTTGGCCTGCTGGCCCTACCTGAAACCGAAACCGATGTCTTCGCCGAGAACGATGACGATCGGCCGCTGGGTGAGTATGAAGAGTTTGGCTCCCAGACCGAAATCATCGAAGCGCTTCAAGCCAACTTTGAAAAATCTCGGTGGGCAAACCAAACCCCGCTCGAGGTGGAATTGGAAATCCAGCTAACCATTGCCACGAACACCTTCGTGTGCAAGCTAGATGCGGTCTTTGAAACCGAAACCGGTTTTGAAATCGTTGACTGGAAAACCGGAAAGCCTCCGGTGGAAGCAGCCGAGATTGCCGAAAGGGCTCTGCAGTTGGCGCTTTATCGGCTGGCGTACTCAAGGTTTCGAGGGGTGCCAGAGTCTGAAATCGAAGTGTCTCTATACTTCGTCAATGAAAATCTTGAGATCCGACCACCGGCAGTTCCGAGTGGTGAGGATTTGCTTCGAATTTGGAACGGCGTGCTGGCGCAGTTCGCTTAGAAGAGGTCGTCCTGAGCTTTTGGTTCTTCGAGCAAACCGGATTCCGCATCGATCGGTTCAGCCAAATCGACGTGGGGGGCCATTCCGGTTGGCGCGAGCGATGGAGCGATGCCGGACTCCACGTTAGCGGCCAATAAGAGAAGGTAGCTAACCGCGTTTTCGACGTCTACCTCGTCGCCCAAAGCCAAACCTTGAAGCAGCAATCTCGCCAGCATCAATTCGCTGTAAAGGTTGGCTCGCTGGCGTAGGTTGGCATCGGCCGAAACACGCTCTCGCTGATAAGCCAATAACAAGTTGTAAGCGAGGTCTTCATCCTCACCGCTCATCAACCAAGCAAGATCTTCCGCAGGGTCGCCGATTCTCAGTGAACCGAGGTTTAGAACACCGGAAACCGCTTCGTCTTGCTCCAGCAGGTTGTCTCCGTTTAGGTTTCCGTGGATCACCGTGGTTTGGAAGCGAAACAGGTTTACGTCTTCGAGCGCGCGCTCCCAGCGACTGAGCACCACACCCGGCACCCGTCCGGTCTGCGCTGCCCGGTCTAGTTCTGTGATACGCCCGCGGACGATGTCAACCGGAGCGTACTGGGGCAGTCCGGCGGTTTCGACCAAGTTGCGAGGAAGGTTGTGAATGGCAGCCACGTTTCTAGCAATGCTTCCCACCAGGCTGCTAGAGGCATCAATCGCGCCAACCTCGATTGGATTTCCGTAAACAAAGTTGAAGAGGTAGGAACGTCGCCCGTTTGGCTCCTCGGCAACACCCATGACGTCGGTGAACGTGAACGGAAGCTTGTCTCGTGAGTTCGAAAGCAGCCGAATAACCTTTAGTTCGGCATCCAGTTCTGCAACCGCATCGGCGTTGGCGGGGCTGCGCAATACGTAGTGATTGCCGGCAACCGAGGTAAGAAGCACTGAGTCGAACTTGCCCTCGTCTTGCCCACCGAGTTCTTTTACCTGCACAAAGTCAAGCCCCGCGACTGCATCTTTGGCCAGCGAGGCTAAAATCAAAAGGGATCTAGCCATGGCTTTAGGTTAGACAGTTGTTGCGCCGCGAGGGCGCAACGCCACACGTTTTGCCAAAGATGAGAGATGAGAGCATGAACCGGAAGCTACATTTGCCGCTTGCTCAATCCGCGGTTGACCGAGACTACCTGTCGAGAAATCGGCCAAATCTCTTTGATGAACTTTGGGCCAACCCGTTGACGCGAATTTTGGTTCTAGCCGACGGAAAAGTGCTGCTCGAGGGCGATGCAAGCCATCCGCAGGCCGCACTTCGCCTCTTAACCACCGAGGACGTTCCTTCAGCGCAGCTGCGCGCTTACCTGGGAAAGTCGACAGAGGCCAGCGAGACCGAGCCGGTAGGCACCCCAGTCGTTCTTGCGGTGCTCGGAGCAAATGCGGCGCAACTAGTCGAATCAGACCCCGCCGCCTGGCATCAGCTGAGGCGCACCGGATCGGGGCTATCGGCTCGCGACAGCGGACTTTACGCTCAGGCTCTGGCGCTTGCCAACTGGCATCAAAACCACCAACACTGCCCAAACTGCGGCACTCCAACCGTGGTTGAGCAGGGTGGCTGGGTGCGTCGCTGCCTCAAGGACGACAGAGAGCTCTACCCGCGCACCGACCCGGCAATTATTTGCTCGGTCGTTGACCAGCAGGATCGCATCTTGCTCGGATCCCAGGGCGTTTGGGAAGAAAATCGATGGTCGGTCTTGGCCGGATTTGTTGAACCCGGCGAGTCGCTTGCCGCCGCAGTGATTCGCGAAATATACGAGGAAGCCGGAGTGCGAGCAATCAATCCCGAATTCCTAGGGAGCCAATCTTGGCCGTTCCCATACTCGCTCATGGTTGGCTTCACGGCGACCGTAGATCCAGACCATGCCGAATCGGATACCGTTCCAGACGGCATTGAGATTGAGAAGCTGCGCTGGTTTAGCCGCGAAGAGCTGGCCACCGAAGCCAAGGACATTTTGCTGCCAAGTCGCATATCCATCGCCCGCGTTCTTATTGAAGAGTGGTTTGGCAAAGAACTGATCTCGGCTACCGAGCTAAACGGCTAATGAACCCAGAAACCCTGCTGAATAACCTCGACCCGGAACAGCGAGAAGCCGCCACGGCGCTGGTTGGGCCAACCTGCATTCTGGCGGGTGCGGGAACTGGAAAAACTCGAACCGTGACCCATCGAATTGCCTACGGAATCGCCAAGGGTAACTTTGCAGCGAATCGTATTTTGGCGCTGACCTACACCAATAGAGCTGCGGGGGAGCTGCGCTCTAGATTGCGTCAGCTTGGAGCGGGGCAGGTTGCCGTGAAGACCTTTCACGCTGCCGCTCTCAGCCAACTCGAATACTTTTGGCCGCAGTTCGCCGGGGTTCCAGCCCCAAGCGTCATCGAGTCCAAAGCTCGGTTGATTGCTCAAGCGGCGGAATCGCTGAAAATACGGCTGGATGCGGCCGGAGTTCGCGATCTTGCCGCCGAGGTCGAGTGGCGAAAGTACTCGATGTTGAGCATGGATCAATACGCCGAGCGAGCCAAGGTGAGGCCACTGGTGGCGGGGCTTAGCTTGGCGAAGAACATCGAGGTTCAGCTTTGCTACGAAGAGGCGAAGGTTAAATCTCAAAAGGTGGATTGGGAGGACGTGCTGATTCTCGCGCTTGGCCTCTTGCGAGCCGAACCTCGCGCACTGGCCCACGTGCAACAGCAGTACCGATTCTTCACCGTGGATGAATACCAAGACATTTCGCCATTGCAGCAGGCCTTGCTAGACGCTTGGTTAGGCGAGCACAGCGACCTTTGCGTCGTCGGAGACCCTAACCAAACCATCTATTCGTTCACCGGTGCGTCAAGCGAGTTTCTTCAGGGTTTTCAATCTCGCTACCCAGATGCCAACGTGATCGAGTTGACGCGCAACTATCGATCCACCAAACAAATTCTTAACTTTGCCAATCGATTGACGGCCGACTCGCAACTGGTGCAACCGCTGCGATCACAGGGCGCCACTGGTGAAGCGCCACGCGTGGAAAGACATCTGAACGTTCAAGCCGAGGCGGCCTCCGTGGTCGCGCAGATTCTTGAACTGCGAGCGCAGGGTGCAAAATCGAGTGAGATAGCGGTTTTGTATCGAGTCAACGGGCAATCAGAGGTGATTGAAAACGCACTCTCGACTGCGGGAATCGACTATCAGATTCGAGGCGGCGAGCGGTTTTTTCGCCGGCCTGAGATTCAAAATGCCATCCGTGGAATTCGTGCCGAGGCCGGCTCTGGAACCGATAAGCCACTCTTTCAGGCTGTTTCGGAAATCTGTCGGTCGCTAGGTTGGCAAACCAGAGAACCAACTGAATCGGGTGCGGTGCGAGACCGCTGGGAGTCGCTCAATTCGCTACTTGCCATCGTTGACGAAATGCCTGCCGAAGCGACCGTTTTGGATTTCGCACATGAGCTCGAAGAACGGCAACGTTCGCAGCATGAACCGGTGAAGGCCGCGGTCACTCTCTCAACCATTCACGCGGCCAAGGGCCTGGAATGGGATTCGGTTTTTATCATCGGTCTCACCGATGGCTATTTGCCCATTAGCTTTGCCAAGACAGCTGGCGAGATTCGCGAAGAGAAACGTCTGCTGTATGTTGGATTGACGAGGGCTCGTAAAAAATTGGGTTTGAGTTGGGCGCTGCAGGACTCCGGTCGAAGCCGAGAACCGTCTCGTTTTCTTGAACTACTCGAACCGAAATTTCTAACCAACTAAAGGAGGCCCAACTTGCTCAACGCACCAAAAACAGCCTCCGATATCAGGCTGGAAAACAGGATCGCAAAAATAGCACTCGAACTCGATTCAGCGACGAGAAACTACGAATCAGAACTAACCCGAATGGGTGGCTGGATCAATAAGGCAGAGTATGACTGGCCGGATTACCTTCAGCTCATCTTGGCCAGAGACGCCATATTCCACATCGCAAAAAAGTACCGATCGAACAAGCCGGTGGCCCTCGCGTACGCCGAGATGAACGTGCGGGTTTGGCTAGCCGATGAGCAGTTTGTGAAAATCACCGAATTCCAAGCCGATGACATTCTTTACCGCCTAGCGCGAGCCGGAAAATCGAGTTTCGAACCCGATTTGGGTCAGCCTTGGTATCGGCCTTGGCTGAAGCATGACAGCCAGCACTGGTGGTGGCATCGCATGCCATTGCAGTCGGACGTGAGCCTGGCTTGGTTGCTTGAATCTCTTCCCAACCTTTGGGGCAAAGCTAAGCGCTGAGGCTACCCTCGGATTCACCGCAGGAGCAGGCTTTATGCATTGGCCATTTGAGGTCACTCACGGTTCCATCGGAGGCCAGAAACCGATAACCGGTTGCAGCTATCGGTTCGGATTGCGGGCCGGAATCAATGGTCTGCAATATCTTCTTGAGCACGATGCCGGCTGCAAACAGTTGACTTGCCGAGTCGTCGAAACGAAGTTCACTTGTCAATAGCTGGCTAGCTAGCACCGGCCAACCCTCATCGGAATCAATGCGCTGCTGCTCAAGGCAAAAGAGGCAGGGTGTGATTCCGGGGGTAATCATTGGGCTAACGCTCACCCCGGTGGAGTCAAACACCACCGCGATGTGGGGCACCTGACGGTTCATCCACCGAGCGTAAAGTCTGGGTTGAATGGCCTGATGGGCGATGATCACGGCGCAGTCAACGTTGTCGAGTTGCTTGGGTTCGAGTTTGGATCCGGGCACCAGTTGAATGCGATTTGGCGCACCTCGAAGAAGCCATTCGGCTGCTCCCAAACGAGACTGACCGAGCAATCCCTGAGCGTATCCGGTGTTGCCGATGTCTCTTTGGCTGACCCTAGAGCTGTCGTGCGTAATCACGGCCCCAATGCCGGCGGCGGCAAGACCGAGCGTGATGAGTAGGCCGGTCTTGCTCAGGTCATCCAGGTGAACCGCGCGCCTGCCTCGCTCAAGAAGCACCGCCTCACCGTCGCGACCATGAACCAAGCTGGCTCGGATGATCTCGGCGAACGCACTTGAAACTGCGGAGTCGCTGAAGGGTTCGGTCTTGTCTAGGTTTCCGCGGCTTGAGTTTGAGCGTTGCCCCCGATCCGCTTCGGGGATTTGCATTAGGGGCCGAATTTTCTCGACGAGCTCGTGGGCTATCGACAGGTCAAGTTTGGACTGATTGGCAATGGCCTCGACCTGGTTATCTGCGATGCCACTGTACAAAGCGGCGATGAGTTTCTCTTGGGCCGGTGTGAGGTCTTCAAGAATGACCTGCTCCGGGCCAAGCCCAATCTGCATTACTTTCGGTGAACGCCAGAGCGCTTGCTGATGTTGATTAATTTTGAGAGCCATTTCAGGATATTGGCACGCGCACAAAAACTGGCAATCAAACTTTCCACAGCCTCGGCGGCCGCGGGCCAAAGGTAGTTCGCGAGCTAGCCCTGCTCGTCTAACATGCGGCGCAACTCGTCATCCATCGAATCGGTTTCCGATCCCGCGCCGTTCAACTTGGAAATCAGCCCACTTGGGTCGTTGATGTCTTCGGCGCTTGGCACCAAGTCGGGGTGATCCCAGAGGCTGTCACGTTTGTCGTTGCCCACCGCTTCGCCGATGGCTCGCCACATCGCAGCTGCTTCACGCAACCTTTTAGGTCGCAACTGCAACCCGATGAGGGTTCCAAAAGTTTGCTCGGCTGGCCCACCGGTAGCCCGGCGCCGGCGAACCGCTTCGGCAATCGCAGCAGCACGAGGCAAGAGTTTGGTGGCGGATTCGGTCACAACGTCAACCCAACCTTCAATCAGAGCGAGCATGGTTTCAATTCGTTCTAAAGCGAGCTCTTGGTCTTCGGTGCGTTCGGCGATGAGTGCGCCAGATTCCAGGGCTCGGCGAATTTCTTCCCCGTCTCCAGCGAAACCCTCGGCGAGCCCCTCAAGTTTGGAGTTGTCGATGGTGATTCCGGCGGCGTACTTGGAAATTTGCGAAACAATGTGGTCACGCAACCATTTGCTGTGCTTGAAAAGGCGCACGTGGGCCAGCTCGCGAACCGACAGGTATATGAAGGCTTGATCGCGCTCGACATCGAGCCCGGCAACGAATGAGTCAAAATTCTGAGCAACGAAGGCTGCCCGCTGATCCTGGAAAATTGGCAAACCGATATCCCCACCGGTTATTACCTCGGCAGACAGCTTTCCAAGGGCTTGGCCAAGTTGCATGGCAAACAGAGCGCCACCGGCCGAACGAAACAGGCCATCGGCCGAGGCCAGAATGCCAGCCAGTTCTTCTGGAGCGTTTTCTTTTAGGTTCTCGGTGAGCGCTTGACTCATGCGGTCGGCAACCGGCTGCGCCAAAGCCTGAAACAGGGGCATGGCGTCTTCGACCCAAAGTTCGCGACTCAAAACTTTGGGCTCAGCGGTCAGGTCTGAAATCTCGGTTGCTTGGTTGAGCCAAAGCGAGCCAATCGAAATGGCGGCCTTGAGTTCTTCGCGAAACTTTGGATCCACCGGCTTTGAACTGGTTTTTGCCAGCTCCTTCGCCTGCTGGCTGGCCAAACCCCAGTTGACCCCTTCGGCATTTGCGCCGGCCTGGTTCATCGCGGTTTGCAACTGCCGCATGATTTGGGCTAAACCCTCCGGGTCGTTCGGAAGCCCAGCCGCCGCTGCCAACTCGGCAGGATCGAAGCCGGTTTCGCCGGACATGAGTTTCTTCAAGAACTCTTGAAAGTCCTTGGAGTTAAAATCGCGACCGGGCTCTGCGTCGGCTGAATCGTCAAAACGATCGTTCAATTGGCACCACTCATGCCTCTTACGCTAGCCCCAAAAGCCTGTGAGGCACCTTAAAAAACCCTCCTAGACGATGGATGTTCGCCATCAGCGTGAAGCCAATGACAACCCCAATTCGTTGAAGTTCTGGCACTGACCTAGTCTTTAAAACAATGGACTATTCAAGCTGGCACGAGAACGACACGCAAACCGAGGGTCGTGGCTCAAAACTTAGGCGAGGCCTTCAATCGAGGCATGTCGGAGTGGTATTTGGCTTGCTCCTCGTGACCGCAGCCATCGGCCTGAGCTTTCCGGCTCCGTACCTCATTGATCAACCCGGTCCGGTGTTCAACGTTCTTGGCAAAGACCAGGACAAAGCCATTTTGGAAATATCCGGAGCGCCGGTGTATTCAACCACCGGAACGCTCAATCTGATGACGGTTAGTCAGGTTGGCAAACCCGGCCAAACGCCGAACTGGGCCCAGGTTTTTGACGCTTGGATTGACCCCGCGAAGACTGTTATCCCAGTTGATGTCGCCTACCCACCGTCGGTTAGCGTTGACCAAGTCGACAAATACAGCGAGTCGCTCATGCAAGATTCACGAGAGAGTGCGGTCTATGTTGCGCTTCGCAAGTTGGGATACGAGATTCCGGCACAGTTGCAGGCGGCGTACATTGAAGCAAAAGGCTCAAGCCAAGGATTTATCAAGGCGGGTGACCTCATCGTTTCGGCGGGTGGTCAGGTAGTCCAGACCTTTGATGATTTGCTTTCGGTGGTTCAGGCGAGCACCGCGGGAAAGCCGCTGGAAATCGGCCTGGTGCGGGGCGGCAAGCCGCTGCAGGTAACTGTCGTTCCGAAGAAGGTCGACGGAAAAATTCGAATCGGCCTGGGTTTGAACTACAAGTATTCGTTTCCCGTGGACGTGCAGTTCCACTTGCAGGACGTCTCGGGGCCGAGCGGTGGAACGATGTTTGCCCTCGGCATCTATGACCTGCTAACCCCTGGTGAACTAACCGGTGGTCACAATATCAGCGGCACCGGAACCATCGACTTCGACGGTCAGGTTGGGCCCATCGGAGGAATCCAACAGAAGATGTATTCCGCATTGCGAGCCGGATCCAAGTGGTTTCTAGCCCCGAAATCCAACTGTGACGAGGTTGTCGGCTTCATTCCTGAAGGCCTACACGTGACCACAATCAGCACCTTCGCCGAGGCGCTTCACGCCGTTGAGGCCATCGGAAGCAATTCGAACACTTCAGCGTTACCCACCTGTACAGCATCCAAGTAAAGAAACGGATTAACCATGTCGCAAACCAATAGTGCAGCAACCAGGCGCAGAGTCTCACCCGCCCTGATTGCGACCCTCATTATTGTCTTCTTGGCCCTAGCCGCACTCGGCGCTTCCGGCTTTTACACGGATTTCCTTTGGTTCGACCAAATGGGCTACGCCTCGGTTTTCACCACGCAGCTGTGGGCTCAAACGGCGGTTTTTGCTGCCGCGGCCGGGTTGATGGCGATAATCACCGGTTTGAGTCTGGCGATTGCGTACCGCAGCCGTCCGATTTATGCCAGATTGGCTGACGAGTCAAGCCCGTTTGAGCAGTACCGCGTTCTTCTTAGCCAACTTCGCCGAGTGATTTTGATTGGCATACCAGTGCTTCTCGGCATCTTTGCCGGAGTCGCAACCAGTTCTACCTGGGGAGTGGTGCTTACCTACCTGAACCGAACCTCGACCGGAGTAAAAGACCCGCAGTTTGGTCTTGACGTTTCGTTTTATCTCTTTGAGCTTCCCTTCTACCGTGGGGTGGTTTCGCTACTTTCCACGGCGCTTCTGCTCGCACTGATTCTCAGCAGCGTCGTTCACCTGGTCTTTGGAAGCGTCAAATTCGTTGGCCGATCAGCTCGCATTAGCAAAACCGCTCGGGTGCAGTTGGCCTTGACCGCCGGTCTTTACATCGCAATCCAAGCCGCCAGCCTGTGGCTTGACGAGTACCACACGATGACCACTACCACCGGGTTATATACCGGAGCGACTTACTCGGATGTCAACGCTGCCATTCCGGGTTTTCAAATCATGGCTGCCATTGGTGCCTTGGTTGCCCTGTTGTTCTTGGTGACGGCATTCATCGGTCACTGGCGTTTGCCGCTGATGGCAACTGCTCTTATGGTTGCCAGTTCGCTCGTGCTCGGTGGGCTCTACCCCTGGATTGTGCAAACCTTCCAGGTGGTTCCGAATGAACGAACCCTCGAGAGCAAGTACATCCAGAGGAATATTGAAGCCACTCGAACCGCATACGGGCTGGATTCGATTTCCAAGATTGACTACAACGCCAAGACCGACGCAACCGCCGGTGCACTCCGTCAGGATGCCGAAACCACCGCTCAGATTCGCATCATCGATCCGGCGCTAGTCAGCGCCTCCTTCCGTCAACTTGAGCAGTTTCGTCAGTACTACAACTTTGAAAACCACCTAGACGTCGACCGCTACAAGATCAACGGTAAGTCCCAAGACACCGTTCTTGCCGTTCGCGAGCTGAACCAAAAGGGCCTTGGCGATTCACAGTCCTGGTACAACAACACGATTGTTTACACCCACGGATACGGCGTGGTGGCTGCCTACGGAAATCAGCGAACCGCCGATGGTCAGCCGGTTTTCCTGCAGTCTGGCATTCCATCGACCGGACTCCTCGGGAAATTCGAGCCAAGGATTTACTTTGGCGAGCAGTCACCGAGCTACTCAATCGTCGGTGGGCCCGCGGCCAGTGACAAGCGCGAGCTCGATTTCCCGGCGGGTACTGGTGAAAACGACCAGACTTACACGACCTTCTCTGGCGATGGTGGCCCAAAACTTAAGGGAATTCTGCCTCGTCTGGCTTACGCTCTCAAGTTTCAGAGTGAGCAGCTTTTGCTTTCGGATGCCATCACCGATGACTCCCAAATCCTTTACAACCGTTCGCCACGCGAGCGAGTTTCGGCTGTGGCGCCTTACTTGACTTTGGATTCCGACAGTTACCCGGCTGTTGTTGATGGTCGCGTGGTTTGGATTGTTGACGGCTACACGACATCTGCCAACTATCCGTATTCTCGCTCCGAAAACCTCAACACTGTGATTGCCGATAGCAACACCGGCACCAACTTTGGAAGCACCGACATTAACTACGTTCGCAACTCGGTCAAGGCAACCGTTGACGCTTATGACGGAAGTGTGAAGCTTTACGCTTGGGATGCCGAGGATCCGATCCTGAAGACTTGGCAGAAAATCTTCCCAAGCACCGTGCTGCCAATCAGCGAAATGTCCGGAGCTCTGATGAGCCACGTTCGTTACCCCGCCGACCTGTTCAAGCTGCAGCGCTCGATCCTGGGCATGTATCACGTGAACGATGCTGGAGCTTTCTATTCTCAGCAGGACGCTTGGATGACCCCGAATGACCCGGTTTCCGGCAGTGCGGGGCTCTTGCAGCCGCCCTATTACCTGACGTTGCAGGCTCCAGGGCAGGCAAGCCCGAGTTTCTCGATTTACAGCACATTCATTCCTCGTTCAACCGGGGAATCGAGCCGAAGCATCCTTACCGGTTATCTGGTGGCCGACTCGGACGCGGGAGCCGTGGATGGAGTCAAGGCCAAGTCCTATGGAAAACTTCGGTTGCTCTCTCTCCCGAGGGAAACTGTGGTACCCGGTCCTGGAACCGTGCAAAACAACTTCAATGCCGACTCTGAGGTATCCAAGCTGCTCAACATTTTGCGCCAGGGCTCAACCACGGTGCTCAACGGAAACCTGCTCACTCTTCCAGTTGGCGGTGGCTTGCTCTACGTGCAGCCGGTTTACATTCAATCAACCGGCGAAACCAGCTTTCCGCTGCTGAAAAAGGTCTTGGTGGCCTTTGGTGACAAGATTGCGTTCGAGGACACCCTAAACGCTGCACTCGACGATCTCTTTGGCGGAAGCTCAGGTGCCGGCGGCGGCGGAATCGTGACGCCGGTAGACCCTGGAAAGCCAGTTGACCCAGGAACCCCAACCACCGTCAGCGCGGCTTTGAAGTCGGCCCTTGAAAAGGCCCGGGTGGCTCTCGTGGCCAAGGACAAAGCATTGGCGGCTGGCGACTGGGCTGCCTTTGGTAAGGCTGATGCGGCCCTAAAGGCTGCCATTCAGGCCGCTCTGGAGGCAAGCGCCAAGTAAGTTTCCAACCAATAATCCGATTGACCGCAATGTTGCTACCCCGCTGTGTTAGACTGATACTTCGCCGCGGGGTGGAGCAGTTCGGTAGCTCGCCGGGCTCATAACCCGGAGGTCGTAGGTTCAAATCCTGCCCCCGCAACTAGAGAAGATAATCCTCAGCCAATAGGCTGGGGATTTTCTTTTTCCCCGGGTTTATAGGCCCGAGTCGGCTGGTGTCGAGCCAAGTCGCTGGAAATCCGGAATTCACTGCTCGGCGGCTGTGGAAAACTTTCGATTCGCGAATGGCCGGAGCCATAAAGTTTCGGAATGACAACTCCACCGACAATGCTGATTTCCGCTCTCGTCCTATCCCTAGCTGTTAGCTGGCAGCCTGATTCGGCAAGCGCCGCGGGATGTAAAAATGCTGGAGGAAGCTCCAAAAATTTCCATTACTCCTCGCAGGTAAGCGGCTCGGTCTTCACCCTCTGCGGCAAACTAGTCGTCACCGAGGTGAAGAAGAAAGTGGTGCTTACCCCGGATCCACCAAAAGTTCGACCAGACACTGAACCCAAAGTGAAACCGACGGTTCGGCCCAAACCGCCAAGGGTTTCCAAGCCACCGATCGTTGTAAAACCGCCAAAAAAGCAGGTGGTGGTGAAGCGAAATACTCACAAAAACGATGGATTGGGTTTCTTTAGACCCGACGCGCCACTGGCAAGACTGTCTCCCGTGAGGATTTTGCGATTGGGGGAGAGTGGGTATTTCAACGTCAACTCAAAGGTGCATTTTCGCAGCAACCGATTGCTCGGCAATCAGGGTCAGGTCAGGTTTAGCCCGGCCAGTTTCCAGTGGAGTTTCTCGAACGGGGCAACGGCCACCGGAAGGTCGGTTCAGCAAAGTTTCGACCTGGCCGGTGAGTACAGCGCGGTGGTGAGTGTACGCTTCCGGGTCGCGTACCGTTTTGGGCGCTCGGGAGCCTGGATTCGTGACCCGGGGGTCATCACGTTGCCGAGCAACATACTGCGCTTTGGCGTCGAACAGCCAATTCAGGAGGTCGGTGATATTCGACTGGTGAACCAAAATTGTTTGGTCCCGATTATTGGGCAATCGAATGTCCCAGGTTGCCGTGGTTGACCGTTTCGCTTAAGCGAGCATTCAGGATTTCTTCATAGACTACTCAGGCTGACTTGAAAAAATGACTTCGAGTTGTCGACTGAAAGGCTTGCAGTGAACGAAAACCAAAATGAATCACCCTCATCCGACTACAACCGCCAATTCCTATTCGATGTGGTTGAAACCCCGATGGCAAAGCCAAAAAAGCCTTCGCTGGCTTCAAGGGTGAGTGGCAAAACCTCATCGCTGTCGCTAGCCGCAATGATCACGCTCGGTTCAGTTCTGGGCGCTGGAGTGGGTGCGGGAGCCAGTATCACCGCCTACAGTCTGCTGATTCAGCCATCGCCAATCGTCGTCAATGATCCTTCAAGGGTCGGCTGGGTCACCGGCGCGGCTTCCGTTGCCTCACCTTCAGTTGTAACCATTTCCGTTTCGGGTTCGAATGGGGCCGGGTCGGGATCGGGAGTCATCTTGACCGAATCCGGTTACATTTTGACCAATACTCACGTTGTGACCCTAGATGGTTCAACAGCTGTTCCAACCATCGAGGTAAAGACCGCCGATGGCCACATATTCGCGGCTACGGTAATCGGTACCGATCCAACCAACGATCTAGCGGTAATCAAAGTTGAAGCCCTAGGAAACTTGAAGGCCGCCAGCTTCGCGGATTCCTCTGCCTTGAACGTCGGAGCCCCAGTTGTTGCCATCGGCGCTCCGTTGGGGCTCGAGGCAACCGTGACCTCGGGCATTATCTCGGCTCTGAATCGAACCATTCAGGTTGACAGTTCAGCCGCGCCCGAAAACTCCGGTCCTGGTCAGGGCGGTCTTCAGCTCTGGAACGGAAACGGCAAAGCCCCGATAAACCTAGGCGTAATTCAAACCGACGCTGCCATTAACCCAGGAAACTCCGGTGGTGCCCTGGTTGACCAACTCGGTCAAATTATTGGTATCAACGTGGCGATTGCCTCGGCTGGAAGCAGTTCGAGCGGGCAGACCGGAAACATCGGTGTCGGTTTTGCCATTCCCTCAAACGTGGCCAAGCGCATCGCGGCTGAAATTATGAAGAGCGGCAAGGCGAGCCACGCGTTGCTTGGTGCATTGGTGTCGGACGCCACCAATTCGAACACCGCCGCAAGTTTTTCCACCGGTGCCAAGGTAGAGGAGTTAACCGTCGGGGGTCCGGCAGCGAAAGCCGGAATCCTAGCCGGAGACATTATCGTGAGCCTAGATGGTAGATCGATAGCTTCCAAGGAAGAGTTAACCGCTGCGGTTCGCGAGCACCCCGCCAATGCCAACGTGTTGGTAAAGGTAATCCGTGATGGTCAGGAGCTGACGATTCGGGTGACCCTTGGTGATGCTGTTAACCTGAAGTAATGCGAAATGAATTAAGCGACCTCGGTGGGGATCAAATTGGCGGGCAAACCGCTGGATCGACATTGCTCGAAGAGCGACTCGAGGAGCGACTCGAAGAGAACTTAGAACCCGGCGACCACGAGCGCTATTCGCATTACGTGCGAAAAGAGAAGATTGTGGAATCCGCCGTCATGGGCTCTCCGGTCATTGCCCTGTGTGGCAAGGTTTGGGTTCCGGGCAGGGATCCACAGAAATTTCCGGTGTGCCCCACCTGCAAGGAAATTTATGACGGGTTGCGACCCGAAGACCCAAAGAGTGCCGGTTAGGTCGTGAATAACGCCCCAATTGGAATCTTTGACTCTGGCGTCGGTGGTCTAACCGTTGCCCGAGCGATTATTGACCAATTGCCAAACGAATCAATCATTTATCTTGGCGACACGGCGAACTCACCCTACGGCCCAAAGAGCATTCAAGAGGTTCGCCAACTGGCTTTGGCGGTCATGGACCGTTTGGTTGATGAAGGCGTCAAGGTGCTCGTTATTGCCTGCAACTCGGCTTCAGCGGCCGCGCTTCGCGATGCCCGAGAGCGATACACCGAGGGTCGCGGAATTCCGGTGGTCGAGGTGATTCAGCCGGCGGTCAGAAGAGCCGCCGCCGCTACCCGAAACGGCAAGGTCGGGGTAATCGGAACTCAGGCCACCATCGCATCCAAAGCCTACGATGACGCCTTCGCAGCGGCGGTAGACATCCAGCAATACAGCGCTGCTTGCCCCAGATTTGTCGAGTTCGTTGAGCGAGGAATCACTTCGGGCGAAGAGTTGCTGCGGGTCGCCGAGCAATACCTGGCCCCCATTAGGGATGCCGGGGTAGACACGTTGGTGCTTGGATGCACCCACTACCCGTTGCTAACCGGAGCCATCTCGTATGTGATGGGCGAAGACGTGACCTTGGTGTCCTCGGCGGAAGAGACCGCCAAAGACGTCTATCGAACCCTGGTGGCCCACAATCTTGAGCGCACCGATACGGCGCCGCCTATCCATCGTTTTCAATCGACAGCCGACTCGGCCGGTTTTGAAAAATTGGCAAGAAGATTCTTGGGCCCAGAAGTCAGTGGCGTCGAGCAAATTTAGTTCGAGCCAAAAAAAATTTTATAAAACACCTAGGAGAAAAATGACTATTCGCGTCGACGGAAGAACCCCTGACGAACTTCGCACCGTGACCATTGAGCGGGGCTGGAGCGAGCATGCTGAAGGGTCGGCGTTGATTAGTTTTGGATCGACAAAAGTACTTTGCACCGCCTCGTTCACCAGTGGCGTTCCACGTTGGAAGGTTGGCAAGGGCGAGGGTTGGGTCACGGCCGAGTATTCGATGCTGCCAAGGGCCACCCACAGTCGTTCGGATCGCGAGGCGGTCAGGGGCAAGATTGGTGGCCGCACCCATGAAATTTCGAGACTAATCGGAAGGTCGCTGCGTGCCATCGTGGATGTCTCTGCGCTCGGCGAAAACACCATCGTGATTGACTGCGATGTCTTGCAAGCCGATGGAGGCACTCGCACAGCAGCCATCACCGGAGCCTACATCGCGCTCGCCGACGCTATCGCGTGGGGCAAGTCGAAGAAGTTCATTCCGGCTAACGCAAAACCACTAACCGACAGCGTGGCCGCAATCTCGGTTGGCATCATTGACGGTGAGCCGTTTCTTGACCTCACCTATACCGAAGACGTTCGCGCTCACACCGACATGAACGTCGTCGTGACCGGCGGTGGCAAATTTGTCGAGGTTCAGGGAACCGCCGAGGGTGTGCCTTTTGACCGAGACGAACTCAACCTGCTGCTTGACCTCGCGCTCAAGGGCACCGCAGAACTCACCGCTATACAGCGACAGATTCTGGCAGAGCAGGCTGGAGCGTGAAAGTAGTTCTTGCCTCGCACAATGCTGGAAAATTGGCCGAGCTTGCTGCCATTCTCGGGCAGAGTGTGCCGCAACTCGAACTGGTTGGCTATGAAGGCCCAGAGCCGATTGAGGATGGCGTTAGCTACCTAGAAAACGCACTCATCAAGGCAAGAGCCGCCCATGCGCACACGGGTCTGCCGGCAATTGCCGATGATAGCGGGCTTGCCGTTGAGATTTTGGGCGGCAGCCCGGGCATTTTTTCGGCGCGTTGGGCCGGTGGGCGAGACAATGTGGCTAACCGTAGGCTGCTGTTGGCTCAACTGGCAGATGTTCCGGAGCAACACCGCAGCGCCGCCTTTATCTGCACGATTGCCCTTGTGGAAAGTTCGGGGGAGACCTCGTTCACCGGCATCTGGCCCGGCTCAATTGCCTTCGAGGAGCGAGGCACCAATGGGCATGGGTATGACCCGGTGTTCGTTCCAGAGGGGTTTATTGAGACCGCGGCAGAACTCTCTGCCGAGATGAAAAACCAGCTGAGCCACCGAGCGATGGCCCTTGAGCAACTAGCTTCGGTGCTCGCGACGAGATTTTAGAACTTCCAGCAGGATCGGGATGGTCGACAAGACGACAAAACCGAGGGTGAAATACTCAACGTGATCACTCACCAACGGAATGCCACCTAGGAAGTACCCGAGCAGGGTAACTCCGGTGCCCCAGCCCATGACGCCAATCACGTTGAACTGCAAGAACTTGCGATAGCTCATTTCACCGATGCCGGCGGCAACCGGAACAAAGGTGCGCATCACTGGCACGAAGTGCGCCAAAATGATCGCTTTTGATCCGTAGCGCTCAAAGAACGCGTGGGTGCGCTCAACGTTTTTATGGCTGAAGAACTTGGAATCGGATTTGTTGAACACCGCCGAACCTAGAGTTCGGCCAATCCAGTAGCCGGTTTGGTCTCCTGCCAGCGCGGTGAGCGAAATCAGCAGGCAGACCAACCAGATCGGAAACCCGAGGGCGCCGTTGGCAACCAATAGACCGGTTATGAAGAGCAGAGAATCTCCGGGTAGGAAGAAACCTACGAGTAGCCCAGTCTCTATAAAGACAATGGCTAAGACCACCAGGATGGCCAGCGGGCCAGCATTGGTGACTAGGGTAACGGGGTCGAGCCAACTTATTCCAAACATGTGCCCCTAGCAGGATTCGAACCTGCGCTCACGCCTTCGGAGGGCGATGCTCTATCCCCTGAGCTATAGGGGCTAGGGTCACTTAAGCCTAACAGCGTTGAATGCTAGGCATGCTTTCTATACTGAACACTGGGGGTTGAGAGTGAAAGGCTGCGGATTGAAATTAGATAGGCGCGTTTTGGCAAGCCTTATTGCCACTGCCCTAGCGTTAACTTCTCTCACCGCCTGCACCAAAACAGAAAAGTCTGGCGATTCGGTTGTTCAAATTGTTGGGTCATTCGGTGGTGCTCAGGCGGTCGCGTTTCAACGTGAACTATCCGATTGGTCGCTGAAGAGCGGCGTCAAAGCTATCTACATTCGAATCCTTAATTTTGATCAAAAAATCAAGTGGGTTGTCAAGCATCGCAGTCAGCTGCGCCCTGATATCGTCATCTATCCAAAGCCGGGAAGCTTTATGGATTTGGGTTCCGGGCAAAGACCGTTGGCACTCAACAAACTCATTGATTTGAAGGCCGTGCAAAAATCCCTCGTACCAGGCTGGGTTGATCTTGGTTCAAGCAAGGGCAAGGTCTATGGATTGCCGATTACCTCGAGCGTTCAGTCGCTTATTTGGTACAACCCGGCCGCCTTCAAAAAATGGGGCTACCGACCGCCAACGAGCGATAAAGAACTGGCGACGCTAATAGCAAAGATCAATGACGATGGATCAGGGTACCCCTGGTGTTTTGGCGCTAAGGCTGCGGTTAACCCGGGAACAGCGGCGGGGGACTGGCTAGAAGATTACGTTTTGCAATACGGTGGGGTCGATCTTTACAACCGTTGGTGGCGCGGCGATGTGCCATTTAGCAATCGAGTGATTAAAAAGGCTGCCTCGAAGGTTGCATCACTAACCTTTGCACCTGGAAATGTTGCCGGTGGGCGCTCTGGAATCGCAAAGACCGTGGCGGGCGCTCCAACCGCGGCGAAGCTTTATGTAAATGGCATTCAGAACGAACAATGCTTCATGATGCGCATGGGGGCTCAGGCTCCTTCGGTATTCCCGTTGAGTGTGCGCAAGGAGTATGCCAGCGCAGACTTCAGGCACATCGGGGTGTTTCCGGTACCCAATATTTCTCGAACCGACAGAAACGTGGTTGGGTCGGGGCAGTTTGCCGTGGCTTTCGTGGATGACGCGGATGTGCGAACCACCCTTAGCTACCTGCTGAGTGCCGAACTCGGAACCCATGGCTGGGCAAGATCCGCCACATTTATCTCGGCACACGCAACCTTTGACAACACCCTCTATGCGAATCCAATCCGCAAGCAAATTGCCGAAGTCATGGCCAATGCAACCAGTTTCTCGTTCGATGCCTCCGACCTCATGCCCTCGGCCGTTGCAACGGCGGAGGGCCAACAATTACTGGATTGGATTGCCGATCGGCAAAGTTTGGCCTCGGCCCTCGGATCCATCGATGCCAGCTGGAAAAACCTGCCACCGGATTGAGCGCCGAGTTCTAATGCGGCAAGCTAGACCCTCGGTTTGCCGGGCCGATTCGGTATGATTTAGGTAATTCTCTTTTTTCTGCAATGCCGCTAGGGAATCCCAAAACCAGATTCGAAGGCCCTACCTTGACCCCAACGGAACTCTCTGCCGCTCTTGTGATCATTCTTCGCAGGATGCAAGACGATGGTCGAATCGGCGCTGGTGAGTTGCCAAGCGATGTTGTCGTTGAGCGCCCTAAAAACCGAGAGCACGGCGACTGGTCAACCAACGTTGCGATGCAACTCGCCTCAAAGTTTGAAACCAACCCGCGGGCGCTCGCAGCGCTGTTGGCCGCCGAGTTGCAACTGCTAGACGGCGTAGCAAAGGTAGACATAGCCGGCCCAGGTTTCTTGAACATCACCTTCAGTGCCGAAGCGGCTGGCGAACTGGCAAAAATTATTGTCGAAGCCGGGAACGCCTTCGGTTCGAGCGAGGCCTTGGCCGGGTTGAAGATCAACGTTGAGTTCGTTTCTGCCAACCCAACCGGCCCAATTCACATGGGCGGAACCCGCTGGGCTGCCGTTGGCGATTCGTTGTCGAGAATCCTAGAAGCCCAGGGTGCCGAGGTAACTCGGGAATACTACTTCAACGACCACGGCGCCCAAATTGATCGATTTGCAAGGTCCCTTCTGGCGCGAGCCAAGGGTTTGCCGGCACCGGAGGATGGCTACGGTGGCGCATACATCCAAGATATCGCCGATCGGGTTTTAGCCGACACCGCCGAAGATATCTTGGCGCTTCCAGAAGACGAAGCCCAAGAAGCTTTCCGGGCCGCCGGGGTGGCCCTGATGTTTGAAGAGATCCGAATTTCTCTTCATGATTTTGGCGTCGATTTCGACGTATTTTTTCACGAAAACTCGCTCTATGAATCAAAGGCTGTGGATCGAGCCATTGCCAGACTGCGCGAACTGGGACACATTTTTGAGTTGGACGGAGCCGTGTGGCTGCGTTCAACCACCTTCGGAGACGATCGTGACCGCGTGGTAATTAAGAGCGATGGCGAGCACGCCTACATCGCGGGTGACTTGGCGTACTACCTGGATAAACGCGAACGCGGCTTTGACCGGTGCCTGTATTTACTGGGCGCAGACCACCACGGATACGTTCCGAGAATGATGGCGCTCTGCGCTGCCTTTGGCGACGAGCCGGGCGTTAACCTCGAAATCCTTATTGGGCAAATGGTCAACCTACTGCGCGATGGCGAGCCGGTGCGCATGTCCAAGCGGGCGGGCACCGTCGTGACGATGGAAGACCTGGTTGAGGCAGTTGGCGTCGATGCCGGGCGCTACGCACTTGCCAGATCCTCTAGCAACTCACAGCTCGACATCGATCTTGAACAGCTAACGAAGCGAACCAACGACAATCCGGTTTTCTACGTGCAGTATGCGCATGCCAGAACCAAGCAGGTTGAAAAGAATGCGGCCAGCCTTGGAGTCGACCGCAGTGAGTTCGAGCCGAGCCTGCTAGTGCACCCCAGCGAATCAGAGTTGATTGCCAAACTTGCCGAGCTTCCAAGAATCGTTGCGAGCGCGGCCGAATTTAGAGAGCCACACCGAGTAGCCAGATACGTTGAAGAAGTTGCTGGCGCTTACCACCGCTGGTATGACAACTGCCGCGTCACCCCACTCTCGGGTGGTCCCGCCGAAACGATCCACCGCACCCGACTTTGGCTCAATAACGCCGCTGGGATTGTTCTGAAAAACAGCCTCGATCTGCTTGGTGTTTCGGCACCCGAAAGAATGTAGGCATCTGATGAAGAGCAACGTCGAACTCAATCCATTGGCTCCCGACTGGCTCGAGCTTCCAGAGGACGTCAATGCCGTTGCCCCGGCAATCTGGCCCGCCCACCTGAGCCGATCCGAAGCTGGAGAAATCGAGATAGCCGGAATCGGCGTTGACGACCTAGTTAGCCAGTTCGGCACCCCGCTATTCGTGATCGATGAAGCCGACTTTCGTGCGAGAGCCGTTGCTGTTCGCGAGGCCTTCGAGGCGGCAGCCGATCAAATCGGCACCACCGCGAAGGTTTACTACGCGTCAAAGGTCTTTCTTTGCACCGAGGTGGCCAGCTGGGTCGATGAACTTGGTTTGAACATCGATGTGTCATCCGGCGGCGAGCTAGCCGTTGCGTTAGCGGCTGGCGTACATCCATCGAAAATTGGTTTGCACGGAAACAACAAGTCACTCATCGAAATCGGTCGGGCAGTGACCGCTGGGGTTGGCGCAATCGTCATAGATTCCGAGATCGAGATTGAGCGCATCGCCTCAACCGCTGGCGCGCAGGACAAGATTCAGCCGGTTCGGCTTCGCGTTAACTCGGGAGTTCACGCTCACACTCACGAATTTTTGGCCACCGCGCGTGAGGATCAAAAATTTGGCATCGCCCTGTCAGATGTGCCGGCATTGGTTGCCAAGATTCGCTCGCACTCGCATCTCAAATTCCTAGGACTTCACTCGCACATTGGTTCACAGATTTTTGCAGTCGATGGATTTGTTGAGTCGGCAAAACGCCTGATTGCCGTGCATGCCGAGCTTCTCAAATTCGGCGAGGTTCCAGAACTCAACCTTGGTGGCGGTTTTGGAATCAATTACACGCGGGCCGACGATGCCCCAGAGCTCACCGAATTTGCCCAACAGATCGCCCAGGCGGTCGAGGACGAATGCAAACTTCACTCAATCGCGATTCCAAAGTTGGCTTTTGAGCCGGGTCGCGTAATAGCGGGGCCGACAACGGTCACCATCTACAACGTTGGAACCATCAAAGACGTGACCGTGACCGATGTTGGTGCGCCACAGGTTCGCAAGTACGTGAGCGTGGACGGTGGCATGAGCGACAACGCCAGGCCCGCGCTTTACGAAGCCGATTACTCGGCTCTGCTTGCCTCTAGGCAGTCGACCGCGCCGCCGGCATTGGCCAGAGTGGTTGGCAAGCACTGCGAGAGCGGCGACATTGTCGTGCGCGCTGATTATTTGCCGGCCGACATCGCACCGAACGATCTTTTGGTAGTCGCTGCTACTGGCGCCTACTGTTATTCACTGAGTAGCAACTACAATTTTCTAACCCGACCTCCAGTCGTAGCAGTCAAGGATGGTTCGGCCAGATTGCTGTTGCGAGGCGAAACCGAAGCAGATTTATTTGCCAGAGACGTCCTTTATCAAACCAACCTTGCCAACGGTAAGAGCAAAAGTCAGAGGGGCTAAACCTTGATCGAATATCGTCCGCTAAGAGTTGCGCTGTTAGGCGCCGGCTCGGTTGGCAGTCAAGTCGCTCGCCTGTTGCTGACAAACCGCGTCGAGCTTGCCGCTCGCGTGGGGGCAGAACTCGAATTGGTCGGCATCGCGGTGCGCAATCTCGATGCCAAACGCGAGGGTGACTTGCCGGCATCGCTCTTTACAACCGACGCCGAAACTCTCATTTTGGGTGCCGACATCGTGATTGAGGTCATGGGTGGAATCGAACCGGCCCGAAGCTACATTCTGCTGGCCCTAAATTCCGGTTCTGACGTAATAACCGCCAATAAGGCCTTGCTTGCAACCCACGGCACCGAACTATTTGATGCCGCCGAGCAGGTTGGCGCTCAACTTTATTTCGAGGCCGCAGTGGCAGCCGCCATTCCAATCATCCGACCACTCAGGGAATCCTTGGCGGGCGATAAAGTCACTCGAATCATGGGAATCGTGAATGGCTCTACCAACTACATTCTTGACCGCATGGATACCGCCGGGCTCTCGCTAGAGGCCGCGATGGTTGAGGCAACCGACCTCGGCTACCTAGAGGCCGATCCGAGTCTTGATGTTGAAGGCTTCGACGCCGCTCAGAAGGCCGCCATTTTGGCCTCGCTGGCTTTTCACACCGAGGTTCCACTCGAGCAGGTTTACCGCGAGGGCATCACCAAGGTCACGGCCGAGCAAATGATCGCCGCAAAACGCGATGGATACGTCATCAAGCTGCTAGCCATTTGCGAGAGAATTGCCGCCGACGACTCGGGTGAGGGCGGCATTTCGGTTCGCGTTTACCCGGCACTGATTCCTCAGGAGCACCCGCTCGGAGCCGTCCGCGGCGCCTTCAACGCGGTCTTCGTAGAGGCCGAGGCCGCCGGCGCCCTTATGTTCTATGGCTCGGGTGCCGGAGGAGTGCAAACTGCATCGGCGATTCTTGGAGATTTGGTATCGGCCGCGAAACGCCACGTGGCAGGTGGCCCGGGTCTTGCCGACTCGGTGCACGCCAACCTTCCGGTGTTGCCGATTGAACGGGTGCTTACCAGGTATCAGATCACCCTCGGGGTTGCCGACCAACCCGGAGTTCTGGCAAAGGTTGCACAAACCTTCGCCGATCACGACGTTTCAATCGAGACCGTCGAGCAGGGGCTTCGTGCAGTGGCCGGGCGCAAGTCGGTTGCCCTGCTAGAAATTGGAACCCACCAAGCCAGCGACGCAGCGCTCTCTGCAGTAGTAGCAGCACTTGCCGCCAGCGATGCCGTCGAGTCAATTTCCTCCGTTATCCGAGTAGAAGGTATCTAATGGCTCACCTCTGGCGCGGCGTTATCCGCGAATATTTCGATCGTTTAGACGTAACTAAAGACACCCCGATCATCACCCTCGGTGAGGGAGGCACTCCTTTGGTTGACGCTCCTGCGCTCGCCAAACTGGTTGGTGCCGATCAGGTTTACCTAAAGGTCGAGGGAATGAACCCAACCGGTTCATTCAAAGACCGCGGAATGACCATGGCGGTTTCAAAGGCCGTCGGTCACGGGGCCAAGGCTGTCATCTGCGCTTCAACCGGAAACACCTCGGCTTCGGCAGCTGCCTATGCGGCGGCGGCGGGAATCCAGTCGGTGGTTCTAGTGCCAGACGGCAAAATCGCGTTGGGCAAACTCAGCCAGGCGGTGGCTCACAAGGCTCAAATCCTGCAGGTTGAAGGAAACTTCGATGACTGCCTCGACCTAGCTCGCGACCTATCGGCAAACTACGCGGTTCACCTGGTCAACTCGGTCAACCCAGACCGCATCGAGGGTCAGAAGACCGGTGCTTTCGAGGTAGTCGAAGCCCTCGGTTTTGCTCCCGACTTCCATGTTTTGCCGGTCGGAAACGCGGGAAACTACTCGGCTTACTTCAAGGGTTACCTAGAAGACTTCAACGCCGGAACCATCAAGGCTGTGCCAAAGATGTGGGGCTTCCAAGCCGAGGGCTCGGCTCCTTTCACCGTTGGCCACCCGGTCAAAAACCCAGAAACGATTGCAACCGCGATTCGCATCGGAAACCCAGCGTCTTGGGATTTGGCGCAGAGCGCCAAGGAATGCTCGCAGGGAATGTTTGGCGCCGTGAGCGATGCCGAAATTCTTTGGATGCACCGCTTCCTTTCTCAGGAGGTCGGCGTTTTTGTTGAACCTAGTTCGGCAACTGGCGCGGCCGGCTTGCTGAAGCAGGCCAAACTCGGTCTCGTTCCAAAGGGCGCAACCATCGTTGTGACCGTAACCGGTCACGGATTGAAAGACCCAATGTGGGCACTCAAGGATGAAGCCGGGCAAGAAATCGTGCCAGAGAAGGTTTCAACTCGTGCCGAAGAAGTAGCAGAACGATTGGGATTGGTCTAAAGCGAATATGGCTTCACTTATCGGCAAAAAGGTGACCGTAAAGGTTCCCGCCACCTCAGCCAACCTTGGGCCGGGTTTTGACACCCTGGGAATGGCGCTCTCGTACTACGACGAGCTCGAGGTAACGGTAGTTGCCGGAACCGGTGCATTCGTTGAGATTGATGGCGAAGGCGCCGGTGAGGTTGCCACCGATGAAAGCAATCTGGTGGTTCAAGCCATCGCTTACACTTTCAAGCACTTCAAACAAGAACTTCCCGGGCTTCACCTAAAGGCTCACAACATAATCCCGCACGGCCGCGGAATGGGATCATCGGGGGCGGCCGTGGTCTCTGGAATCATGGCGGCTAAGGGCCTGCTCGAAGGAGTTGTCGAGTTTAGCGCTGACGACCTGCTGCAGTTGGCAACCGAACTTGAGGGCCACCCAGACAACGTTGCCCCGGCGCTTTTTGGTGGTCTGACGATTGCTTGGGAAGACGATAAAGGTCCGCGACACAAGAAACTTTTTGTGCACCGTGGCGTATCGCCTCTGGTTTTAGTTCCGGATCACAAAATGTCAACCGCGTTGGCAAGATCACTGCAACCGGAATCGGTGCCACATGACGATGCCGTTTTCAACGTATCGCGCTCGGCACTGCTCATTGCGGCGCTGGTGCAGAGCCCCGAGCTGCTGTTGGCGGCAACCGAGGACAGGCTTCACCAAAACTACCGGGCCGCAGCTATGCCAGAGACCGATCGGTTGATTCAACTCCTCAGGGAGGCAGGACATGCCGCGGTCGTTTCCGGCGCTGGCCCATCGGTTTTGGTTCTGGCCAGCGATCCGGCTGAACGATTGGCGGCGGCAAAACTCGCGGCAGAAAATTATCCTAGTTGGAAGGCTTTGCTCTTGGCAGTCGACTTTAAAGGTGCTACTGTTGCAGTACACCAATAGCGCAAGTTTTTAGCGTTCGAATGGTGAAATCTTCGCAGATCTAGCGAACCCCTCACGAGTGAAGTTGTAAAGCGTAAAAGCCAAACGACTGACCTGTGCAGCGGTGACTACCTCATAAACGGAAAGTCACCCAAACTCCTAAGAAAGAGCAATCAATAAATGGATGAAATCCAAGAAACCAAGCGCAAGAGCCGTCGCGTGGTAGCAGAAGCCTCGGCCCCAAGCGCCCCTTCAGCAGAAAATACTTCAAGCGAAGCCCCAGCAGCCCCAAAGCGAAACACTCGATCTAGAGTCGCCAAGGTTACCGCTGAGGCTGCAGCCGTGGCCGAAAAAGCCCCAGCCAGCTCAAGTTCCAATGCATCGGAAGCCCCGAGCAACCAGGCTTCCTCAGGCGAAGCAAGCCAGGGCGAATCAACCCAGCGCGAATCAGCAGGCCGTGAGGGTGGCGAGCGCCAGAGCAACAACCGCAACCGCAACCGTGGCCGTGGCCGTCAGAACAACGAAGGCCAGTCAAACACCGAGGCGAACACCGAGGGCGGTTCAAACGAACGTCCGGAGCGCCAGGAACGCCAAGAGCGTCCAGAGCGCCAGGAAGGCGAGTCAAACGACCGCCAACAGCGTTCAAACTCTGGTTCAAACCAGAACCGTGAACCACGCGACCGCGACTTCGATGATGACCGTCGCGGCAACAGCAACAACCGCAACCGCAACCGCAACCGTGACCGCGATCGCTTCCGCGACCGTGACCGCAACGGTCGTGGCCGCCCGGGTGGAAACTCACAGGACGAGATCGAAACCGAAATTTCACCGGATGACGTTCTAATCACCGTGGCCGGAATCCTAGACGTTCTCGACAACTACGCATTCGTTCGCACCAGTGGCTACTTGCCAGGACCAAACGACGTTTACGTCTCATTGGGTCAGGTTAAGAAGTACAACCTTCGCAAGGGCGACGCGGTTGTCGGAGCCATCCGTCAGCCACGCGAGGTTGACAATCAGGGGCGCCAGAAGTTCAACGCCATCGTGCGAATCGACTCAATCAACGGTTTGACCCAGGACCAGGTTGTCAACCGAGTTGAGTTCGGCAAGTTGACGCCACTCTACCCACAGACTCGTTTGCGCCTTGAGACCGAGCCGAACAAGCTCAGCACCCGAATCATCGACTTGGTTGCACCAATCGGTAAGGGCCAGCGCGGTCTTATCGTTTCGCCACCAAAGGCCGGTAAGACTTTGGTTTTGCAAGCTATCGCTAACTCAATCGCCGTCAATAACCCAGAAGTTCACCTGATGGTGGTTTTGGTTGACGAGCGCCCAGAAGAAGTGACCGACATGCAGCGCACCGTCAAGGGTGAGGTCATTGCCTCAACCTTCGACCGTCCAGCCGAAGACCACACCACCGTTGCCGAGTTGGCAATCGAGCGCGCCAAGCGTTTGGTTGAGCTAGGTCACGACGTTGTTGTGCTTCTTGACTCGATCACCCGCCTGGGTCGCGCTTACAACCTGAGCGCACCGGCTTCCGGCCGAATCCTTTCGGGTGGTGTCGATTCATCGGCGCTTTACCCGCCAAAGCGTTTCTTTGGTGCAGCTCGCAACATCGAAGATGGCGGCTCACTGACCATCCTCGCAACCGCGCTTGTTGAAACCGGTTCGAAGATGGATGAGGTTATCTTCGAAGAGTTCAAGGGAACCGGCAACATGGAGCTCCGTTTGTCGCGTTCACTCGCCGACAAGCGAATCTTCCCAGCCGTTGACGTCAACGCTTCGGGTACCCGTCGTGAAGAAATGCTGATGAGCCCGGATGAGACCAAAATCATCTGGAAACTTCGCCGTGCACTTGCCGGACTTGAGCAGCAGCAGGCTCTCGAGTTGGTTCTTGGCCGCCTGAAGGAAACTTCGAGCAACGTTGAATTCCTGATGCAGGTTCAAAAGTCGATGCCGCTACCTTCAGGTTCAGACGGAGAATAATGCTTGACTCAGTCCAGGCGCTACTGGCTGAACATCAAGAGCTGCAAGAGAAGCTTTCTGACAGTTCGGTCTTCGGAAACCCAGCCTTAGCCAAGAAGCTCAACCGGCGCTACGCCGAGTTGAACGCAATCGTGGCCGCCTTCAATTCGGTGAATGAAATTACCGAGGATTTGAAGGCTGCCCGAGAGCTGGCTAAAGAGGATGAAGCCTTCGCGTCCGAAATTCCGGGTCTCGAAGAAAAACGCCACACGGCCAGTGAAAAACTTCGCCGGTTGTTGATTCCGCGCGACCCAGATGATGGGCGTGACGTAATCATGGAAATCAAGGCCGGAGAAGGTGGCGCGGAGTCCGCTCTGTTTGCCGCCGACCTGCTGAGAATGTACCTCCAGTATGCGAACAGCAAGGGCTGGAAGACAGAAATCCTAGACAAAAACGAGTCTGACCTCGGTGGCTACAAAGACGTTCAGGTGGCAATCAAGGGAAGCTCTAGCGATCCTTCCGAGGGCGTTTGGGCACATTTGAAGTACGAAGGTGGAGTTCACCGAGTGCAGCGCGTGCCAGCAACTGAAACTCAAGGGCGCATTCACACTTCGGCTGCCGGAGTTCTGGTCTTCCCAGAAGTTGATGCCCCGGAAGAAGTCGAGATTAGCCAAAACGACATCCGTATCGATGTCTTCCGCTCATCGGGCCCGGGTGGTCAATCGGTTAACACCACCGACTCCGCCGTTCGCATCACTCACTTGCCAACCGGCATTGTGGTTTCGATGCAGAACGAAAAATCACAGTTGCAAAACCGTGAAGCCGCCATGCGCGTGCTGCGCGCCAGAATCTTGGCTGCTCAACAAGAGGCCCTCGAAGCCGAGTTGAGTGCTGCTCGCAAATCCCAGGTTAAATCGGTTGACCGGTCAGAGCGTATTCGCACTTACAACTACCCAGAGAACCGAATCGCCGACCACCGCACCGGCTACAAGGCCTACAACCTTGATGCCGTGATGGATGGCGCACTAGAGCCTGTAATCCAGTCGGCCATTCAAACCGATGAAGAAGCCCGTCTAGCCGCTCTCGGTTCTAACCAAAAATAGGTTCCGTTTTTCATGTCTAACGCCTCTTTGCAGGAGCAGGTTGAATCGGCCGCGGCTCGATTTGAGGCGGCCGGCATCGAATCTGCTCTCGTGGATGCCGAACTTTTAGCCTGCCACTTGCTCGATTGCAGCCGTGGCGAGCTTCAGTCCAAAATCATTCTTGGTGCAACGATGGATTCCGCTGCGCGCGCAAGTTTTGAAACGTTGGTTGGTCGTCGTGCCGCGCGCGAACCGCTGCAGCACATCACGGGCAAAGCTTATTTTCGATCACTCGAACTTCGCGTCGGTCTTGGGGTTTTTGTACCTCGACCGGAGACCGAGGGAGTTGCTCAGCTTGCCATCGATGCCTTGCGTCTGACGGCAACCGAGGAACCGATTGCTATCGACCTTGGCACCGGATCAGGCGCTATCGCTTTGGCTATGGCCACCGAAGTTTCGAATGCCAAAATCTACGCGGTTGAAAAATCGCCGGAAGCCATGGTCTTCACCTCGGCAAACTTTGCGAGGTACGGTGGCGATAACGCGACTCTGATCCAGGGTGACTTAGCCGATGCGTTTCAAGAACTAAACGGCAGGGCATCCGTTGTCGTTTCAAATCCGCCGTATATCCCGAATCGAATGATTCCCCGGGATCTAGAGGTTCGGAATTTTGACCCCGAGCTCGCTCTATACGGAGGCGATGACGGCATGGATGTAATCCATTTGGTCTCGGATTCAGCCCGCCGCTTGCTGCACAGTGGGGGAACGCTCATTATTGAACACGCCGAAATCCAGTCTCAGCAAGTCTGTCAACTACTATTGGCAAGTGGATGGCGCCAGGTTAGAGCCCATAAGGATCTGACCATGCGCGACCGAGCAGTTTCGGCAATCAAGTAGTAAGGGCAGGAGACCGGCGTGAATCGTATCTATGACTGTGCGACCGATACCGACCTTCTCACCGGCATGCGATTGGCTAAGGTTTCCCTAGGCCGCCATGAACTGGTGGTAATGCCCACCGATACCGTTTACGGATTGGCGGCGGATGCCTTTTCCCCTAAAGCCGTTGCCGCCTTGCTCGCCGCTAAGGGGCGTGGACCCGAATCACCACCACCGGTTCTAATCGCCAACACCGACACCCTTCATGCCCTAGCGCAAGCTGTGCCCGAGGTGGCAAATCGCTTGGCAGAGGCTTTTTGGCCGGGTGCCCTGACCATGATTTTTCGGGCCCAACCATCGCTCAACTGGAATCTTGGTGAGACCAGGGGGACGGTTGCTCTTCGAGTGCCAGATCATAAAATTGCCCTCGCGCTGCTTGCCGAGGTGGGCCCTTTGGCGGTATCCAGCGCCAATCTAACTGGACAGCCAGCAGCCGTCACCTGCCAGCAGGCAGAGCGGTATTTGGGCGACAAAGTTGCCGTGTACCTAGATTCCGGGCCAAGCTCAAAGGGGCAGGCTTCAACGATTCTAGATTTGACCGCTTTAGATGAGTCTTTCGATTCAGAGGGCAAAATGACCGTCTCTGGAAAGATTCGACTGGTGCGCGAGGGAGCGTTATCGTTCGAAAGCATCGCTGAAATCGCGGGGGATTTGCTTGAGCCGCGCAACGAATCCGGGCAGGGCACAAAGTAATGCGCGCCTACCTAACAATCGCCTTCTTCGCAGCCGTGGTTACCTTTTTTGCGACCTGGGCGGTTTTGCGCCTGGCCCGCAAGTACGGTGTTTACACCGCGATTCGTGCAAGAGATGCTCACAAGACGCCGACTCCTAGGCTCGGTGGGGCCGCAATGTTCCTTGGTTTTGCAGTCTCCCTTGGTTTGGCCGGCCTGCTCGGCTGGTTCAAAAGCGTCTATAGCAATCCGACCCAAATCATCGCGATCTTCATAGCCGCGGCCCTCATCACAGCCATCGGAGTTCTCGATGATCTCTTCGACCTCGACTGGACTTTGAAGCTTGCCGCTCAGTTTGTAACGGCGGGAATATTGGCTTGGCAGGGTGTTCAGATCGTTTCGCTTCCAATCTTCGGCTTGACCATCGGTAGCTTTGGAACATCCATCGTCGTTACGGTCTTCGTGACCGTGTTGGTGATGAATGCGGTTAACTTCATCGACGGTTTAGACGGTTTGGTTGCCGGCGTCGTGCTGATCGGCACCGTGGTTTTCTTCATCTACAGCTACTTTCTGGCACAACAAACCTCACCAACCAACTACTTCAACCTGGCTTCGCTGATTTCGGCGATCGTGATTGGGGTTTGCGTTGGCTTCCTGCCTTTCAACTGGCACCGAGCAAAGATTTTTATGGGGGACAGCGGGGCCTTGTTGCTCGGATTGTTGATGTCAACCTCGGCTCTCACCGTAACCGGGCAAATCGACCCGGAGTTGGCGACCAACAATTCACTGGTTCCCGCGTTCTTGCCCTTGATTTTGCCGCTGGCGATTCTCGTGCTTCCGCTTCTGGACTTCACCCTCTCGGTGATTCGCCGCTTGAGCGCCGGAAAATCGCCGTTTGCCGCCGACCGCGGTCACATTCACCATCGGCTACAAGATTTTGGGCACACCCACTTGGGTTCGGTTTTGGTTTTCTACATTTGGACGGCTCTGATTTCAATCACCTGCCTGCTGTTCTTTTTTCTTCCGGCCAAGTTGACCCTCGTTTTCTTTTTCGTGGGGCTAGCCGGAGCTTTGGCCTACACGGTTTGGCCGGTCTTTTCGCAATCCCGCCGCTCGGAAAGCAAAGTTTCAAGTAGGAGAAAATCATGACCCAACCAACCAACATCGCCGACCTGCTCAAGCGGGTATTGTTTCGTGGAGCGATTCTGATTTTGGCGGTTGGAGTCATTGGCGGGGTGATTGGCTACCTCGCGGTGGGCCTGCCCGGCTTGTTTAGTGCCCTGATCGGGGCAGCGATGGCACTGTTGTTTGTCTCGCTCACCGCCCTGAGCGTTTTGGTTGGTGGAAAGTTGAACCTGGGCGGTTTCTTCGCCGTTGTCATGGGTGGGTGGCTTCTAAAGATTGTCATTTTCCTCATCCTCGTTGCAACCCTAAAAGGCGCCGATTTTATAAATGGTCCAACGCTTTTCATCACTTTGGTGGCATCGATCCTCGGCTCGCTAGTGCTAGACACCATGGCGGTCACCAAGGCGCGAATCCCAGTGGTTCAGGGATAAAAAACTTCGTCGCTGATGCCAAAGGCAGTCTTTTGCGCAAGCCTTTGCTGTTAGAGTAGAGGCATACATCCAAGAACCGATTGGGTGGCGCACACTGTAAATCGCCGCAAGGCCGAAAACTTGCCCCGACACAGGAGTACAAGCTGTTAGCTAAAACATATGGTCTGCTTCAGGCATTGACCAGCGCCGAGGAGTCGGGCAACGGATTCCACGCCCCCTCCATCATGGAGTTCTACCCGCAAATCGTCGCGTTCGAGGGTACCGTCTTCGCACTCAACCGAATCATGATCATTCGCCTAATCGTCGTGGCAGTTCTGCTAGTTGTCTTTACTCTTTGGGCAGGTCGAGTTCGCAAGGCAGAGAAAGCCGGGCAGTTAGTACCAAGCCGCTTCCAACTGATGGGTGAAATCTCACTCAACTTCGTTCGCAAGTCAATCGCTCATGAGCAGTTGGGTGAAAAAGACGGAGACCGCTTCCTTCCACTTCTCACCACAATCTTCTTCACCGTTCTTGGAATGAACATCACCGGAATCATCCCGGGCTTCAACATTGCTGGAACCTCGGTTATCGGTCTTCCAATCGTCTTGGCCGCGGCCGCTTATGTCACCTTCATCTATGCGGGAATTCGCAAGCACGGGATGGGATTCTTCAAGGCTTCCCTGTTCCCAGCCGGAGTACCACCGGTGTTCTATATCCTGGTGACCCCGATTGAGTTGCTCTCAACCTTTATTCTGCGACCGGTAACGCTCGCACTTCGTTTGACCATGAACATGATTGCCGGGCACCTCTTGCTGGTTCTCTGTTTCTCGGCTACCCAATACTTTTTCTTCAATGCAGACGGCATCATGAAGGCGTTTGGAGCGGGAACCTTCCTATTTGGTTTCATCTTCACCCTGTTTGAGATGCTGGTTGCTTTTCTACAGGCCTACGTGTTCACACTGCTTACGACTGTTTACATTCAGTTGGCATTGGCAGACGAGCACTAAAAAACAAGCACTGGCAACCGTCAGAGCTACACCGCGGAAGGGAACCACCAAGTGGACGTAACTAACATCGCAGAAATCACCGGCAGCCTCGGAGTCGTAGGCTACGGCCTTGCAGCAATCGGGCCAGGCGTTGGCGTAGGTCTAGTAGTTTCAAAGACCATCGAGTCAATCGCTCGTCAGCCAGAGCTAGCCGCTCGTCTTCAGGTCACCATGTGGCTTGGTATTGCATTCACCGAGGCACTCGCGCTTATCGGTCTTGCAACCCCGTTCATCTTCGGCGTCTAATCGATCGGAAAATAGACCATGATTACAAGCGTTATCAAGCTTGCGGCTGAGGCGACCAAAAACCCGCTGATCCCCGAGCCATATGACATGTTCTGGTCTTCGGTCGTTTTCGTCATCCTGCTAGCTTTCTTTTGGTTCGCGATTCTGCCGAACTTCAAGAAAAATCTCGATGCTCGTGCCGACGCTATCGAAGGTCGCCTAGCGGCAGCCGAGCAAGCTCAGGCCGAAGCAGCAGCCAAGACAGCAAACATCGAAGCCGAACAGGCCGAGGCTCGCGCCGAAGCTGCTCAAATTCGTGAGGCTGCTCGCGCCGAGGGCGCGGCCATTTTGGCTGAGCTCAAAGAACTAGCCGCCTCTGAGGCCGCTCGTTTGACGGCAACTGCCAAGGCACAGATTGAGGCAGAGCGTCAGTCAGCACTCGTTTCGCTTCGCACCGAAGTTGGCGCACTAGCAATCGATCTAGCGTCGAGTGTTGTTGGAGCCAGCCTGCAAAACGACAAGATTGCTGCCGGGGTTGTTGACCAGTTCCTAGCCGACTTAGAAGCCGGCGACAAGGCGGGCAAGAAGTAAATGGCAAGCTCAACCAGACAATCACTAGCCGCGGCGAAGGTAGCGCTTAACCCGCTATTGGCCAAGGCCGACCTCAAGTTCGCAACCGAACTCTTTGCAGTGGCTTCGGCTACCGCAACTTCGAACCAGTTGCGAAGTCTCCTCTCGGACCCTTCCGCCGAGGGAAACGCCAAGTCGGGAGCTGTTGCAGCGGTTTTTGCAAAGAGCATTTCGGCTAACGTTCTTGAGTTCGTGAATGTTTTGGTTGGCCTTCGCTGGTCAAAGGGCAGCGATTTGGTCTCGGCCATTGAGCAGCTCGGGGTGCACGTCGTGGCTTCAATAGCCGCTAACGGCAAGACCCTTGGCCAGCTTGAGAGCGACCTATTCAGCTTTCAGCAGGCCGTTGACTCAGATCAGGACCTTCAGTTCGCACTCGGCGACAAACTGGCAACCGAGGAAGCCAAGCTTTCGCTTGTCGATTCCTTGATTTCCAAGCGGGTCTCTGCAGAATCAGCGATTTTGATTAGGCAGGCAGTTGTCTCTGCTCGTCGACGTCGGGTCTCGTTAGTTCTCGAACAGTTTGGCAAGCAGGTCTCAGCTTTCGCGAGCCGTCTAGTAGCAACCGTAACGGTTGCTAGACCGATGTCCGAGAATCAGCTGGAGAGACTTGAGAAGGCCTTGGCTGCAAGTTACGGTCAGAGCCTCAAGCTCAACATCGAGTTAGACGAAAGCATCTTGGGTGGAGTTCGCGTTCAGGTAGCCGGCGACATAATCGACGGAAGCCTGGCAAGCCGCCTTTCAGAAGCAAAGCTACAACTGGCTTAGCCAGACCACAACCTTCAGTCGATTCCCTCGACTGAGCACAGCAAAACTGGCAGTTCGCGTGAGTGACTGCCTCAAAGACCAACCGGGGCAAGCCCCAGAAGTAGAGGAACGAGATGGCAGATCTGAAAATCAGCCCGAACGAGATTCGCGACGCTCTTAAGGACTTCGTAAAGTCCTATGAGCCAGCCAAGGCTTCGCGCGACGAAGTAGGCCACGTAATCGATGCCGGTGACGGAATCGCTCACGTTGAAGGCCTACCTAGCGCAATGGCTAACGAGTTGCTCAGATTCGCCGATGGCACCCTCGGTCTGGCTCTGAACCTCGATGAGCGCGAGATCGGAACCGTTGTTCTCGGTAACTTCGAAGGAATCGAAGAGGGAATGGAAGTTCACCGCACCGGTGAAGTTCTTTCGGTTCCCGTCGGTGACAACTTCCTTGGTCGCGTTATCGACCCGCTTGGTAACCCAATCGACGGTCAGGGCGAGATCAAGGCTGAGGCCCGTCGCGCTCTAGAGCTTCAGGCTCCTGGCGTTATGGCGCGTAAGTCTGTTCACGAGCCACTGCAGACCGGTATCAAGGCTATCGATGCCATGATCCCAGTTGGCCGCGGTCAGCGTCAGCTAATCATTGGTGACCGTCAGACCGGTAAAACGGCAATCGCCATCGACACAATCATCAACCAGAAGGCAAACTGGGAGTCGGGTGACGTTCAGAAGCAGGTTCGCTGCATCTACGTTGCAATCGGCCAAAAGGGTTCTACCATTGCCGGTGTTAAGGCTGCTCTAGAAGAAGCCGGCGCAATGGAATACACCACCATTGTTGCCTCACCTGCCTCTGACCCAGCGGGCTTCAAGTACCTTGCTCCATACACCGGCTCTGCCATTGGTCAGCACTGGATGTACGGCGGCAAGCACGTCCTCATCATCTTCGATGACCTTTCAAAGCAAGCCGAGGCCTACCGCGCCGTTTCACTATTGCTACGTCGCCCACCAGGCCGCGAAGCCTACCCAGGTGACGTTTTCTACCTACACAGCCGTTTGCTTGAGCGTTGTGCCAAGCTGAACGATGCTCTAGGTGGCGGTTCGATGACCGGTCTTCCAATCATCGAAACCAAAGCCAACGACGTTTCTGCATACATCCCGACCAACGTGATTTCGATCACCGATGGTCAGATCTTCTTGCAGTCTGACTTGTTCAACTCGAACCAGCGTCCAGCTATCGATGTTGGTATCTCGGTTTCGCGTGTTGGTGGCGCGGCTCAGGTCAAGGGAATCAAGAAGGTTTCCGGAACCCTGAAGCTCGAGTTGGCTCAGTACCGCTCACTAGAAGCCTTCGCGATGTTTGCTTCCGACTTGGATGCTGCCTCACGTCAGCAACTTGCTCGCGGTGCCCGACTAATGGAGCTGCTAAAGCAGCCTCAGTACTCGCCTTACCCGGTTGAGGAGCAAACCGTTTCGATCTGGGCCGGCACCACAGGCAAGCTCGATGAGGTTCCAGTTGAGGACGTATTGCGTTTCGAGAGTGAACTTCTCGATTACCTGCGTCGCAACACCAAGTTGCTAGTCACCATTCGCGAGACCAACAACTTGACCGACGACACCGTGGCAGAACTTGAGTCTGCAGTTGCTACTTTCAAGAAGAGCTTCGCAACCAAGGGTGGCGAATCACTTGGTTCGACCGTCGTTGAAAGCGCACTTGACGAAGAAGAAGTAAACCAAGAGCAAATCGTCGTACAGAAGCGCAAGAAGTAATCCTTCTTACCCGATAACGACTTAACGATAAGAAACTAGGAGAGACATGGGAGCGCAACTTCGGGTCTATAGGCAGAAGATTAAGTCTGCTCAGACGACCAAGAAGATCACTCGCGCCATGGAGTTGATCTCAGCTTCGCGCATTTACAAGGCTCAACAGCGCGTTGCTGCATCGGCACCATACTCGCGCGCGGTCACCCGTGCAGTTTCGGCTGTTGCTACCTACTCAAACGTCGATCACCCGTTAACCACCGAACCGGCTCGCATCGATCGCGCTGCGATCGTTGTGTTCACCTCAGACCGCGGTTTGGCAGGTGCCTTCTCGTCTAACGTCATGAAGGAAGCCGACCAGTTGACAACCCTGCTGCTAAGCCAGGGCAAAGAGGTTGTTTACTTCCTCGTGGGTCGTAAGGCTGTCAGCAACTTTGGGTTCCGTCGTCGAGTGGCAGTCCAGCAGTGGATCGGCGGCACCGACCTTCCACAGTTCGACACCGCAAAGGAAATTTCAGACACGCTTTTGAAGGCCTTCGCGACCGATGCTTCGGAGGGTGGCGTGGATGAAATCCACGTTGTCTACAACCGATTTGTTTCGATGATTGCTCAGGTTCCCGAGGTCGTTCGACTGTTGCCTCTAGAGGTTGTCGAAGGTATCGAGGCTCCGGTTGGCGATGAAGTGTTCCCACTCTATGAGTTTGAGCCCGACGTGAACAAGGTCCTGGATGCACTCCTGCCGGTTTACATCGAAAGCCGAATTTTCAACTCGATGCTGCAATCCGCAGCATCTGAGCATGCCGCGCGCCAAAAGGCCATGAAGTCGGCTACCGACAATGCCGAGAAGCTTATTCACAACTACACCCGCTTGAGCAACTCAGCTCGGCAGGCTGAAATTACCCAACAGATTTCCGAAATTGTTGGCGGAGCAGACGCATTGTCTACCGCCGGCAACGAAGACTAAGAGAAAGAAAGAGACATGGCCGAGACCAAGAACAAGTCAGCTGCTCCTGCAGCCGACGCCGGGCGAATCGCTCGAGTAACCGGTCCAGTTGTTGACATCGAGTTTCCACACGATGCCATCCCTGCGATCTACAACGCTCTAACCACGGTCGTTGACCTCAATGGTGAGTTGACCACTCTTACTCTCGAGGTTGCCCAGCACCTCGGTGACGACTTGGTTCGCGCCATCGCCTTGAAGCCAACCGATGGTTTGGTTCGCGGCGGCAAGGTTAGCGACACCGGTGCGCCGATTTCGGTTCCCGTCGGTGATGTCACCAAGGGTCGCGTTTTCAACGTGACCGGTGAAGTGCTAAACGCCGCTCCGGGCGAAAAGATTGAAGTAAACGAGCGTTGGTCAATCCACCGTGCCCCACCGGCCTTCGACCAGCTTGAGTCAAAGACTCAGATGTTCGAAACCGGAATCAAGGTCATCGACCTTCTAACGCCTTACGTGACCGGTGGAAAGATCGGTCTATTCGGTGGTGCCGGAGTTGGTAAGACCGTTTTGATTCAGGAAATGATTTACCGCGTGGCAGAAAACCACGATGGTGTGTCGGTTTTCGCCGGAGTTGGTGAGCGTACCCGTGAAGGAAACGACCTCATCGATGAAATGACCGAATCGGGCGTCATCGACAAGACCGCCTTAGTCTTCGGCCAGATGGATGAGCCACCAGGCACGCGTCTTCGCGTTGCGCTTTCGGCGTTGACCATGGCCGAGTACTTCCGCGATGTTCAGAAGCAGGACGTGTTGTTGTTCATTGACAACATCTTCCGCTTCACACAGGCCGGTTCCGAAGTTTCCACTCTGCTTGGCCGTATGCCATCAGCCGTGGGTTACCAGCCAAACCTCGCCGATGAGATGGGTCTCTTGCAAGAGCGCATCACCTCGACCCGCGGCCACTCGATCACCTCATTGCAGGCCATTTACGTGCCTGCCGATGACTACACCGACCCGGCCCCGGCAACCACGTTCGCCCACCTCGATGCAACTACCGAGTTGAGCCGTGAAATTGCCTCGAAGGGTCTTTACCCTGCCGTGGACCCACTTTCCTCGACCTCACGTATCTTGGACCCTCGCTACATTGCGAAGGATCACTACGAGACTGCGGTTCGTGTGAAGCAGATTCTGCAGAAGAACAAGGAATTGCAAGAGATCATCGCCATTCTTGGTGTTGAAGAACTTAGCGAAGAGGACAAGGTTACGGTTTCTCGTGCCCGTCGTATTCAGCAGTACCTGTCACAGAACACCTACATGGCTACCAAGTTCACGGGCGTCGCCGGTTCAACCGTTCCAATCAAGGAAACCATCGAAGGTTTCTCGAAGATTGCCTCGGGTGAATTCGACCACATTGCCGAGCAGGCATTCTTCAACGTCGGTGGACTTGAAGATGTTATGCGCGAGTGGGAGCGAATCCAGAAGGCGACCAAGTAAGCATGTCAGACAAGACCATTCGCGTTGAGCTGGTTGCAGCTGATAAGGCTGTCTGGTCTGGCGATGCCAAAATGGTAATCGCTAAGACCGTTGAAGGTGAAATCGGCCTGCTACCTGGTCACGAGCCGATGCTTGCGATTCTTGGAGCGGGCGAAGTTCGAATCACCTTGGTTGGTGGCGAAATTATCAAGGCTAACGCCGAAGAGGGATTCCTTTCGGTTGAGCACGATGTGGTTTCGATCGTCGCAAGGCATGCACAACTGGTTTAGGAATTAAATAGTGAATCCGCTCAGGCCTAGACCTGAGCGGATTCACTATTTAAGGAGATTATTTAGCCACTGAGCTTGCGGTGGAATCCGAATCGTTTTCCTTGGTTGATTCCCTGCGCTCCCACTCCTCGGTGGCAGCCAGGTCACCCTGATGCACGAGGAATGCCAGTGAAACCTTGTCTAACTGAGCGTAGTTGAGGGCTTCTGGGCCATTTTGCCCTTCGAGTTTATTCATCTGAGACCTGACGGACCCTGAGTGGTCGCTCACGTCGATTGGCAGCCGGTACCCACTTGACGTCGCCACCGTGCTTGATGTTGGCGTACCTCGCAAGTACGAATAGCAAGTCGCTGAGGCGGTTTAGGTAGCGAACGGCGACGACACTCACCCCGCCGTCGTGATGCCCTTTCTTTGCCGGCTCGGTGCCATACTCTTCGATGGCGTGCCAAGCCGAACGTTCGGCCCGTCGAACTACGGTGCGGGCAAGGTGCAAACCGGCCGCTAGCCCTGAACCACCAGGGAGGATGAAGGAGTCCAGCTTGCCGAGTTCACCGTTGTACTTGTCAATCGCCGACTCGAGGGCGTCGATCCACTCGGAACCCACTCGGAGTGGATCGTACTCGTAGTACTCGTTGAGCGGGTTCGAAAGGTCAGCGCCTAAGTCGAAAAGGTCATTCTGGATCTGAGACAAAAGGTGAAGCGTGTCCTCATCGAATTCATTCAACGCTAGGGCAACGGCAACGCCGATTGCGGAGTTGGCCTCGTCTACATCGGCGTAGGCTTGGATTCTCGGGTCGGTCTTTCGGGTTCGCGAAAAGTCGCTGAGACCCGTCATTCCTTCATCGCCGGTTCGAGTGTATATTTTTGTAAGTTTGACCATTGAACAAGTTTAGGCTGGCCACATGTTGTTTCTGCTCCCGCCGTCCGAATCCAAACGGATTGGCGGAAAACCGTTAAACATTCAGGATGTTGCTCTCACATTTGGGGCTCTCAATCCGGCACGCACTGAGGTTATGAACACGCTTCTCGAGATTTGTTCAGACCGGGATGCCGCCGCTCGAGCCTTGAAGCTAACCCCAAAGCAGCACACAATGATTGACGTTAATCTTGCGGTCAACGAAGCGCCAATAATGCCCGCTCTCATGCGTTACACCGGCACGCTTTACGATGCGCTGGTTGGCGATGGCCTGAATGCCACCGAGATGCTCAGAGCCAAACAGCAGGTGCTCATACAGTCGGCGCTGTTTGGTTTGATTCCCTCGACCGATCTGATTCCCAACTATCGCATGTCGGCCAGCACAAACTTGCCGAGCATAAAGCTCAGAGAACTCTGGTCAACCGCCCACTCGCTGGTCTGGCCCCGCCTAACCGGTCTAATCATTGATTTGCGCTCCAAGTCTTATGTCGCGCTCGCCCCGATTCCGGCCGGTATTCAAAGTTACTATGTTGACGTAGTGGTCGAATTGGCTGACGGCACTCGGCGACCCCTTAACCACTTCAATAAAAAGAGTAAGGGCTTGTTCGTTCGGGCCATGTTGCAGGCCGCCGAACCGCCAATGACGATGGATGACCTTCGGCGGATAGCCGAAACCGCCAACCTCGGTTTCGAGGTCAGCGGTTCGACTATTACTTTGGTCAGCCCTGGCTTGGTTTGAGGGCTACTTCAGTTCCATTCCGTCCATCGGAATCATCTCGGCGGCCTCCGGTAGTTCGATTATTCCGTCGACTACCGAAATGACTCCGGCGTAAAAGTCGTGCCCGTCGGTCACTTCGTATCCTGGCACCAACCAGCTGAGACCATTGGCATCGTTGACCAAAACCAGAGTTGTTTTGGCCGAGGTGATCACGATTTTGTCCTGGCGGGTTTCGCTTGATTCCGAGCCACCAGACTGAGCCGAGACTGGGGGAGCGGCGGTTGCAACCGACACGGCTTCGCCACTCGATACCGAATCCTCGGAAGGTTCGCTCTCGGTTACCTCATCAAAGCTGCGGGTGTCTAGCGAGTGGTTGAAGTGATAGCTGGCCGAGGCCAATTGGCCACCCCAACGGTATTCTCGCAATCTTTGCTCAACGGCATTCACGGCCGAAACCGTCTCAAAAGAACCGCGATCAACTACCTCAACGGCGTGCCCCCACGCGGATTCCAGTTTGCCGCCGCGGGCCCAGCTTGCTTGCCACTCGATTGCGGTTTCCTGACCCTCAACCTTCAAAATTGCCGTTGCGTAGAGCTGCCAAACCGTTGACTCGATCTTGATGTCGCTTGCCTTAAAGGCAGGCCCCGCGGCACTGAACAGGGTAGCGGCGGTTTGCTTCGCTTCCTGTTCAGATGGATAGTTCTCAGAAGCCTCCGCTTCTTGCTCGCAGGGAGCATCACCCTTGCAAACTACAGCAGGTGCTGCGCTCGAATCGTTGTAGCCCCAGCTTCCGTTGGTTGTATAAAGTGAAATGTTCGCACCGCTGTAATCACCGCTACCGATATACAAACTGGCTTTATCTTCGGGGTAGCTCTTTACCGCACCGTCGAGCCCGAGAACCGCCCCGAGGTTCGAGAGTGCAGCCTTTGAGTCGGCCAATGGTCGGATTTCATAAATGTGGCCACTGCCGGCCGCTGCCGAAAGGTCGCTTCCAGCCGTGTATTCGTCTTGGCTGTATGGTGCGAGCGCCATGGAGTCCATGCCGGCAATCTTCGAGGAAGATTCACTGATTGGACCACGAGTGTCGCTGCCGAGTGAGATAAGTGCAGCGGGTTGGGTTCCGACCACCAAACCGAGGACAGCCGCAGTAGCAGCGGCGGTTGCTACGCCACCTGCGAGGAAGCTGCGCTTGAAGGCTGCGCTCTTCAGTGCAAAACTAGCGCGGATGGATACTCGCCCAGCCGCCTTCTGTTTCGCGTGTTCAATCGGGTCCGTCGAGAACTCCAGATTGATGTTCTTTGCAGAATCGGCAGCCCGAAGGCGGGCCTCTAGGTCTTTAATTTTGTTGGTCATACTTTGGTTATGTCGCGAGCCCCCGAATAATTACCGAAATGGTGAAATTATTCTTGGTACTCCAAAAGCAATGCCAGATTGGCCCTCGCACGATGCAGACGCACGGCCGCCGCGTTGCCGCTGATTCCAAGAGCCAAAGAGATTTCATGCACTCCAAGGCCTTCGAAGGCGGCAAGAGCGAGCACGTTTTGCTCAGCGGGTTTGAGTTTCGCCCAGGCCTCAGCCAACTCGATGTCGGCCAAGGCAATTGACTCGGCCGAGGGTGCCGAGTTCGGTTCACGCAGACTTGCAATCAGGCTGGTCTCGCGAGTCAAACTGCGACGATGGTTTGATATCACGTTTGCTGCGATGCGATACAGCCACGGGAGTTCGAATCCGGCGGGAGCAGCGGTGCGCTTCTGCCAGGCAATTTCAAATACCTGCGAACAGAGTTCTTCGACCTGATTCGCTTCCACTCGCCTGAATAAATATTTGCTTATCAGTGGAAGTGACTCTCGGTACAGTGTCGTGAACTGCTGTTCGGTTCTCATGGAACGTTAGTTTAGGTGAGTTCTGGGTTTCTGAAGCAATTCGGCGCGTGCTCGTTTAACATTCCGGTGGCCTGCATTAGGGCGTGCATGGTGGTTGAACCGACGAATCCAAAGCCCAACCGCTTCAATTCCTTTGCCATGGCTTCAGAATAAAGACTCGTCGCCACCCACTCAAAACCGTCGACCTGAAGTATAGAAAGTGTCTTTTTTGAGCGTTCCGGAGCGAAGCTCCAAAGCAAATTAGAGAGGCCGCCATCCAACGAGAGACTAATTTTTGCGTTGGAAATCGTGCTGAGAATCTTGGCCCGATTTCTAATGATTCCGGAATCCAACATCAGGTTATCGACCTCAGACTCGTTGAGGTTAGCAACGGCGGCGATATCAAAACCTTTGAAAGCCGAGCGGAAGCCCTCGCGACGTTTCAGGATTGAGAGCCAAGATAACCCGGCCTGGAAGCCCTCAAGCGATAGCCGCTCAAACATCTGCTGATCCCCGACAACTCGAACACCCCACTCTTCATCGTGGTAACTGACGTATTGGGCGTCTCGACCAGCCCAGGAGCAACGCTCAAGTCCGTCTTCATGCTCGAGGGTATGCGGCTTCATTCCTTGGTCGTGATGCCTTCCAACTCAAGCAAGAGGCGCTTGGTCGGCAAACCTTCGCCACCGCTGTAGCCGGTGATTTTTCCAGTGCTACCAAGCACGCGGTGGCAGCCTATGAAAAGTGGTACCGGGTTAGCCCCAACCGCCGCACCAACTGCACGGCTAGCCTTCGGGTTGCCAATTTTCTCGGCAATTTGCTGATAACTGATGGTTTCGCCAAAGCCAATTTTGGCTATTTCAGCCCAGACCCGTTTCTGAAATTCGGTTCCCTGCAAAAGTGTCGAGACCTCTAAATCGCGACTCTTGCCAGCAAAGTAGCGCTCGAGCTGTTTGCGGGCCTTGGCTAAGACGGGGGAGGAACCGGAGTCTGGCACCGGATTGCCGGAAATGTTGAGCGCGACCAACTGGTCATCCATCGCAAAAAGCGAGATGGTGCCGATCCTGGATTCGAAACTGCTGCTGGCGTCAAAGTTGTTTTTAACATTCATGTCTCAAACGTATCCATTCGACTAAAAGATGAGATCCCGATAATTCTAAATCTGAATAACTCGGGGATTCTAGCTAAACTGCAAAACCCGAGGTCCGCTCCTGTTGCGGAGTGAACCTCGGGTCTAAACATTGGGTTCCTAGAGCTTGGTCCAGGCCTCGCTCAAGCAACCGCGCAGAATCTGCTCGATTTCGTTGAACTCGTCAACACCCACCGTGAGCGGTGGTGCCAACTGAACCACCGGGTCGCCACGGTCGTCGGATCGGCAGTAGAGCCCCTCTTCGAACATGCGATGCGACAGGATTCCGCGAAGCAGCTTCTCAGATTCGGCATCGTTGAAGGTTTCCTTGGTGGCCTTGTCTTTGACAAGCTCAATCGCAAAGAAGTAGCCCTCGCCGCGAACGTCGCCAACAATCGGCAAATCCTTCAATTTCTCCAAGGTCTGTCTGAATATCGGTGAGTTGCGACGCACGTTGCCAACCAGGTCTTCTTCATCAAAGATGTCCAGGTTCTCGAGGGCGACCGCACAGGAAACCGGGTGACCAGCAAAGGTGTAGCCGTGAGGGAAGATCGTTGTTCCGTGCTTAAACGGCTCAAAAAGCTTCTCGCTCAACAACAGTGCGCCCAGTGGTGCATAGGCAGAGGTAATGCCCTTGGCGCAAACCAGCATGTCTGGTTCAAAGTCATAGAACTCTGAGGCGAACATGGTGCCGATTCGACCGAATCCATCGATTGTTTCATCAGCGACCAAGAGCACATCGTACTTATCGCAAATTTCGCGAACCCGCTTGAAGTAGCTCTTTGGTGAGGTGAAGCAACCACCAGAGTTTTGAACCGGCTCGAAAATAAACGCCGCTACGGTGTCTGGGTCTTCGAACAGGATCATTTCTTCGACGCGGTTGGCCGCCCACATGGCGAACTCTTCCTCGGTTTCGAATTGGTCCTGGGCGCGATACCAGTTGGTGTTTGGAACCCTAAAGGTGCTTGGCACAAGCGGCTCAAACATCTTCTTCATGGCAGGAATGCCGGTCAGCGAAAGGGCGCCGTGCGAGGTGCCGTGGTAGGCGACCGCGCGCGTAATGACCTTGTGCTTCAGTGGCTTACCTTGCAGCTTGAAATACTGTTTGGCTAGCTTCCAAGCGGTCTCGTTGGCTTCTCCACCGCCCGTGGTGAAGAAAACTCGAGTCAGGTTCTTGGGCGCATACGAAAGTACACGTTCAGATAACTCGATGGATGTTGGGTGTGCGTGCCCCCAGATTGGGAAATAATCCAGAGTCTTCATTTGCTTTGCGGCTGCCTCGGCAAGGCGTTCGCGGCCGTGACCGGCGTTAACCGAAAAGAGGCTTGAAATACCGTCGAAGTACTTCTTACCGTTCTGGTCCCAGAAGTGGTGCCCCTGGGCCTTCATGATGATTGGAATTTCACCCTTCTGATAAGGGCTGTGACGCGTGAAGTGCAAAAACATGTTGTCTTTTGCGGCTTGTTGCAGCTGCTTCACGGTTGGCTCGACGCCTGCTTTACGGGCATCGAGTAGCGGGGTGGCCCGGTCTGCTGCTGCTGCGGCCGGGGTACCCGGAGCCTTGAACGCTGAAACTAATCCGCGCACAAGCTTTCCTGCTTGGCTTTCCTTGGTTGCCATTTGATATCACTCTTAACTTGATTGGTTTCTGGGGTTCATCGTGTTCCCCAGTTGTAGAACTGCTTATGCAACTTCAAATAGACAAACGTCTCGGTTGAAGTCACTCCGGACAGGGTCCGGATCTTTGAATTGAGAAGTGCAATGAGATCGTCGTCGTTCTCACACACCACCTCAACCAAAATGTCAAAACTTCCAGCGGTCAGCACAACGTAGTCAACGGCTGACATTTTTGCTAGTTGGTCGGCGATTTCTCGGGTGTCTCCGCCACAGCGGATGCCAATCATGGCCTGTCGGTAAAATCCGAGTTGCATCGGGTCGGTCACGGCAACGACCTGCATTACGCCGGTTTCGGTGAGTTTTTGCACCCGTTGGCGCACTGCAGCCTCGCTCAGGCCAACGGCCTTGCCGATTTCGGCATACGAGCGGCGGCCATCCAGCTGCAGCTGTTCGATGATCATTTTGGAAACTTCATCGAGCTGGCTAGATTTTGCTCTTATTACGCGTGACATATGTCGATTTTGCCAGTGAAATAGCCATTTGGCAAACGAATCCGTACCGTTTTTGGCATTTCGCAACTAAATCGATAGCAAATAACGTTTGGGTAACCGCTCGCGGTCTAAAATGACGATGGATAGGCTTGTTGCCAATGCTCACGCTCGCCGCGAGTCTATTTTTACCCTCACAGGAGAGAAAATGGCGATTCAAGAACTTCAAAACTTTGTTGATGGCGAGTACATCGAGTCTCGGTCTGATGAACGTCTGGGGATAATAAATCCAGCGGACGGTCAGGTTTACGCCAGTTCAGCCGTTTCGAACGAGGCCGATGTCGACGCCGCTTATCGAGCCGCTGATCGGGCCTTCGATGAGTGGAGCAACTTCACACCCGGCGAGCGCCAGTTGGCGCTATTCAGAATCGCAGACGCGCTTGCCGACCGGGCCGAGGAGATTGCCGATGTGGAATCGCGCAACACCGGGAAGCCAAGAAACACGCTCGTTGAGTATGAAGTGATGGTTTCGGTTGATCAGATTCGATTTTTCGCCGGAGCAGCCAGAAACCTAGAAGGTCGCGCCACCGCCGAATACGCCAAGGACCACACCTCATCAATCCGGCGCGAACCAATCGGTGTAATCGGTCAGGTGACACCGTGGAATTACCCACTGAATATGGCCACCTGGAAGTTCGCCCCAGCTCTTGCAGCCGGAAACACCATTGTCCTTAAGCCATCCGATACGACTCCGGCATCGACACTGTTGTTAGCCGAGATCGCCAGCCAATACCTGCCAAAGGGTGTCTTCAACGTGGTCACGGGAAACCGCGACACCGGGCGCGCCATGATTGACCACCGCACTCCGCAGATGGTTTCGATTACCGGTTCGGTGCGGGCCGGAATGGAAGTTGCCAAGGCGGCGTCCTCCGATCTCAAACGCGTTCACCTCGAGCTCGGTGGCAAAGCGCCGGTTATTGTCTTTGCCGACGCGGACCTCAAAAAAGCGGCTGCCCAAATCGTCTTTGCCGGTTTCTTTAATGCGGGACAAGACTGCACCGCGGCCACTCGGCTTTTGGTTCATGAATCGGTTCACGATGAGTTCCTCGAACTTCTGGTCTCTGAGGTGAAGGCGAATGCGCTAACCGGCGACCCAAGCCGCGATGACGTTTTGTTTGGCCCCGTGAATAATGCGAGCCAGCTTGAGCGCGTAGAGGGATTTATCGCCCGCCTTCCAGATCATGCAACGGTCGAAGTGGGCGGAAACGCGGTGGTGGGCGCCGGCTACTTCCACGAAGCAACCGTGATTTCGGGTCTTCAGCAAACCGACGAGGTGATCCAAACTGAAATTTTTGGACCCGTGATTACCGTGCAGAAGTTTGCCACCGATGAAGAGGCCCTGCGTTGGGCCAATGATGTGCTCTACGGTTTGGCCTCATCGGTCTGGACCACGAATCACACCAGGGCCATGAGATTCGCCAAGGGACTTCACTTCGGTTGTGTCTGGATCAATACGCACATCCCGGTGGTGGCCGAAATGCCTCACGGTGGTTATCGCCATTCGGGTTACGGCAAGGATCTATCCATGTACGGCTTCGAGGATTACACCCGCATCAAACACGTCATGTCCTATATCGGCGACTGAGCGGTTATCCACAATTAAGGCCTAGCCGCAATCCTGGGCCCTCGCTTCCAGCACCCTGAGATTATGCAACTCTTATGGTTCCTTCCCTCGCTCGGTTTTGGCATTTACATGGGCCTTAGCTCTGGCATGTGGCAGATGGCCGTGATGAGCGGTTGCACCGGGTTGATTCTTGGTCTCACCATGCTGTTTCGGCGTAACTCCTTCAAGCCAACCCCCGAAGACAGGGTCGATTTGGGTTTTTCCGGAGCGGCAATAGCTGGCCGGGTGCTTCCTAAAACGCTGGTGTTTTGTCGGGCCAGTTGGCGAGCGTTGCTCTGGTCGGAGTTTGAGAATCTACTGGCAGCGAGGCAGGCCATGGCTAATCTTGCCGCGCTTGAAGCCAACGGTTTCGCGGTTTCCGAGACGATGGATGACGGGTTGCGCGCCTGTCTCGGCTTTGAAGGCGACCAGCCCCTCGCGGTCGACTTGGCGCAGTCGGGGCCTCACCTATTAGTGGTTGGGCCTACCGGAGTTGGAAAAAGCCAGTTCCTGCGTTTGGTCATTCGTTCTCTCAGGTCGGGGCACGCCCCGAACCGCTTAGCGCTCGTGCTTGTTGATTACAAAGGTGGCTCCACCCTGGGCCAGTTTCGATCCGAACCGGGTCTGCTCAGTTTTGTGACCGATCTTGATGAGGCCGAAACCAAAACCGCGCTCTGGCAACAGTTGCTGGCCGAACTTGAGGCCAGAGAGTCGCTTTTTGCGTTGACCGCAATCTCCAATATCGCCGAGTATCGCCGCCAGGCCGGCGAGCTTCCAAGGGTCCTCGTGGTCGTGGACGAGTTGGGGGCGGTGCTGGCTGGCCCACCGGCGGCCACAGCGGCACTCGAGGCAATCGCGGCCCGTGGGCGATCTTTAGGGGTGCACCTCATTTGTGCAACCCAGTCGCTGGCGGGAATCCCAAGGGGGTTGCTCACCAACCTTCGGTTGCGCGCGGCCATTGGGGCGGTCGACCAAATCGAGGTAGCCCAACTCGGCGGCTTGACTGGGCGAGCTCAACCGAAGCTGGAAAGGCGCGATGGATGGGCTTTCGGGCAGCTAATCTCTCTCTCGGACGAAACGCGAACGTTTCACTACCCCTTTGGGCTAAAACTGAACCCCCCGACAGAGCCGAGGGGTTCAGAAGTAAATCCATCGAACGTTACGCCAGAAGTTCTGCTAGCGGACGAGCCGCCAAGCCGTGAGCCTGAGCCACCGGTTCGTTTACGAGTTCGCCAGCGTGGGTATTTAGCCCGAGCGCGAGTGCCGCATCTGCTCGACAAGCTTCGACCCAGCCAAGCTTAGCCAGCGCTCGAGCATAGGGGAGCGTGGCGTTGGTTAGAGCGTAGGTAGAGGTGTGAGGCACAGCGCCCGGCATGTTTGCCACGCAGTAGAAAATCGATTCGTGAACCTTAAAGGTCGGTTCCGCGTGCGTGGTCGGTCTCGAATCCTCGAAGCAACCACCCTGATCGATGGCGATGTCGACGAGCACGCTGCCAGGCTTCATCTTTTTTACCAACGCGTTGGTTACCAATTTAGGTGCCTTAGCGCCTGGGATAAGAACCGAACCAATCACCAGGTCGGCATTGATGACCGCGTGCTCGATTTCATAACTGTTGCTAACGATGGTTCGAAGACGGCCACTGTAAAGCGCATCGAGTTCGCGCAGTCGATTAAGGTTGGTGTCTAGAACGGTGACTTCTGCCCCTGAACCGATTGCCATGGCCACGGCATTGGTTCCTGCTACGCCACCGCCGAGCACGGTGACCCTTGCCGGTCTGGTTCCAGGAACTCCACCGAGGAGCATTCCATTGCCGCCATTTTGACGAAGCAGGGTGTGAGCTCCAACCAAGGGAGCTAACCTTCCCGCAACCTCGCTCATCGGAGCAAGAAGTGGCAATTGACGGTTCGGCAACTGCACGGTCTCGTAGGCGATAGCCGTGACGCGACGGTTTAGCAATTCTTGAGTGAGTGGCAAGTCAGCGGCCAGGTGCAGATAGGTGAAGAGTAGGAGCCCCTCGCGCAGAAAGTGATACTCGCTTTCGATTGGCTCTTTCACCTTTAGTACTAGGTCTCCAGCAGCCCAGGTTGCCGCAGCGTCCTTGGTTATCACGGCTCCGGCCGCTTGGTACTCCGCATCTGAAATCGCGGATCCGATTCCGGCTCCGGTCTCGATTGAAACCACGTGACCGTTGGCGACTAAATCATGCACTCCCGCCGGGGTAATCGCTACCCGAAATTCGTTGTTTTTTACCTCTTTAGGTACCGAGACCTTCATGACTCTCCTTTGGGTGGCAACTCTGCCAACTCACAAAAACAACGATACCGCGTCCAAAATGGATTTTAGCCACTGATTTAGTTGAGTTTTTATCAATTAGGCACGGAATCGGTTTAGTAACGGAAATTTTGATACTGAATTACGCGCTTCTGGCCCGAAACCCACCCCAAGTGTGGCATTATTTTCAAAGAGCACGCATTGTGGTGTGCGGTTGTGTTGGTTGGGCTCTTAGAGACCCGAACGATCAAGGAGTTGTCATCGATGAATAAGCCACTGCCAGAAGATCCAATGATGCAGGACCTAATCAAAATGGCTCGCAGGCATCAGTTAACTAGGCGGGCCGCTCTGGCAACTGCAGGAGGAACCGCGGCGGCTCTTGCGCTCGCGGCCTGTGCGCCAACCGGCTCAAAGACACTGACTCCTGCCAAGGACGTTTCGGCAACTGACCCAAGCCTCATCTGGAGCAACTGGTCGCTATACATCGATGTTGACGACAAGGGTAACTATCCAACACTGCAGAAATTTAAGGCGGAAACCGGAATCACGGTTGAGTATCGCGAAGACTACGACGACAACGATTCCTACTTCGGCAAGGTAAAGGATCAGTTGGCGCTCGGTCAAGACATTGGAGCCGATCTAACCTGCCCAACGCAGTGGATGGCCGCGCGCTGGATCAACCTCGGTTACGTTCAAACCTTTGACAATGCCAACCTTCCAAACAAGAAGAACTTGCAGCCGGCTTACCTAGGTGCCTCGTATGACCCGAAGCGTGACCTCTCGCTGCCTTATCAGGGTATTCTGGCCGGCCTCGCTTACAACAAGCGCGCCTATAAAGAGGCAACCGGTAAAGATGCCCCGGAAACCCTAGAAGATCTCTGGAACCCAGCCCTGAAGGGCCGAGTTGGAGTGCTTTCGGAAATGCGCGACACCATCGGACTCATCCTGATGGCAAATGGAATCAAGATTGGTGAAGAAAGCAGCCTCACCGAAGCGGCCTTTATGGATGCCATTGATTTCTTTGCGTCGAAGGTTACAGATGGCCAAGTTTCTAAAATCAAGGGCAACAGCTATAAAGAGGACTTGGTGAATGGCGACACGATTGCTGCCATAGCTTGGTCTGGAGATATTGTTCAGCTCAATGCCGAAGCCGGGGAAGAAATTTTCGGTTTTGTTCTTCCAACCTCTGGTGCGACGATTTCCGCCGACTGCTTCGTGATTCCAATGGGTGCAACTCACAAGGCCAATGCAGAAAAGTTGATGAATTTCTATTACGACCCAACGAACGCGGCAACACTGGCCGCCTACGTTAACTACATCACCCCGGTAATGGGCGCCAAGGAGGAAGCGATGAAGATCGATCCAATCCTCGCCGAGAACCAGCTGATTTTCCCTTCGGAGGCTACCCTCTCGGTTTGTCAGAGCTTCAGGGCGCTAACCAACGCCGAGGACATGGCTTTCACTGCAGCCTTCCAAAACATCAAATTGGGTGCATAGATGGCGACAGAGTTTGTCGCCCGAGGTGCAGACCTCGAGCTCGTAGGTATCCGCAAGGAATTTCCGGGATTCACCGCAATAGAAAATCTCGACCTCAAGATTCCAGCGGGTGAGTTTTTTGCATTGCTTGGCCCTTCGGGTTGTGGCAAAACAACGACCTTGCGTCTGGTTGCAGGTCTCGAGCAGCCAACCGCTGGCCGAATTCTCATTGGTGGCAAAGACGTGACCGATATGAAGCCTCACCAAAGGCCGGTCAACACCGTTTTCCAAAGCTACGCGCTGTTCCCACACATGAATGTTCTCGAAAATGTGGCATTCGGTTTGCGTCAGCGCAAAATTGAAGAGCCACTTGCCAAGGCTCAAGACGCTCTAAAGTTGGTTGAACTTGAGCATCTGGCGCTTCGCCGCCCGCAGCAACTTTCCGGTGGTCAGCAGCAGCGCGTTGCCTTGGCTCGAGCCTTGGTTAACCGCCCTTCGCTGTTGTTGCTCGATGAGCCATTGGGTGCGCTCGATCTGAAGCTGCGCAGGCAGATGCAAATCGAGCTCAAGGCCATCCAGATGGAGGTCGGGCTTACCTTCCTTCACGTGACCCATGACCAAGAAGAGGCCATGGATATGGCTGACACGGTGGCCGTTATGAACAAGGGTCGCATCGAACAAATGGGAGCCCCCGAAAAACTTTACGACCGGCCAAAAACCGTTTTTGTGTCCAAGTTCCTTGGGCAGTCCAACCTTTTCGTTGGTGAAGTGACCGAACAAAATGCAACCTCGCTGAGTATCAACGTTTCTGGAAGCAAACTGACCGTTCCAAAGGAGAGAGCCGAGCGTCACGAAGGCAGAATCGCCCTCGGTGTGCGACCCGAAAAGGCAAACTTCCACGAAGACGAGGCTCCTGCATCATCGGCCGGACTTAACATCATCGGACCCGGGGAAATCATCGACATTCGCTTCACCGGTGTCAGCAACCAGTACCTGATTGATATTCCAAACCTTGGTCAGGTCACCGTCTTTGCCCAGAACATTGGCAAGTCACCGGTCACCGAACTTGGTGCCAAGGTTTGGGTCAGCTGGAAGGTTGAGCACAGCTTTGGGCTTTCAGACCTTCCGATTGATAGCGTTACCGAGTCAATAGCGGTGCTCTAAAAGTGGCGTTCGCGGCTTTTGGTTCAGCTACCCCAGCAAAGACGAGCGGGCCGGTAAAATCTGGCGGTAGAGTAGCCCTTTTCCTATTGTTGCCCGGCTTGGCTTACCTAGCCGCTTTCTTTCTCACTCCACTGATTTCCTTGATCGTCACCTCGCTGCAGGTGCCCTCGGTTAGCGGCGGCTACGGAACCTATGACTATGCGCTTGCCATCGGCAACTACTGGGATGTTATTGCAAGTTATTACCCGCAGATTCTGCGCTCATTTGGGTTTGCCCTGGTCGCAACGGTTTTTGCCTTGCTCATCAGCTACCCGCTGGCCTATTTCATCGGGGTAACCGCGCGTCGTTGGCCACTGCTTCAGGGGCTAATGTTGACGCTTGTCATCGCGCCATTTTTCATCAGCTTTCTGCTTCGGACATTTGCTTGGAAACAACTCTTCAGCAATGAATCCTGGATTGTCACGACGCTCCAGAGCCTTCATGTCTTATCCCCGGATCAGTATTTGGTAGGCACCCCGTTCATGGTTATTTTTGGTCTCACCTACAACTTCATTCCGTTCATGACACTTCCGCTCTACACTTCGCTAGAGCGTCTGGACATTCGGTTGCTCGAGGCCGGAGCCGACCTTTACGCCACCCCGGCAAAAATCTTTCGCAAGATCACGCTGCCGATAACCATGCCGGGAATCATCTCGGGAACCCTGCTGACCTTCATTCCAATCGCTGGCGACTACGTGAATGCCTCCGGTGATTTTCTCGGTGGCACCGGCACCGCAATGATCGGAAACGTGGTCGAATCCAAGTACCTGGTTCAAAATAACTATCCGGCTGCCTCGGCTCTCTCGGTCTTGCTAATGGGTGCCATTCTGCTGCTCGTGACGTTCTATGTCAGACGAAGTGGAACGGAGGATCTGCTGTGAAGTCTTTCTCCCTCGGGCGTTTCGCTCTTCCCGTCTACGCGGTCATTGCGTTCGTCTACCTACTCATCCCGATTGCCTACACGTTTGTTTTCTCGTTTAACAACTCGCTAAAAACAAACCTCATCTGGCGCGGTTTCACTCTCGATAAATGGGCGAACGTTTGCCAACAGCAGGGCGTTTGCGAAGCTTTCGGAAATTCCATCCTGATCGGTGTCATCTCAACCGTTTTCGCAACCACACTGGGCACCATGATTGCGATTGCTCTGGTTCGCTACCGGTTTAAGTTTCGAAGCGCCGTGAGCCTCCTGCTGTTTTTGCCAATGGCGACTCCCGAGGTTGTTTTGGGTGCCGGTTTGGCTTCGCAGTTCTTCAGCCTCGGAGCCCAAAAGGGAATCGCGACCATCATCATCGCGCACATCATGTTCTGCCTGAGCTTCGTCGTTGTTACCGTCAAGGCTCGCGTGGCAAGCCTCGACCCAGCTCTAGAGGAAGCCGGCCGTGACCTTTACGGCTCGCCATCCCAGGTCTTCTGGAAGATCACGTTTCCCCTGCTGCTTCCGGGCATCATGGCCGCGGCTCTGCTTTCCTTTGCTCTCAGCTTCGACGACTTCATCATCACGAACTTCAACTCTGGTTCTGCCATGACTTTTCCAAAATACGTTTACACGGCCGCCGCGAGGGGTATTCCAGCCGAGGCAAACGTGGTTGGGTCGGGTGTCTTTCTGCTGGCAATCGCAATCGTGATTTCCATTCAGGTTAGGTCAGCCGCCAAAGCCAAGCGACTGCGCCGCTCCTAGCAAGGCCCCTTCGCGTCGAAGCGCATCCTAGGCAAATAGGGTTGAGACTGCTTCTCTGAAGTGATCCGTGTGGCGTTTGACGTCTTCCAAGGTGTGTGCCGGTGACATCAAAGCCATGTTGTGGAACGGTGTCATGAGGACGCCGCGGTTGATCGCGTGAAGGTGCAGATACTGTTGCAACTCAAAGTCGTCGGCCTCGGCGGCTTCCTTTCCCGTTCTCGGGGCACTGGCACGGAAGCTGTATTCGGCCCGGCAACCCAACTGGGATACCTGCCACGGGGCACCAAATTCATCGATTATGGACTGCACATCGGTTGTCCAAACGTCACAGAGCGCCTCCATGCCAACGAAGGCATCGGCGGTCAAAACCTGGGTCAGGGTGGCTCGAATGGCGGCCATCGAAAGGGCGTTTCCGGCCAGGGTTCCACCAACTCCGCCAACGTCAATGTGCTCTAGGTGGACGCTGTCGAGCACCCGCTGGGTCAGTTCGGCACTCATACCAAAGGCTCCGGCTGGAATGCCGGCACCGATGGTTTTTCCGAGAACCACGGCGTCAGGATTTAGTTGACGTCGAGC
>CANCKM010000003.1 GCA_947378555.1 Microbacteriaceae bacterium
TTCCAACCAAGGGAACCGTCCCGTGAGACACGCCCCCGTGATGGTGGTCAACGCGATTGGGTTTCCAAACCTAAACGCGAGGAACGTCCACAACAAGACTGGGATAACCGTCCACCACGCGATGACCGTGACACCCCACCCGAACGACCAAAATGGAAAAACTAGAACTACTACCCGACTATCGGGCAAGTCAGCAGTTGGCATTAAGATTCACATAGGAGAGGCATCATGTCTGAGCAACTAATCGAGCAACTCAATCAAGAGATCGACCGAGTGCGGCAACTGCCACTCGAGGAGCAAGTCGCCTCTTTCGAAGCCCTCCGAGCACAATTGGAACTTGTTCTGGAAACCGCAGAGCGCAACCTGAACAGCGAGAAGTAGAACATGCGAATAGATTTACTGCTAGTTGAACGCGGTCTGGTTTCTTCAAGAAACCGCGCCTCAACCATGATTGAGGCCGGGCGAGTTCTCGTCAACGGCAAAGCGGCACGAAAGTCGTCGCAGCCGGTTCTGGAAACCGACCAAATAACCGTGCTCGAGGCAATCGACTACGTAAGCCGGGCCGGTCATAAGTTGGCCCGCGCGCTCGATGTCTTCACCGACCTCGAGGTCGAAGGCAAGACAGCGATGGATGTTGGCGCCTCAACCGGAGGCTTCACCGATGTGCTGCTTCGACGCGGCGTCAAGCTGGTTTACGCACTTGACGTGGGCCACGACCAGTTGTCACCAGAGCTTCAGGACGACCCAAACATCATCAGTATCGAGGGCTTCAACGCCCGCGAGCTTAGCCTCGCCACGCTCTCGCAGCTCGCGAGAGTGCCCGAAGCAAAAATCAAGATTGATCTTGTGGTTGCCGACCTGTCGTTTATTTCACTGACTCTGGTTCTAGCCCAAATGCTCTCGGTAGCGCCAAAAGCGGACTTCGTGCTTCTAATCAAACCGCAGTTTGAAGTCGGCAAACAGTCGCTCAGCGCTCACGGAATCGTGAATGACCACCGACTTCGTGCCTCGGCCATCCATCAGGTGGTTGACTTTGCTCACGAAATTGGCATGGGCATTCGTGGTTTGGCTAAGTCGGATTTGCCTGGCACTCATGGAAACATCGAGTATCTTCTGTGGATTAGTCCGCTTGAGCCTACAAATCGTTCAAAATGGGATGAGAGAATCGATTCCATCGCTAAGGAGAGTTAATGAGTGAAGCCAGACGGGTGTTGATTGTAACCCATACCGGTCGCACCGAAGCGTTGGCTGCCACCCAGAAGACCTGCGAACAACTTGTCGCCTCGGGAATTATCCCGGTGATGACCAATGCTGAATTAGCCGATGCCCGCGCCTATTCGGCCCAACAGTTGCTGGTCGAGGATTCAATGCTTCGGGTTGAGGAACTCGGTGTGGATTGCGCTGCCGAGGATATCGAACTCGTTATGGTGCTTGGTGGCGATGGAACCATCTTGAAGGCCGCCGAAATTGTGCGCGAGGAACAAACCCCCCTGATGGGCATCAATCTTGGGCACGTGGGCTTTTTGGCCGAGTCCGAGCGTGATGGGCTGTCCGACGCGGTTCAAAGGGTGGTCGCCAAAGATTACCTGGTGAAGGAACGTCTCACGCTGGACGTATCGGTAATCGTCGATGGAGTTGTGGTCTATCGAACCTGGGCGCTAAATGAGGCCACGATCGAAAAAAGTGCTCGTGAACGAATGATGGAGGTTGTTGTCGAGGTAGACAGCAGGCCACTGTCAAGTTTCGGCTGCGACGGCATCGTCATGGCAACCCCTACCGGATCAACCGCCTACGCGTTTTCTGCCGGAGGCCCAGTGGTTTGGCCCTCGGTTGAGGCGCTGCTATTGGTGCCACTCAGCGCCCACGCGCTGTTCGCTAGGCCAATGGTCATTAGCCCCAACTCGCTGCTTGCGGTCGAGGTGCTGAGGCGCAGCTCTGGCCACGGTGTGCTTTGGTGCGACGGGCGCCGCACACGCGAGTTGCCACCGGGAGCAAGAGTTGAGGTTCGCCGTTCGACCAAGTCGGTGCGTTTGGCACGGTTGCGTCAGGGGCCATTCACAGACCGCCTGGTTAAAAAGTTCGCACTACCCGTCCACGGCTGGAGGGGTCCAGACGGCGCTAGAGACGAGGTGAGCTAAAGGTGATTGAAGAGATTTACATTCGAGACCTAGGGGTCATACAAGAGGCTCGCCTGCCTTTTAAGCCGGGTCTAACGGTGCTCACCGGCGAGACTGGTGCTGGCAAGACCATGGTGCTTTCTGCGCTTGGTTTATTGCTTGGTGAGCGCGCCGATACCTCAGCGATTCGTCGCGGGCAAGATCAGGCGTTTGTCGAGGGGCGATGGATGTTGCCTGCCGACAGCGAGATTGCCGAACGGGTTCGAGAAGCCGGTGCCGACCTCGATCAAGGGGAATTGATTTTGAATCGCTCGGTTTCGAGCGAGGGCCGCAGTCGTGCTGCGGTTTCCGGGCGGGCTGCCCCGATTGCACTGCTGAGCGAGCTGGGAAACCAACTCGTGGTGGTTCACGGGCAATCCGACCAGATTCGGCTCAAGAGCCCGCTGGCACAGCGTGAGGCCCTTGACAAATTCGCCGGACCGCAACTTGAACTGACAATGAAGGCCTACCGCGACAACTACAAGCTTTGGAAGGTTCGGGCCACCGAACTGGCTGAACTCAGAGCCCAACTGGCCAATCGGGAACGCGAGGCCGATGAACTTAGAGCCTCGGTCACCGAGTTGGCCTCAGCCGAGCTGCTGCCTCAGGAAGACGTGCTGCTCACCGAGCGAGCCGCCAAGTTAGCGAACCTCGAGGAGCTTCGTCTGGCGGCAACAAGCGCACATGAGTCGCTTTCGAGCGAAAACTTTGGCGACTCCCTAGATGCCATCGCCCTGCTCGGTCAAGCCAGACGAGCACTCGAGCAAGCCACCCAACACGACCCTGAGTTGGAGCGCATAGCTGAGCAAGTTCGCAACATCGGCTACCAACTAAGCGACACCGCCACCGAATTGGCGGGGTACCTAGATGGGCTTGAGGCGGATGCCTCGGCCGAACTAGAGGCTCTGCAACTGCGTTTGGCAACCATTGGTCAACTCATGCGCAAGTATGGCCCGAGCTTGGACGAAGTCCTTGCTTTTCAAGAAAGCGCATCCCAGCGCGTTCTCGAGTTGGATTCATCAACCGAGACGATTGACCGACTCGAGACCGAAACCCTGCAGCTTCAACAACGGCTGCTGGACCAAGCCGGCGAGGTAACTCAGCTCAGAAGAGCGGCAGCGATTTTGCTCGCTCGGGAGGTTTCCGAAGAACTATCCGCCTTGGCTATGGGCGGAGCCGAATTGGTCGTGCAAATCGATCCGGCCACTGAGCTTTCAAATCACGGCGCAGACACCGTATCAATATTGCTGTCGGCATATCCGGGAGCCGAACCTCGACCACTTGGCAAAGGCGCCAGCGGCGGAGAGCTCTCGAGGATCATGTTGGCAATCGAAGTTGTGCTGGCCAAAACCGAACAAACCCCGACCTTCATTTTCGATGAGGTTGATGCGGGTGTCGGTGGCGCGGCTGCGACTGAGGTTGGGCGCCGACTGGCCATGTTGGCCAAGCAGGCTCAGGTAATTGTGGTGACCCACCTGGCTCAGGTTGCGGCCTACGCCAATCAACATTTGCGCGTGCTAAAGACCAGTTCGGTGGATTTCACGGGAACCGATGTGGTGGCACTCGACTACCACGGAAGAATCGAAGAGCTAACTCGGATGCTCTCTGGGCTAACCGAATCGGATTCCGGTCGGGCGCATGCGTCAGAGTTATTGGAGCGTGCGCACCGCGAGTTCGCCTAGTTGATGTTAGGCTCTAATTCCATGGCAGAAGCAGTGGATCCCGGCAGAACTCGTCACATTTTCGTCACCGGCGGAGTGGCATCATCCCTAGGAAAAGGCCTAACGGCCGCCTCTTTAGGTAACTTACTTTCAGCCCGCGGGCTCAGAGTGGTGATGCAGAAACTCGACCCCTACCTAAACGTTGACCCGGGAACAATGAACCCGTTTCAGCACGGTGAGGTCTTTGTCACCGATGACGGCGCCGAAACCGATCTAGACATCGGTCACTACGAACGCTTCCTAGACATCAACCTTTCCCAGTCGGCGAACGTGACCACCGGGCAGATTTACTCAACCGTTATCGCCCGAGAGCGCCGTGGTGAGTACCTCGGCGACACCGTTCAGGTGATTCCTCACATTACCGATGAGATCAAGCGTCGCATGCGCCTTCAGGCCAGCGAAGTGCCAGCACCAGACGTGATCATCACCGAAATTGGTGGAACCGTCGGTGACATCGAGTCGCAGCCGTTTATTGAGGCTGCCAGACAGGTTCGCCAAGACGTGGGTCGCGACAACGTGTTCTTTGTGCACGTATCGCTCGTGCCGTACCTAGGCCCATCCGGTGAGCTAAAGACCAAGCCGACGCAACACTCGGTTGCCACGCTCAGATCCATCGGAATTCAACCGGACGCAATCGTTTGTCGCTCAGATCGACCATTGCCCGCCTCAATCAAGAACAAAATAGCGCTCATGTGTGACGTTGACGTGCGTGCAGTGGTAAACGCTGCGGATGCTTCCAGCATCTACGACATTCCAACGGTGCTAAATGACGAGGGTCTAGACACCTACATCATGAACGCTCTGAGCTTAGAAGCCGGTGAATTGGACTGGTCACGCTGGGAGGGAGTGTTGAGCGCGGTTCATGACCCGAAGCATGAGGTCACCGTCGCCCTGGTTGGAAAGTACATCGATCTGCCAGACGCCTATCTTTCGGTGACCGCTGCGCTTCAAGCCGGTGGTTTTGCGAATCAAACCAAGGTAAACCTGCGCTGGGTGGCCTCTGACACCTGTGAAACCGAAGCCGGTGCAAGTGAAAACTTGGCCGATGTCGATGCCATTTGCGTTCCAGGTGGCTTTGGCGTGCGAGGCATCGAGGGCAAGTTGGGCGCGCTCAAGTTTGCCCGTGAACATAAGATTCCGACCCTCGGGCTGTGCCTGGGCTTGCAGTGCATGGTCATCGAATACGCTCGCAATGTGGTTGGTTTGGCGGGTGCTTCCTCGAGCGAGTTTGAGCCCGAGGCTCAGCACGCCGTAATCGCTACCATGGCCGAGCAGGTCGACATCTTGGCCAACGGAGACCTCGGTGGCACCATGCGATTGGGCAAGTACGATGCCAAGTTGCTACCCGGCTCAATAGTCGCCGAGGTTTACGGTTCAGAGTTCATCGATGAACGTCACCGTCACCGCTACGAGGTAAACAACAGCTACCGTGACCAGCTATCCAGAGCCGGTTTGGTGTTTTCTGGAACCTCACCCGATGACCACCTGGTCGAGTTCGTCGAATTGCCCCGAGCCGTTCACCCTTACTACGTGGCAACTCAGGCACACCCCGAGTTTAGAAGCCGCCCAACCAAAGCCCACCCGCTATTTCGTGGGCTCATTGAGGCAGCTCTGGTCAGGCAGTCAGCCAGCAGATTGTTTGAAGAGCAAGATGCCTAAAGATCAATCGGCCGATTTATCGATCAGTTCGAGAGAACTAATTCATAACGGCATGGTCTGGGATGTGGTTCGCGAGCAATTTGACTATCGCGGCGTCACACTCACTCGCGAATTTGTTGCACATCCGGGTGCCGTAGCGGTGGTTGCTCTCAACGACAAAAACGAAGTTTTGCTCATCAAGCAGTACCGACACCCGGTCAGGTCGTTTCTTTGGGAGCTGCCAGCCGGTTTGCTTGATCAACCGGGTGAGGCTCTGGTTGCAGCCGCACAGCGCGAGTTGCTAGAAGAAACCGGGTACGTCGCCGAGCAGTGGTCAGAGCTCATCGAGTTTCACACCACTCCGGGCGGAAACAGCGAAACCATTTCAATCTTCCTGGCTAGAAATTTAGTGTTTGCCGGTCACAATTTTGAACTCCACGGTGAGGAAGTCGACCTTGAGGTGGCTTGGTTTGCCTTGGACGAAGTGCTTGAAAGTGTCTTGAAATCTGACATGCGAAACCCGGCAGTTTCCGTTGGAATCATGGCTGCCAGCTTGAAACTAAACAGAAACGCCTAACTTGGAGCCGCTGCAAAGGCTGATTGATGGCTATCTGCGGCACCTCACCATAGAGCGTGGCTTAGCAAAAAACAGCCTGCTTGCTTACGAGTCCGACCTTGAGCGATATCGAGAATTTCTAGGTAAAAAGGAAATCCGTGAGGCTCAGGCCATAACCGAATCGGTGGTGTCCGATTTCGTTGCAAACTTGACCGGCCAGCAGAAGCTCGTCGCTTCTTCGGTGGCCCGAGTTCTGGCTGCGGTTCGTGGCCTTCACCGCTACTGGTTGCTTGAGGGGGTTTGCGAAGGTGATCCGGCGGCCGAGGTAAAACCACCGAAGTTGACTATGCGACTGCCAAAGGCAATCACGGTTGATCAAGTCGAACGGCTCTTGGATTGCGCCGGGGCCGCTTTGTCACCAGAGCATCCAATAGCGATTCGCAACCGAGCGATTCTGGAGTTGCTTTACGCCACCGGAGGTCGAGTTTCGGAAATAGTGAACCTTGATCTCGACGATCTGGTTGATCCGACGATACTTCGCCTGCTGGGCAAAGGATCCAAAGAGCGAATGGTTCCGGTTGGCAGTTATGCGCAAAACGCTATCCATAGTTATCTGGTTCGAACTCGACCAGCGCTCGCCACTAAGGGAATCGGAACCCCGGCACTGTTCTTGAATCAGCGAGGCACTAGGTTGTCTCGCCAGAGTGTGTGGCAGATTATCTCGGATGCTGCTTTGGCCGCGAAACTTGAAGGCGAAGTTTCACCCCACACTCTGCGCCACTCATTCGCAACCCATTTGCTCGAGGGTGGCGCCGATGTGCGTGTCGTGCAGGAACTCCTCGGGCACGCGTCGGTCGCCACGACACAGATTTATACGCTCGTGACCGTCGATTCGCTCAGGGAGATTTACGTCACCGCTCACCCGAGGGCTCGACGCTAAAAGCCAGCTGAACTGAGTCAAAGCGTTGCCGTGGCAGGTAGGCTAGAGGCAAAGATATCGGCGATGGGAGGAAACCTTGACGAGCACTGCGAAAACTCAGGCTAAAAGTTTTGGAACCCCAAAACCGTTGAAAACCCATGGTCCAGCCAGGGTCATTGCCATGTGCAACCACAAGGGCGGCGTGGGTAAAACCACCTCGACCATCAATCTCGGAGCTGCGCTCGCCGAATACGGTCGACGTGTCTTGGTTATCGACTTCGACCCGCAAGGCGCGCTTTCTGCCGGCCTAGGATTCCACGCCTTTGAGGGCAACACAATCTATGAACTGATGACCGACCGGTCACTCAACACCAAAGACGTGATCCTGAACACCTCGGTGCCGAACCTGCACCTGATTCCGGCAAACATTGAGCTTTCCGCCGCCGAGTTGAAGTTGGTCAACGAGGTCGCCCGCGAATTTATTTTGGCTCGTGTTTTGAAGTCGGTTATTGACGATTACGACGTGATTCTGATCGACTGCCAACCATCACTCGGTTTGCTTACGGTAAACGCCCTGGCGGCGGCCCACGGTGTGATTATTCCACTGGCCTGCGAATTCTTTGCACTTCGAGCCGTTGCCCTGCTGGTTGACACCGTTGAACTAGTAAAAGAGCGCTTGAATCCCGGTATCAAGATCGATGGCATTTTGGCTACCCTCTATGACGCCCGCACACTGCATTCACGCGAGGTGCTAGAGCGCATTCACGAACGTTTCGGGGAATTGGTTTTTAAGGAAATCATTGCCGGCACTGTGAAGTTCAAAGACGCGAGTGCGTCGGCGACTCCAATCACGGTCTACGCTCCTGATTCTGATGCCGCGGAGTCTTACAGATCCGTTGCTAGAGAACTTGTCTCTCGTGGCTGCGCTCCATAAGTCGCAACTGGCAGAGGCAACTGAACTGGCAGAAAGGCCAGCGGGTTTCGCCGTTAATCTAGGCAACTTCGATGGCCCCTTTGACCTTCTGCTATCGCTCATCTCCAAGCATGAGTTGGACATCACAGAGGTTTCACTCAGTCGGGTGACGGACGAGTTCATTGCATACCTAAAAACCTTGGACGGCGACGAAGAGCTTGAACAGGCTAGCGAGTTTCTAGTTATTGCCGCCACCCTCTTGGATCTGAAAATTGCAGGTCTATTGCCAAAAGGCGAGGTTGTCGATGCCGAAGACGTGGCCTTGCTTGAGGCTAGAGACCTTCTCTTTGCCAGACTGCTTCAATACCGAGCCTTCAAAGAGGTTTCAAGTTGGTTCAGCACGGCTTTGGCTTTGGAAGCCAGGCGTTTGCCGCGTGACGTTCGCATCGAGGAGCGCTTTAGAAAGAGCCAGCCAGAATTGGTTTGGAACCTAACCGCAGCCGAGTTTGCCGCCTTGGCCGAGGCTACGTTGACCCCGCGTGAAATTCCGAGCGTTGGCCTGACTCATCTGCACGCCCCTAGAATCAGCATTCGTGAGCAGGCAGCCGAAGTTATCTCCATGTTGCGCCGCGGCAAAGCCTTGACCTTTAGGGAGCTAATCGGATCCATTCGCGATAGAGGAATCGTGATTGCCCGATTCTTGGCCATTCTGGAACTCTATCGACTGGCCGCAATCAGTTTCGAGCAGTCAGCACCACTCGCCGATTTAGAAATAACTTGGAGAGCGCAAAACTTTGATGATGAACAACTAGCAACGCTTGGAGCCGACTATGACTCTTGACCCAATGAACGAGGACAACCTGAGGTCGGCGGTTGAAGCGATTCTCATGGTGGCGGATGTTCCGCTCTCACTGGTTTCACTAGCAACCGCGCTCGAATCCCCGGTGGCCGAAATAAAGGACTGCATCTTGGCGCTGCGGCAGGACTACGATGGCGAGAGTGGCGGAGTTCAAAGAGGTTTTGAGCTTCGCGAGGTCGGTGGTGGCTGGAGAATATTTGTCCGCGAAAGCTACGACTGGGCTGTTCGCATGTTCATCGACAACGAAAATCCAACCAAACTCAGTCAAGCGGCGCTCGAGACTCTGGCCGTGATTGCTTATAAGCAGCCAATTGCGCGCGGTCAGATAGCTTCCATCCGGGCGGTAAACGTTGACGGTGTGGTTCGAACCCTGCTTAGTCGGGGTCTCATAACTGAGCTCTACACCGATTCAGAGACCGGCGCAATAAATTACGGAACCACCGAGTTGCTTTTGCAGTTGCTCGGAATTAATTCGCTCGATGAGATGCCGCTAATCAGCCCATTTCTTCCCGACCAGAACAGTAGCTTCGATGTCAGCCTATAGCTGGAGTGATTTTGCCGATGATGCACCGGATCGACCCGGTCAGCCAACCCCTGAAGAACGAGAGCTAACCGAGGGGGTTCGGCTACAAAAAGCGCTCGCCAACGCGGGAGTAGCGTCGCGACGGGTCTGCGAAGACCTCATCAAAGCCGGTCGAGTGAAGGTCAACGGCAAACAGGTCACCGAACTTGGTTCTCGAATCGACCCCGAGGTGGATAAGGTCACGGTGAGCGGGATTCCCGTTCAATTCGACACCAGCCGGGTTTACCTGGCGCTAAACAAACCTTTCGGGGTGGTTAGCACCATGAGCGATGAACACGGTCGCCCGGATCTCATGCAGTTCGTGATTGATTACGATCGCGTCTACAACGTAGGCAGGCTCGATGCCGAAACCACAGGTCTGTTGATTCTGACAAACGATGGCGATTTGGCTCATAAACTGGCGCATCCTAGTTTTGGGGTGAAGAAAACCTACCTCGCAAGGGTTGAAGGGCAGGTCACCAACGCGATCATTACCCAATTGCTGGCGGGGTTTGAGTTGGAGGATGGCGAAATTGCCGCTGATGAGGCGCGCATCGTTGACGTTTCAGGCAGAGAGAGTCTTGTGGAGTTAGTCCTTCACTCGGGGCGCAATCGCATTGTGCGAAGGATGCTCGAACACGTCGGGCATCCGGTGATTGGTCTGGTTCGTAAGCAATTTGGCCCAATCCATCTCGGTTCGCTCAAATCGGGACAATTGCGTGAACTCACTAAAATAGAGCAGGGTGCTTTGTTGAAGGCGGCCGAAGGCAAGCCGGAGCGTGCGCCAAGACCTCCAAGACCAAAGGCTGCAAGCGATAAGAAAAGGCGATAAAAAGTATGATTCGTGCCATCCGTGGAGCCATTCAACTTGACATTGACGACCGTGAACAGGTTTTAAAAGCCACCGCCGAACTTCTGTCGAAAACACTGCATGCCAATGACCTCGACAACTCGCAACTCATCTCTATCCTCTTCACCGCGACTCCTGACATTACAAGTGAGTTTCCTGCCCTAGCGGCCCGTGAACTGGGTCTCGAAGATGTTCCGCTGATGTGCTTTGTGGAAATGAACGTGGAGCGTGCCATGCCCCTGGTAATCCGCATGATGATTTATGCCGAAACCGAGACCCCTCGTTCAGAAATTCAACATGTCTACCTTCGAGGCGCCACGGCTCTTCGCTTGGATTTGGCGCAGTGATACCAGCAACATCGGCTGCCTCGCGCATCAAAGGTTCAGTGCGCATTGTTGGGGCAGGCCTGCTTGGAACCAGTATTGGCTTGGCGCTGGTGAAAAAGGGCGTGACGGTATTCGTAGATGATGTCTCGCCAGCCAATCAAAAACTTGCAATCGACTACGGTGCCGGCGTAAAAGCCTCACCACTTGACGAGCCATCCTTGATTATCGTTTGTGTTCCGCCAGACGTAACGGCTAGCACGGTTGCGGCTGAGCTCAAGGCTCACCCGACGGCAGTTGTTACCGACGTGGCAAGCGTCAAAGCCGAGATCCTTGAGCAACTTTCCCTTTTTGGATCAAGCCTCAATAACTATGTCGGTTCCCATCCGATGGCCGGCCGAGAACGTGGGGGAGCCATCGCTGGTCGGGCAGACCTTTTCGTGGGGCGCCCATGGGTGGTTTCACCACATTCAGATTCTTCAAAGCATGCGGTTCAGTCGGTTGAAGATTTGGCCATTGAGCTCGGAGCCTTTCCGACGGTGTTTTCGGCTGAGGATCACGATCGAGCGGTAGCCATGGTTTCACACCTGCCGCAACTGGTCTCGAGTCTTTTGGCTTCACAGTTGAATCTTGCCGTGGCCAATGATTTGAGTTTGGCGGGTCAAGGATTGCGCGACACCACTCGCATAGCGGCTAGCGACCCCAAACTGTGGATTCAAATACTAGAGGCTAACGCACCGTCGCTTTCAGCGCTTCTTCGGAATTTTCTCGCCGAAGCAAATCAGGTACTCGTGGCCCTAGAAGAACCAGCCGCCCCAGGTGCGTTGGCTGCCATAGGTAATGTGCTCGAGCAAGGCAATCGCGGGGTAAACCGCATCCCAGGTAAGCACGGAAGCAATCCGACCCAATATTCCCAGCTGGTCGTGATGATTGACGACAAGCCCGGAGAGTTGGCGAGGTTGCTAACCGAAATTGGTTTGATTGGGGTCAACCTAGAAGACTTGAAGCTAGAGCATTCCCCAGGAGCGCTAATCGGTTTGGTGGAAGTCTTTGTGATGCCCGAGATGGAGATTAAACTCAGCCAGGATCTCGTCGCTCGCGGTTGGAGAATTGCGGGATGAGCAATTTCGTTGTTGCCATAGATGGCCCAGCCGGATCCGGTAAATCTAGTGTTAGTCGGCAGGTAGCTCGAGAGCTCAATTTTGGATATTTGGATACCGGCGCGGCCTATCGAGCCTTGGCCTGGGCAGTGATGGAAGCCAGGCTTTTCAGCTTAGACAACCTGCAGATCGCTCTCGAGGATACTCCCACGTTTGAACGCGCTTTTGGATATCAGATTTCAACAGATCCGGAACATTACTTTGTTCGGGTTGGTGAAAGCGACGTCACCGAACAGATTCGCAGCAGCGAGGTCGCTGAGGCGGTAAGTGCTGTTGCTCGAATACCAGTGGTTAGAGACTTCATGAAAACTCTCACCAGAGCCATCGCTCAGGACTGCAAACAGTCAGGGATTGTGATTGAAGGGCGAGATATCACAACGGTTGTCGCGCCGGACGCCCAGGTAAAAATTCTGCTAACCGCCGATGAAACGGTTAGACTTAAAAGACGTTCCATTGAGCTTGGTGAAAAATCTTTTGCCGCCGTGGTTCGTCAAGTTTCCGAGCGTGATGCAAGCGACGCAAAAGTCGTCGATTTTATGACTCCGGCCACCGGAGTAACACTCGTTGACTCAACTAACCTCGATTTCAGGCAAACGGTTTCGGCCGTGTGCGCTCTAATCGAGCAGCAACGCAGTAAGGGAATCTAATGACTATCGAAGACTTCAACGCCGAACCAATTGACCCGGCGTTCATTGAAAAAATTCGCAGCTTGAGCACCGAAGAGGAAGAAGCCCGTGCCCGGGTTTTGCGATCAGGCCTCGAGGACTACGACCTTGAGCCGGAGGACCTTGACGTCCTCGGCAACGAAATCGACCTCGACGGTGGCTACCAACTACTTCCTGCCCTTCCAGTCCTGGCAATCGTTGGTCGTCCAAACGTAGGTAAATCTGCCCTGGTGAACCGGATTCTAGGTCGCCGCGAAGCCGTTGTCGAAGACAAACCCGGAGTCACCCGTGACCGAGTTTCTTATAAGGCCGAATGGAACACCCGTAAGTTCACATTAGTTGACACCGGTGGCTGGGAACCCGATGCCCGTGGAATCGATAAATCCGTAGCTCTTCAGGCCGAAATTGCCGTGGAGCTCGCGGACGCAGTCTTGTTCGTTGTAGATGCGATGGTTGGACCAACCAGCACCGATGAACGAGTCGTAAAGATGCTGAGGGCAAGCGGAAAGCCCGTCATCCTAGCCGCAAATAAAATTGATGACCTGCGCCAAGAGCCAGAGGCTGCATCGCTCTGGGCCTTGGGGTTGGGCGAACCCATGCCGGTTTCTGCTTTGCACGGGCGAGGTGTTGCCGACTTGCTTGATGCCGCAATGAAGGTGTTGCCAGCAATCTCGGCGGTAGCCAAGGAAGAGTTCGGTGGTCCTCGCCGGGTAGCACTCATTGGCCGACCAAATGTTGGTAAATCCTCACTTTTGAACCGCGCCGTTGGATCAGAGCGTGCAGTGGTGAACGAACTTGCTGGAACCACTCGCGATCCTATTGATGAACAGGTTGAGTTGGGTGGCAAGGTATGGCGATTCGTCGACACTGCCGGCATCCGCCGCCGTGTCCACCTGGCTCAGGGAGCAGACTTTTACGCTTCGCTTCGCACCGCAGCCGCTCTTGAGCGCGCCGAGGTGGCAGTTGTTCTCTTCGACGTCACACAACCGATCAGCGAAGCCGATATTCGGATTGTCGACATGGTTCTTGAATCTGGCCGGGCCTTGGTTCTGGCTTTTAACAAGTGGGACGAGCTCGATGACGAAAGACGTCGATACCTAGAGCGTGAAATTGAGCAGGATCTTGCCCACGTCGACTGGGCTCCGAGGGTCAACATTTCGGCCAAGACGGGTCGCCACCTTGAGAAGTTGGTTCCCGCGCTAGAAATTGCCCTTGATTCATGGGATCAGCGAATCGCCACCGGAAAACTAAACGCGTTTATCCAAGAGTTGACGATGGAAACCCCGCACCCAGTGCGTGGCGGAAAGCAACCCCGAATCCTATTCGCTACCCAGGCAAGCAGCCGCCCTCCAAAGTTCGTGCTCTTTACCACCGGCTTCTTGGATCCGGGCTACCGTCGGTTCATTCAGCGTCGCCTGCGAGAAACCTATGGTTTTGAAGGCACGCCGATTGAGGTTGGAATGCGCATCCGTGAGAAGCGCAAGCGCACCTAGGTCGTTTTGAACTGAGGAGGCAGGCAGGGTATTCTTTCTTAGTTGCCGAGAGGCAATGAGACAGCGGGCTATAGCGCAGCTTGGTAGCGCACTTGACTGGGGGTCAAGGGGTCGCAGGTTCAAATCCTGTTAGCCCGACGGTTTTTTTGCATCTTTCACTAACCCTGAGGATATCTCGGGACAAACGTGCAAAAACATCTCTAGAATTAGTACTTGTGCGCAACTTATTAAGATAGTTGCCCTAGTCTTTGCCGAGGGGTGAATCTCCAGTGACTCTTACGCTACAGAAACCAGAAGCGAAAACGGAACCTAGAGTTTCGATACCGGAACTTCCAACCCCGCCAAACGATTTTGAGCTTTGGTGGTACCTCGGTCGTCAACGACGTGAAGTTCAAATCGCAATGTCACTTTCCTTTATCATCGCCTCCGTGAGCATGATTGAGTTTTCAAGGAACTCGCCATGGCTTTTTGTCTTTTTTATTCTGTTGGGCGTCAATGTAGTTTCCTCAGTTTTGCATCTCTTTACAGGGTTCAACGGCAGGAAAGTTTCCCGTCAGAGTCACGAGAAAACCGTGGCCAGCTGGAAGGATCGAGCTGACAAAACTTATGCGGATGTCGACGTGTACTTGCCCTGTTGCGCGGAGGACCTCTCGGTGCTTCGAAACACGTTCTATTACACCTCCAAGATGGAGTGGGGTGGCAACCTCAAGGTTTGGGTTTTAGACGACGCTGACCAGCCGGAGGTAAAACTCCTGGCTCAAGAATTCGGTTTCGAGTACATAGTCCGCTCAAATCGCGGCGAGATGAAAAAGGCGGGAAACCTCAAGAATGCATTCTCGACAACGACGGCGGAATTCATTGTCATCTTCGACGCTGATTTTTGCCCAAGGGTTGATTTTCTTGAACACACCGTTCCCTACATGGTGGATGAAAAAGTGGGCATCGTGCAAACCCCGCAGTTCTTTGATGTCAAACCTCACATGAGTTGGCTCGAGCGAACCGCAGGAGCCACCCAGGAACTCTTCTATCGCTGGGTGCAGCCATCGCGCGATCGTCTGGGTGGCGCAGTGTGCGTTGGCTCATGTGCTCTCTATCGCAGAACAGCGCTGGATGAAATCGGCGGTTTCGCTCAGATTGAACACAGCGAAGATGTTCACACTGGACTCGCCCTGATGCGAGCTGGTTTTGAGACAAAGTACGTTCCGATCCTGATTTCTAGGGGACTATGCCCGGACGACCTCAGTGGCTTCCTGAACCAGCAGTACAGATGGGCCAACGGTTCCATGACTTTGCTGAAGAGCGGAACTGCCCAGATTTTCCCCCTCAGCGTTTGGCAGGCGGCGTGTTTCTGGTCTGGCTTCAGCTACTACATCAGCACCGCGGTAAACGTGCTGCTACTGCACTTTCCAATTGTTTATCTGTTACTGTTTGACCCAACTGCGGTTAGAGCTTCGTACGTTCTCTACTTTTTACCTGGTTTCTTTACGTACTTCGTCTTGATTCCAAGGGCCTCAAGGTTGCCCTGGCGCTTTGAGGTGATGCGAGTGCAAATTGCTTACAGCCTGTCTCACGCGCTAGCAATCTGGCACAAGATTCTGGGTATAACGGCCGGCTGGGTGCCGACCGGTGTGGTTGGAAAAAAGAACCCGCTAGCCAGGTCAATAGCCAAGGTTGGGCTTACCGTGCTTGCTGTGAACGTCCTGGTTCCCTCCGTCGCAATGACCTATGACATTGCCGTGTATGGCTGGAAGGAATACTGGGCCACGGCTGCTGTCTTAGTTTCCTACACCTACTTGGCCGTTCCGCTGGCTTGGGGATTTCTCACACTGCTCTACCCAAATATCTCAATCCCCGATTGGTTGCAGCGCAAGCCGAAACTCAGAAAACCAAGGGAACCTAACAGGAGTGGCCAACTGTCGCTGCCTAGAGCTTTCCTGATCACCTGCGCCCTGATTGTTTTTGGGTTCTTCGCGACCGTTGGCTTTGACGCCCCGCTTGCCTTCCTGACAGCAACTGCCTAGCATCACTAACGGTTGCGCTCTTGAGAGGGCACGATTTCGCTCTTGAGAAAGCAAGGCCGGGTGTCGATTCGAGTATTAGCACACAGAGTAATTAGTTGAAACTTTTACCTGTTGCTAAACTTTAGCGGTGTCTAAAATCCTCAGAATCCAGCCGAGCCACCGGGGTGAAAGACGCATAGCCACAGTTATCGCTTCCTGTGTTTTAGCCCTAGCCGTAGGAGTGTCAACTTCCGGTTGCACGGGACCGCTGGCAGACCTGCTATCAGGCAATCCGCTGAGATCCAAGACCTTCTTTGTAAACCCATTTTCGGAGGCGGCCAAGGCGGCTGAGGCGGTCAACGAGTGGTCGAGTTACGCAGCGACCACAGGTTTTAAAAAACTCGCAGCTCAACCTTCCGGGATTTGGCTAACCCCCGAGAAATACAGCATAAGGACGGTTCATGAAACTGTCTCAAGATTTGTGCATTCGGCTGCTCGACTCAAGAGGACCCCAATTTTTGTCGTGTATGGAATCCCAAATCGCGACTGCGGAAGCGAGTCTGGGGGAGGGCTTTCCCGCCACGACTATCCGCGATGGATTGCAAACATTGCCTCAGCTGTGACCAACAGTCAAGCAGTAATTATTCTGGAACCGGATTCTCTTGCTCTCACCGAAACCTGCAACAACGAGGCTGAGCGTCTGTCTGAGATTCGGAGTGGGATCGAGGCTTTTGCTAAGACTCAGGCAATCCTGTATATTGATGCTGGGCACTCTGAATGGCTTGAGCCCGAAAAAATTTCTAATCTTTTGAATCAAGCAGGTGTGCAACGGGTTCAGGGTTTCTTTACAAACGTTGCTAACTACAACTCAACTTCAAGAGAACAAAGATTTGCCGAACAGGTTTCCGCACTAACCGGCGGTTCGCACTACGTGATTGACACCTCAAGAAATGGTGGGGGGTCGAACGGGATTTGGTGCAATCCTGAGGGTAGAAAGCTTGGTCAAACCACGTTGGTCAACTCCAAAGGTGGCGCAGAGGATGCGCGGCTATGGATTAAACCTCCTGGGGAAAGCGATGGCTACTGTAACGGTGGTCCAGTCGCTGGAGCTTGGTGGGAGGCCAGAGCCGAGCAACTGATTTTAGATTCAAACTGGTAGCCGATTTAGGTAGCCAGTAGGTGTAAGTAGTAGCACAGATGGATATGGAGAAAAAATGAACTATTCAGCCGAGGAACCGCGTGTAGCGGTAATCATTGAAGACGAAGATGACATTCGCGATTTGCTCGAGGTAATTCTCGTGCAGGCAGGCTTTCACACGATTGCCACCAAGTCGGGTATCGAGGGAATCATGGCCGTTAAGGAACATTCTCCGCTCATAACCACACTTGATGTGAGCATGCCTGGAATGGACGGCTTTGAAGTAGCAAAGCGAATTAGATCATTCAGCTCGAGCTACATTTTCATGCTGACCGCTCGCGATGAAGAGATTGACACCATCCAAGGCTTAGAAGCCGGTGCCGATGATTACATCACTAAGCCATTCCGACCTCGCGAACTTCGTGCGCGAATCGATGCCGTTCTGCGACGTCCTGTGTCGATGAAGCTAACCAATGGCTTCCGCGAACTGCGTTCGGATGACGCATCGTCTGACACCAGAGTGCTCGAGCGCTTGGATGCACGTGGCCCGAGCACAACCGCCACTATGACGCCTGCCGAAATGGACGCTGTTGCTAGCCGCTCAAACATTCAGAAATCCGATCAACTAGCCGCCCCGGCCCGTGCCGCGGCGCGACCAGCCAGTGCAGCCGCACCAAAGCCAACTGTGGCCGCGGCCCCAACCCCACCGGTTGCCGCCCCGACCGAAGCCGGCGAGAACTGGTTGACGCACAATGGTCTTCGCTTGATGCCTTCAATGCGTCTTGTTGAGGTAGACGACGTTGAGATCGATTTGACGCGAACCGAGTTTGACCTTCTAGCTTCACTGATCGAGTCAAACCGTCGTGTTCGCAGCAAGGCCGACCTAGCGCTTTTGCTTCGTGGCGAAAGCTACGTCACCGCGTACTTTGTGAACGAGTCTGACAAACGCGCTGTAGAGACCCACATCAGCAACCTGCGTCGTAAGCTCGGAGACGGCCTCAACACTCCTCGTTGGATTGAAACCGTCCGTGGCGTTGGATACCGTTTGGCTCCAGCCCAGTAGTAGGTGTTTAAAAACCGGTCAGGCAATCAGCCTGACCGGTTTTTTTATGTCCTGATTTGGGCTTGAGTGCACGGCATTTTAGAGGGCGTTGATTCTTCTTTGCAATCGTGATGGGCCTTGCCGCCACAGCGTCGCGACTTCACAGGGAGTCCTCAGGCACAAAAAAACACGGACCCCAGAGGGGACCGTGTTTTTGGGTGAAAGCTGTTTAGACGCGGAAGCCTCGGTGAGACTTCAACACTCTGCGGAGCATGAATAGGGTCTGAACTGCGGCGGTCCAACCTAGGATTGGCCAACCGATGTCCAAGATAAGGGTCTGGGTCTTGAGGGACAACTGGGTCCAGAGCAACGCTAGTGCCGCAAAGAAAACCACGGTTCCAACTAGTGGGCTGAGGAACGCGTTTCCTGACCCACCCTCAGCCTTTGCCTGTTCGGCCCAGCTGTCGGTCTGTGAGTTCTTGGCGAATCGGCCCCAGGCGCGAACAAAGTGGCCCATGCGAACCCACATGTAAATCTCAGGGAGAAATACTGAGTAGGCGTAGCCTAGGTCGCGCCAGGTGCGAGCCTTCATCGACATTGCAGTCTTAATGTTCAGGACTGTTGCAACGAATGGTGGGATCAGCCAGATTGGTGAGAAGACGAAGGTCTTGTTCGAAAGAGCACCTGCGAGAAGCAGAACGAACAAGAGGCGTGTGATTACGTTTACCAACATCGAAACGTTCTCAGTCCAACGCAAACGAAGGTTCGGGTGGAATGGCATACCCTTAGTGTCGCCTCGCTGACCAGGCCACATGAGCTCAATCGCTCCAGCGTTCCACTTGACCTGCTGAGCGTCAAGACCACGAAGGCTTGTCATACCGCCCACGAATGCTCGGGAAGTCGCGCTGATCTTGGTAAGGAATCCGGCGTTCTTGATTTGCAATGACAACAGTGAGTCTTCAACTTCGCTGTCACGAACCCAAGGTGAGTTCTGTCGGTTTTCGGCCATAACTTCGCGCAGAGCCTTGATCGAGAAGATTGAGTACTGACCACCGAGTACGGCCATGTTGCGACCGCGGAGCATGTTCTGCATGTTGAAGGCGGCGAACTGTGCGCGCTGACCAGAAATCAGGAAGTTCTCAAGCGGGCCGGATCGCTTGGCGTCGTCGATGGTGTAAATCGCCGAGATGCCGCCGATGCGGGAGTCCGAAGCAATTTCAGCTTCTAGCAACTCGATTGCATTTGGCTGAGCGGTCGTGTCGCCGTCAACACCAAGCATGTAGTCGCAGGCCTCAACGAGCGAGAAGCCGTAGTTTAGGGCTCCAACCTTTTTGTCCGGGTTGCGACCGATGTCGTGCACGAAAATCTGTGTGTTTTGGGTTACGCCGTCCCAGGTGCGGGAGTGTGAGCCAGCGAAGTGGCTTGCAACCTTGGCAGTGTTGTCAGTGGTGTTGTTGACGACAACGTGAATGACGTCTGGCAGGCGAGTCTGGCTCAAAAGTGAGTCGAGCACCTCGCCGATTGAATCCGCCTCGTTGTAGGCCGGGATTACACAGCCAATCGAGGAACGCATGGTTGGAAGCTCATCAATCATGTCGTGGAAAGTGTCGTCAAACGCCGACTGTACAGGCGTGGCCTTGGAAGGGCCTCGGAAATTTTTGTCGTTTTTATTCATAAAATCAATGCTTCCAGACGATTCACAGCGAATACTAGGTTTTTCCTGAGGTTTTCCATAAGTTTTTCCCAGAGATTTTGACCGTTTTTGCTGCTAAGTGCCATCGCGATAGAGTGGTACAGGTTTTTGCATTTGAAATCGACGAATTTTTCCTTATCGGAGGCGCAATGTCAGGTTCACGGATCCCAGTTTACGTCCGACTCATAGCCCTAGTCTCGCTCGCATCACTGGCCTTGGTCGGCTGCACAACACTGGGCGTTTCAGGTCTCAAGGACCTCACCAAAACCGGTGAGTTGTCAGCAAATCTCAAAAACGACCTTCGTTCGGGTTCGGCGGTTCACAAACTCATTGCCGGTGACGCGAAACTGACCGTCACCTACTGGTCGACGCTTCGAATGGACAAATGGAAAGCCGGAATCAGCAAGCCACTGACCTTCTCAATTGCGGGAGTCGCGGCCCATGGCTCAAAGAGAAACGTGTTTCTAAAACAGGCATCGATGGACACCGTGGTTTACGGCCCGTTCGGAACGATTGAGTCGCCTCAGCTCAGGAGCGATACCAGTTCTGTAAAGCCCGGCTACTTGATCACCAGGCCTTACAGCTACAGCCAGGTTTTTCAGATTCCACCAATCGACAAAACGGCCACCAGTGTGACTTTGAGTTTTGCCTTTGAAGTGCTGATCGAAACCGGTGTTGGTACCGGCAAGTACGTCAAACAAACCACCAACGATCAGATTACGGTCGCTATAACGCAGTGATAAGTTTCGTTTCGGTCCATTCGGTGGTGGGTGAAAGCAATGTGGGGGCGTAAACCCGGCGATTTTCGAGCTAGTCGCTTTGCCACGCCACGGGCTGATTCCAACTCCGGTCACACCAACGAAAGGCATCTGACCTTTTCGCAGGAAACCGACGTTTCACCGCTGACTCGTCAGTTGCCAATCACAATAAGCGTCGCAGTGTCAGCGCTTCTCACCTTTGTTCTGACGCCACAGGTCTTCAACGATAATTTCTTTTTCGTTGGGGTAATCGTGATTTTTGTCGCCGCGGGTGTGGCCTCCCTCGAACCCGTTTCGCCGTCTCCAAAGCTGCTAATCCTGCTGCCAATGTCTGACATTTTGGGAATAGCGCTCATGAGCTCCCACGACGGCGGAAGTGTTTATACCCTTCTGTTCTTCATTCCCATCAGCTGGATGTCATCGCTGGCATCTTTCAGAGCATCCATGCTACTCGCCGCTAGCCCCCTCGTTTTTCTAGTCTCTCTCGCTTGGGCGCATGGCAAACCGCTGAATCAGGCGGAGATTACAAATTTTGCTCTTGTTTCAGCAGTGCTCATCGTTGTCGCTTCCGTTTCAAATCAGAGTGCGAAAAAGGTTAATGCTCGAAATGTTCTTATGCGGGGGCAACTTGAGTTGCTTGACGAGGTTTTGCTTCGAGAACGTCGACAGCAGGAACTCTTGGACGTCGTTCTAAATTCCGTGGATGTCGCCATCTTGCGAGTAGACAAGACCGGCAAGACCATTTTCTCTAATGCCGCTCATAGGCGACTAGTGAACCACTTCGGGGTGATTCCAGAAATGGAGGTGCCACCTCAGCTTTTCAAGAGCGATGGAGTCACCGAGTATGAGACTGACGAGCGCCCCTACCACCGGGCGCTAAGCGGGGATCGCCTGGAGCGTGAAGTGGCGTGGATTGGTGATGGAACCAAGCCGCAGATGGCGATTTTGCTCAACGTTCTAGGCTTCGTGGACGAAAACAGTAATCCAGACGGTGGCATCGTGGTGGCAACGGACATTACCGATGAGATGACTTCTATTCAGAGCCGCGAAGACCTCATGACTTCAATTTCTCATGAAATACGTAACCCGCTCACAGCGGTTCTTGGTTTTCTAGATTTGGCTCTGGATGACGACACGCTTTCCGCTGGCACCAGAAAACAACTTGAAATTGCAACTTTTAACTCAGAACGCATCATGAAGCTCATCGAAGGGTTGCTGGTTCGGGTCGAAGACGACAGGCGCTTAGGTCTTGCAAAGCTAGATTGGCACAATCTATCCGAGGTGCTCATTCACGCAGTAGAAGACATCGCCCCTTCGGCAGCGCAACGAAATATCGATATCGAGTTGGCCGACGTCGATCCGCTGTTCATGAAGGTAGATCCAATCAGGATTCGTCAGGTATTCGACAACCTTTTATCCAACGCGGTCAAGTACAACAAGGACAACGGTTCGATTCGAGTGACGGTAAATGTCACACGACCGACCCAATCGGCTGGGCAGGTTCCGACGTCATCGGTTGAGGTCAGGGTTACCGATAGCGGCATGGGAATAGCAGAGGCGGAACAGGTGAATCTGTTCAAGCGTTTCTATCGAGCCAAGTCCGTCCGAGGAACGAGCATTCACGGAACGGGACTTGGCCTGAGTATTAGCCGGGAAATCATGCGACTGCACGGCGGTGACTTGCATCTCGAGTCGGTTGGCGGTCGAGGAACCAGCGCCGTGTGTCGTTTTCAGGTGACCAATCCAAGCGCTAATCTGTTTACTAAGATGCCAACAGCGTAAAGGGGCTAAATCATGTCTATTGCTTTACCAACAATCGAGACCGTTCAGTTGCTCAGGGGAGTGGCCATCGTTGCCGCCGGTGCCCTAGTGATCGGTGCAAATGCGCTTGCCAAGTCGAGACCATCGGCTAAGTATTGGAATTCCAGTTTGGTTTTGGTTTTTGGTCTCTGGACCGCACAGAATTTTGGTTTCCTCGGGGTTGGTAACGCAAATTTGGGCAGCGTAGTTTCGTTGACCTTCGCCATTCTGGCGACCGGTTCGGTTTGGTTGGGTTTTCGCACCGAAAACTCCAAATCGGCTCCGGTTGGTCGAGTCCTGGCGCTCGCAGGCATTTCCGCCCTCATTTTAGTTTTGGGTCTGATTTTTCCCATACTTGAGAGCCCGGTCTTCGCATTGCTTGCGGTTGCTATTCTTGCCGCGCTAGCTGGCAGGGAGTCTTTTCAAGGCCTAATGAAAAGCAATTTTTATGGCCGGGCCCTAGGGTTTGTAATGATTGTGACCAGCGCGCTGACATTGGCGCTCTTGGTTAGCTTTGCCCTGAACCTCCGCGCTGTCTTGGATACTTTTGAATCCGACTCCGGAATGGTTGCGGCCGTAAGCCAGCCCGTTGTCCTGAGCGTCACGGGTGCGCTCGGGCTGATTTCAATCATTTCGATTGCCTGCCTCGTTTCGAATGCCAACCCACTCAAGGCCCAGAAGCCAGCTACCCGAGGCGGCCTCGTGCTCAACCGTGAAGATTTTCTGCACCTCGCAAAAGACCAGCTTGGCAGGGCAGAACAACTGGAAACCGGCATGGCCTTGCTCTCGGTGCAGGTAAAAAACATCAGGGAAATAAACGAGGTATTCGGCAGATCCGCGGGGGATTCAACCCTCGAAGATTGCACCGTTGCCATGCGCAAGGTGCTGCCAGCAACCGCGCTTCTCGGCAGGGGCGACAAAGGGCATTTCCAAGTGCTTTCGGTGACCGACTGCCTCGACTCCACGAAGCTTCTCGAAAACAAATTGCGAAGCGCAATTTCCGAACTCGTCAGTGAAGAGGCTGGAGGCATTCGGCTTTCGGCAGATTTCGCGTTCGCCGACACCCGTGTCGATCGATACGATATCGGCTTCCTGGCTGAGAAATCGGACGCGCGCCTGATGGACTCGGTTGAGGAATCCAGGATCGTTTAGCGCAGAAGGAGTGCCGCAAGACAGTAACTTCCTAGGGCGGGTCAGATGTTGCAGTTTGGGTTTCCGGATAGCTCTTTCAGTTCAATCAGATAGCGTCTAAAATCAAAAACATGCCACAGCCAACGACAGCCTCAATGCTGCAGCAACTGAAGACCTTGCCAAACCTGCTCAGCGCCTTGCGCCTTGCACTGGTCCCGGTTTTTCTCCTGCTGTTGCTGTCTAACAATCAACTGTGGTCGATCATCGTTTTGGCCTTTTCAGGGCTCACCGACTTCCTCGATGGTTTCTTGGCCAGAAAACTAAATCAAACCACGAGGCTGGGCCAGTTGCTCGACCCAGCCGCCGATCGGTTGTACATTTTCGCAACGCTGGTTGGGCTGTCCGCCACCGGGCACATCCCGTTTTGGCTCATGATCATTGTGGTGTCGCGCGACGTTATGCTGCTGCTGGTTTATCCGGTCTTGGCAACCCACGGCTTCGGTCCGCTACCTGTGCACTACTTAGGAAAAGCAGGAACTTTTGCCCTTCTCTATTCATTTCCCCTGCTTCTCATGGCAGACTTGTGGAAGGGTGCTGAGCTGGTTATTTTGCCTCTCGCCTGGGCTTTTGCACTGTGGGGAGTCGGTCTGTACTGGTGGGCTGGCGTGGTGTACGTAAAACAGGTTTTTCAGGTCGTCAAGACCAATATGTCTAATGTCTTAGGCTAGTTTCTAGGGAGTGATTTTTAACTATGGATAACGGTGTCGATTCTTCGAGCGACGTTCAGACCACCCAAAGGTTTCCTGAGGATTTAGTTGCGGATCAGGTTTCGCAACTGTCGCCTGAGGAACAGTCTGCGATTAATGCCTTGCCAAGCGGTTCGGCCCTGTTGATAGTGACTCGTGGTGGCGACCTTGGTTCGCGTTTTTTGCTTGACCAAGACGTCACAACTGTTGGCCGCCATCCCAACGCCGACATATTCTTAGACGATGTCACGGTTTCTCGCCGGCACGCAGAGTTTCACAGACATGGAACCGCTTTTGAACTTCGAGATCTGGCATCTTTGAACGGCACTTATTTCGACGGAGTTCGAATCGATACCGCGATGCTTGAAAATGGCGCAGAGGTTCAGATCGGCAAGTTCCGCCTAGCTTTTTTTGCTTCTCGTCACGACATCCCAAAGGCCGTTTAGTCGATGGGAACATCTGTCGCGCCGCAATTTTTTAACTCTAGGTCTTCCAAGTTATTCACCATCGGTCAAGTTCTCACCAGACTTGAAGAGGCGTTCCCGGACTTAACCCCGTCCAAGCTTCGGTTCTTCGAAGATCAGGGACTGGTGCATCCGCAGCGGACAAGTTCCGGGTACCGAAAATTCACCGAGCAAGACATTGATCGGGTTCGGGTGATTTTGGAATTGCAGCGCGACCGGTATTGGCCTCTAAAAGTTATCGGCTCCTACCTGTCTGATCTAGATGCCGGGCTTACCCCCGAGCTTCCCGGTGCAGCGACCGAGACTCAAAAATTTTTGCTCGGTAGGGGCAATCGTTTGAGCGTTGTCGAACTAATGGCAGAGACTGCCATTTCTGATTCTCTGCTAAGCGAGGCCCAAGAAATGTCGATCCTAGGTCAGCATCCCTTTGATGCCGCCCAGGTCGAAATAGCCAGGGCTCTGGTTCAGCTTCAACGTTTCGGAATCGCTCCGAGGCACCTTCGAGGGGTAAAGGCTTCTGCCGATCGGGAGATTGGCATCATCGAGGGTGTCATAGCGCCAGTTTTAGCCAAATCCGATTCGGCCAGTCGCTCAAGAGCCGCACACTACGCACTTGAGATTCAAAGCCATTTTGCGACAATCCAATCTGAGCTGGTTCGGTCAGTAATTTCCAAGATTGACTCCTGAGTCCTATTCTTTAGTTAACTAGGCGGCTGCAAAAGTCCGTGTTTTCTAGAGAAATTAACCGCGACACGCCGAATGCGTCGGGTAACGGCGGATAACCGGCAAAGCGCACAACAATTAAACCTGAGGTTGAACCTGAAAGGAGCCGAGATGTCACAAACTGAATCCGGCGACCCGGTTGAATACTCCCAAGACATGCTCTTTACCGATGGTCTGCCATCGCTCGACCCAAAGGTCGGCTATCGCGGTACAGCGGCTGCTTCGGCGGTTGGAATCAGCTATCGCCAACTCGATTATTGGGATCGAACCGGTTTAGTTCAGCCAAGCGTTCGCGGTGCCGCCGGTTCTGGTTCGCAGCGGCTTTATTCCTTCAGAGACATCTTGGTTCTAAAGCTCGTGAAGCGATTGCTTGACACCGGAGTTTCCCTGCAGCAAATCAGAACCGCCGTTGAGCAGCTGCGAATCTCAGGAATCAACGATTTGGCAAGAATCACGCTCATGTCAGACGGTTCCAGGGTTTATCTCTGCACGACTCAAGACGAGGTCATTGACTTGTTGGGCCGCGGCCAAGGCGTGTTCGGAATCGCAGTTGGTCGAGTTCTCGCCGAAGTCGAAGCCAGCCTCATTAACATTCACGCCAGTTCGGTCGATGACGTCGATGAACTTTCGGCCCGCAGACTCAACCGCAAAGCGGTTTAGTTCTAAATTTTCTCGTCTGCCGATTCCAAGGCTAGAACCTGATCCAAATTCTGACCTCGCATAACGCGGTGGTTGCGCGCTTCGTTTTTCTCGTTTTTACGGTCTCGTCGGGTCTCTGACGCAAACGATCCCTCAATTCGATTGAGCACCGAATCAAACTGTAGGGCCAAGGCGGCCGCGGTGTCACCTGGCCAACTATGGATAGGTCGTGCAGCGCCCTGCACCTGCTGCATGGTTGCGCGTTCCGGAATTCTTTCGTTGAAGAGTTTTCCGCCGAAGAGAGATTGAAGTTCGGCCACCCGGTAAAGGTGTTCGCGATTTTGTTCCTGAAAACGATTAACCAGCAAGCCAGCCTGGTCCAGGCGAGTGTTTAGCCGCCTGCGAATTTCCTCGATTGCAGACATGGCTCGCTGCGAGGCGACCACCGAGTAAATCGAGGGCTCGGTCACGAGCAACACTCGGTCGCTGCAAACCCAGGCCGTTCTGGTCAAGCCGTTGAGTGATGGTGGGGTGTCGATGATCACCAAATCGTATTCGTTTTCGACTCTGCTCAGAGCTTCCTCAAGCTTCCAAACTTCACGCAGCGCCGGCTGTGGAGTGTCAAAGACGGAAACGCTTCTGCTGCCAACCATTACATCTATGTTTCCTGAGCGTGCCTGAGCCCATGGAGAGGCTACGATAGCCCTATGCACAACGTTGTGTTTGGGTGACTGTAGGACATCGGCAACGGTTTCGCGGAATACCCCAATAGCGCCTAATCCAGTGGTTGCGTCACACTGCGGGTCGAGGTCTACGACAAGCGTTCGTAGCCCGCGAGCAAACGCAGCGGAGGCTAACCCCAGGGCGACCGTGGTCTTGCCGACTCCTCCCTTTAGGGAGCTAACGCTTAGAACATGCACCTGAATAGGCTACCTTTTTATTTGAAGCAAGTGCTACACCGAGAAATGCCTGAGGAATCTATGTTTAAAAAAATCCTGGTCGCAAACCGCGGTGAAATTGCCGTTCGTGCTTTTAGAGCCGCGTATGAGCTTGGGGCGTCCACGGTTGCCGTTTTTCCTTATGAAGATAGAAACTCCACCCACCGACTCAAGGCCGACGAGGCCTACCAAATCGGCGTCGAGGGTCATCCGGTGCGGGCTTACCTTGATGTTGCAGAGATCATTCGGGTGGCCAAAGAGTCTGGTGCCGACGCCATTTATCCGGGATACGGTTTCTTGTCCGAAAACCCCGAGTTGGCAGAGGCCGCCAAGGCCAATGGCATTGCCTTTATCGGGCCATGCTCCGATGTGCTCGAGTTAGCCGGAAATAAGGTAAACGCCAAAGAAGCCGCCATGCGCGCGGGTGTTCCTGTCTTGCAGTCCTCAATCCAGTCAGCCGACCCAGCAGTCCTGATACCGGCAGCCGAAAAGATCGGGTTTCCACTATTCGTGAAAGCAGTAGCCGGAGGCGGTGGACGTGGCATGCGCCGAGTCGCCGAGGCGAAAGACCTTGCCGGCGCTCTGGGTGAAGCAATGCGCGAGGCGGAAAGCGCCTTTGGCGACGCAAGAGTCTTCTTAGAGCAGGCGGTCCTGCGACCGCGCCACATCGAAGTTCAAATATTGGCCGACGGACAAGGCGGGATTTCTCACCTTTTCGAGCGAGACTGTTCAATTCAACGAAGAAATCAAAAGGTTGTTGAAATAGCCCCGGCACCGCTGATTGATGAGAAGCTGCGCCAGGATCTCTACCGTGACGCAGTCGCGTTTGCCAAAGAGATCGGTTACATCAATGCCGGGACCGTTGAGTTCCTGATTGACACGGTGGGCCCAAACGCCGGAAAACACGTGTTTATCGAGATGAACCCTCGAATTCAGGTTGAGCACACCGTCACCGAAGAAATTACGGACGTTGACCTAGTCCAGAGCCAGATGAGAATCGCTGCCGGGGAATCCCTTGTGGATTTGGGTTTGACGCAGGACAAGATTCAAATGCACGGCTTTGCCCTGCAGTGTCGAATCACAACCGAGGATCCAGCGGCCAATTTTCGCCCTGACACGGGCAAAATCACCACCTACCGTTCACCCGGTGGAGCTGGCATCCGACTCGACGGTGGAACCGTGAGTGCGGGATCAGAAGTGAGCCCCTACTTCGACTCGATGCTAGTGAAGGTTATCGCTAAGGGTCGAGACTTTGCCTCTGCGGTGTCACGTTCAAAGCGTGCGCTCGCGGAATTCCGAATCCGCGGCGTTTCGACCAACATATCCTTTTTGCAAGCGGTGTTGGCAGACCCAACCTTCGCCAGCGGCGACCTAAGCACCTCGTTCATCGACGAGCGACCACAGCTGTTCACCTCAAGGCCCTCTCAAGACCGTGGCACCAAAATATTGGCTTGGTTGGCAAACGTAACGGTGAATCAACCGTACGGCCCAAGGTCTGGGCACCTAACCCCGTCGATGAAGTTGCCCAAGCTTGACATCACTCAATCGGCCCCGGCGGGTTCAAGGCAATTGCTTCTGGAAGTTGGCCCAACAGCGTTTGCGGCTCAACTGCGGGCACAAATTCCGGTTGCAGTGACCGACACCAGTTTTCGTGACGCTCACCAGTCGCTCCTAGCAACCAGGGTGCGCGGGCGCGACCTGGTGCAGGTTGCACCATACGTTGCACGGCTAACCCCGCAACTGTTATCGGTTGAGGCTTGGGGTGGCGCAACTTATGACGTTGCCCTGCGTTTCTTGGGGGAGGACCCTTGGGATCGCCTAGCCGCTTTGCGGGCCGCAATGCCAAACCTGTGCATTCAAATGTTGCTCAGAGGCAGAAATACCGTTGGCTACACTCCGTATCCTGACGAGGTGACCGAGGCCTTTGTGACCGAGGCCGCCGCCACAGGTGTCGACATCTTCCGGATCTTCGACGCACTCAACGATGTCAATCAAATGCTTCCTGCCATTAGGGCTGTCCTGGCAACTAAAACTGCCGTGGCTGAAGTCGCCATTTGCTACACGGCCGATTTGCTTGACCCGGCCGAAACTCTATACACGCTCGACTACTACCTCGAGCTCGCGCAACAGATTGTTGACGCCGGTGCGCACATCCTAGCCATCAAAGATATGGCCGGATTGTTGCGACCAGCGGCCGCCGAAAAGCTTGTGACAGCGCTGCGGGCGCGATTTGACCTTCCGGTTCACCTGCACACCCACGACACCGCTGGTGGTCAGCTGGCAACCCTAATGGCGGCTATCAACGCCGGGGTGGATGCGGTTGACGTAGCGAGTGCTCCGGTTGCCGGAACCACGAGCCAACCTTCGGCCTCTGCTCTGGTTGCCGCCTTGGCGCACACCGAGCGCGACACCCTAATCAAACTCAGTGCCGTTGCCGAGCTAGAACCTTACTGGGAGGCGGTTCGCAAGGTCTACGCGCCTTTCGAGTCTGGTCTCCCTGGCCCGACCGGTCGCGTTTATAAGCATGAGATTCCGGGTGGACAGTTATCCAACCTAAGACAGCAGGCCATCGCGCTTGGGCTGGGTGACCACTTCGAGCGAGTCGAAGACATGTACGCGGCAGCCAGCCAAATTCTTGGGCGACCAACCAAGGTGACCCCGTCTTCAAAGGTGGTTGGCGATCTCGCCCTGCACCTGGTTGCGGTGAACGCCGATCCTGCCGACTTTGCCGAAAACCCACAGAACTATGATGTTCCGGATTCGGTAATCGGGTTCATGGCCGGCGAACTGGGCGACCTGCCCGGTGGTTGGCCAGAACCCTTCCGCACCAAGGTGCTTCAGGGCAAACACCCCAAGTTTGGCATCACCCCGGTGGACGCTTCCGATCTGGCCTTGTTAGTCGGCGATGATTCAAAGGCTCGCCGCGCAACCCTAAATCGTCTGCTGTTCCCAGGGCCGACGGCAGACTTCGTTAAGTCTCGGGATACCTACGGCAATCTCGACCAGATTGACACTGTTGATTACCTTTACGGTCTTGAACAGGGTCGCGAACACGTCATTGAGATAGCCAAGGGCGTTCGTCTCTTCATCGGGCTTGAAGCAATTGGTTCGCCGGATGCCAAGGGATTCCGAACTGTGATGGCGACGATGAACGGTCAACTGCGTCCAATAAACGTGCGCGACAACAAAATCGCGGTGCACACGGCACAGGCAGAGAAAGCCGACCCGGCAAAGTTGGGTCAGGTAGCTGCACCGTTTGCCGGAGTCGTGACTTTGCAAACGGTTGACGGGGCGAGTGTCGAAGTGGGCCAGCCAGTTGCAACCATCGAGGCGATGAAGATGGAAGCCACCATCACAGCTACTGTCGCTGGCATCGTTCGACGGTTAGCGGTTAGCAAAACCCAAACCGTGGACGCCGGAGACCTCATCCTAGTAATCGAATAAAAACTTCAACCAGCCCATTTCGGTTGAGGCAATCGACGCTTTGCTAGACTCTAAGGGTTCAGTGATGTCTGGGTCCTGAGGAGGATGCATTTTGGCTTTCGGAAGCAAAAAACGCGATGACGGTTCGGCCGATTTTCTAGCACCGAGGCCCGCTGCCGAGCCTGGTATTGACCAGGAGCGCACCCATTCTTTGGCTGAAGTAGCGATCGATGCCGGAACGGTGGATGTGACTCCTGCCACCTCAACCATGCAGGTGGTAGCCGAGGCGCCGGTTGCAGAAAACTCGATTGATTCAACCGAAAACGCGGTTCGCGTGAACTATTCGAGGCGTGACAGCCTGCGCGGAGAAACCTTTGATCAGCCGGAACCGGCGGCTATGTTAACCGCTGACCGACTCCTAGACGCCTCGGCCCGCAATCGACCTGCCCCCGAATCTGGTATTCGTCGCTTTGTCTATTTCGCAACGCTGCGCACCGTCAACCTCGGCGACTCTTTGAAAACCCGTGAGCGCAAAGCCCTCGACGCGAGAATCGGCGCGGCGCTTGAAGGCGGAACAAAATTCATCCCAATCCTCACCCGAAAAGGTGGAGTCGGTAAAACCACCGTAAGCACACTTTTGGGAATGGCAATGGCCATGGTCCGAGAAGACCGTGTCATCGCCATTGATGCCAACCCCGACCGTGGAACTCTGGCCGAACGAGTCAGCAAATCGACAAGGTTCACGGTTCGCGATGTTGTGAACCGAGCCGCATCCATCGACGGTTTCAATGATTTTTCGAGCATGGTTTCGCGCGACGCCTCAAGACTCGACGTTTTGGCGAGCGACAGCGACCCGATGCTTTCCGAAGCCTTCGATGAGGGTGACTACAACGTGGTTGCCGATATGGCAGCGCGCTACTACTCGGTGGTTCTGACCGACTGTGGCACCGGCATAGTTCACTCGGTTATGCGCCCAACCCTGCAGCGAGCCAGCGGTCTGGTTGTTGTCTCCGGTGGTTCAGTTGATGAGGCTAGATTGGCCTCCGAGACGCTGACCTGGCTTGAGGCCAATGGCTATGGAGATTTGGTGAGAAATGCAACGGTGGCTCTCAACACAGCAACGCAGGGCACTCAACTCGTGAAAATCGATGAAATTGAGCAGCACTTCAAAACCCGGGTTCGCAATGTCGTTCGCATCCCTTACGACCCTGCGCTAGCTGCCGGTTCGGTTATTAAGTTCAATGAGCTCAAATGGCAGACCCGCGAGGCGGCTAGAGAACTGGCTGCTCTTGTGATTGACAGCCTAAACGCCTAACAAACTAAAAAAGACAGAGGCTCCAAAAAAATTGGCTATCCGCGAGATTCGCTTGTTCGGCGACCCCGTCCTAAAGACCATTTCTGACCCGATAACTCGTTTTGATGCTAAAGATGCAGCCCTGGTTCAAGATCTTTTGGAAACCACTGCGGTTCCGGGTCGGGCAGGCGTTGCCGCCCCGCAGATCGGGGTCAACCTAAGGGCGTTTAGTTATCACGTCGATGGCGTGATTGGGTATGTGATCAATCCGGAAATAGCCGAACTGAGCGGTGCGGTTTCGTTGCTAACCGAGGGCTGCCTCTCGGTTCCCGGGCTTTGGCATCCAACGCCCAGGTACGCGTTTGCCCGGGTTGTCGGCGTCGACTTGCAGGGGGATCCCATCGAAGTATCCGGAACGGGATTAATGGCTCAGGCACTGCAACACGAGTGCGATCACCTAGATGGACTTGTTTACCTAGATCGCCTAGTGCCCGAGCAACGCAAACTCGCCATGAAAGAGCTGCGTGACTCCGAATGGTTCTTGCGCTAGTTTCTAGCTTCTGGGCTGGTAGATCTCGTGAATCTGCTCGGCGAAATCCGTAATCACTAGGTTGCGCTTTACCTTGAGCGATGGCGTGATGTGGCCACTGGCTTCGGTGAGTTCAACGTCAAGGATCGCAAATTTCCGAATCGACTCGGCTTGCGAGAAATTCTTGTTGACTCGGTTGACCGCTTCTTGGACGGCCTTGAGCACGATGGGCAACTTGGCAGCCTCGGCGAGCGAGACCTGCCGATCAATACCCTGGTTCTTCAACCAGATTGGCAGCATCTCTGGGTCAAGCGAAATCAGAGCCGCCACGAACGGTTGCTGGTCTCCAATAACCACGGCCTGACCAATCAGTGGGTCTGCCCGCAGCGGATCCTCCATCGGCGCTGGAGCTACGTTCTTGCCTCCGGCGGTGACGATGAGTTCTTTCTTCCTGCCGGTAATGCTCAAAAAGCCCTCGCTGTCGAGTTCACCGATGTCGCCGGTCCTAAACCAGTCGCCCTCGAACGACTCCGCGGTTGCCTCTGGGTTTCTCCAGTAAGAGCGCAGAGTGTTGGTGCCTCGAAGCAGAATTTCGCCGTCTTCGTTGATTTTGATGCCGCAGCCGGGAAGGAGTTGCCCGACCTTGCCAATCTTTATGGCATCCGGTCGCGCAATCATGGCTGGAGCGGTGGTTTCGGTGAGGCCATAACCTTCGAGCACAATCAAGCCGATTGCCCTGAAGAAGTGACCAAGGCGCGGCCCAAGTGGGGCACCTCCGGAAACTGCAAATCTCACTCGACCACCCATGGCTGCCCGCAGTTTGCGGTAAACCAATAGGTCGAAAACTCTAAAACGGACGCTTAGCAAAAGACCCGGGCCCCTCGGGTTATCCATCGCCTTGGAATAGGCAATCGCCGTTGCGGCGGCCTTGCGGAAGATGTCACCCTTGCCTGATGCCTCGGCCTTTTGCTCAGCCGAGTTGTAGACCTTCTCGAAAACCCGGGGCACTGCCAGCAAAAAGGTTGGTTTGAAGCTCATCATCGCCGGACCGATATTGCGAGCGTCTGGTTGGTGACCAACGGTCACACCGCCGTGAACGCAGAGGACTTCGATGAATCGAGCGAATACGTGTGCCAGTGGCAAGAACAACAGGGTCGTCGCTCCCTCGCTTACAACGGTCGGCAATTCCAAAACCGCGTTTCGAGATAGGTCAACGAAACCTCGGTGCAGCAGTTCACAGCCCTTTGGCTTTCCAGTGGTGCCCGAGGTGTAGATAATTGTCGCCAAATCGTCAAGCGTGGCCGATTTACGTCTCATTTCCAAGATGTCTTCACCGACCTCTGCGCCGAGTGTCTTCAGGTGAGCCAAGTCGAGGGTGTCAAGTTGCCAAACCTGCTTAACGAGTGGCAAAGATTGCCGAACCTCGTCGAACTTGGAACGCATTGCGCCATTCTCAACGATGAGAGCGACCGAATCCGAGTTTCCTAGAATCCACTCGATTTGGGCGGGAGCAGAAGATTCGTAGACCGGCACCGAAACTGCACCGGCGAACCAAAGAGCGAAATCCACCAGGGTCCACTCGAGTCTGGTGCGGCTCATTATTCCAACGGCTTGACCTGGTTGAATGCCACATGCAATGAAGCCCTTAGCGAGGGCTTTTACGTCCTCTAGGAATTCTGCGGCGGTGACCGGACTCCACGCGTTTGGCTCGTTTTCGACCTGAAACAGCACAAGATTCGGCGTTTTAGCGGCTCGTTCAACCAATAAATCAGTTATGTTCGAGTGCAACGCCGTTTCAATCAGGAGCGGGACATCATAGGACTTCATAACCGGAGCCTTTCTTAGGCAATTTGTGTAACTCTATTGCCTCAACGGTCAACCTCGGCGCGATTTGCCCGAACCGAAACCGAATCGATATTCGGCAGCCGAGTTTCGACTACTAAACTTCTCAAGTAAGTTTTTTTCGGAATAAAACGAGGTTCACATGTTCACAGTCGGCATCGACATCGGCGGCACCAAAATAGCGAGTGCCCTGGTTGACCAACATGGGCAGCTCATTCGAGAGAAACGAGTGCCAACCCCGGCCAACGACAGTGCTGCCCTCACCGAAACCGTGGTGCAGTTAATCCGCGAAATGTCCGAGGGGCACACCGTGATTGGCGCTGGAGTCGCCGCCGCCGGTTTCATCGATGCCGATCAGGCAAACATTGTTTACGCCCCAAACCTCAGCTGGAGAAACGAGCCGCTCAAGGCTCAACTCGAAGCTCAACTGGACATCCCCGTTCTGATTGAAAACGACGCCAACGCTGCTGGCTGGGCGGAATACCGATTCGGTGTTGGGCAGGGCACCAAACACATGGTCATGCTCACAATCGGAACCGGAGTCGGTGGAGCGATAATCGCAGATTCGAGACTGCTTCGCGGTGGCTTCGGAATCGCGGCTGAGTTGGGGCACATGAGGGTGGTGCCAGATGGCAGACCCTGCGGTTGTGGCCAAAACGGTTGTCTCGAATCGTACGGGTCCGGAACCGCGCTGTTGAAATCGGCGAAAGAATTGGCAAACTCGAACTTGCCTCAGGGGTCAAGGTTGCGTCAGCTTCAGGACGATGCGGGCGAGCTCACCGGCAACGAGGTCTACACCGCCATTTTGGAACGTGATCCCGGAGCCCTTGGTTTGCTAAGTGACTTGGGTTCGTGGATCGGGCAGGCAATCGCCAGCCTCACGGCAATCCTTGACCCTGAAATGGTGGTCATCGGCGGTGGCGTATCTGCCTCGGGCGATTTGCTGCTGAATCCTATTCGCGAGGCTTATCTCAAACACCTTCCCGCTAGGGGATTCAGGCCGGAGTTGGAAATCAAAGCCGCCGGATTCCTAAACGACGCTGGACTAGTTGGGGTCGCCGACCTAGCTCGCAAGGCTCTTTCCTAGGCAAATCTGGGGTCTTGAGCTTCAACCGATAAACTATTGATAGTCGGATTGAGATTTTTCTAATGAAAGGATGCAAATCTTGGCATACTTTCTGCTGAAAACTTTTGTCCTTGGACCATTGCTCAGAGTGCTGTTTCGCCCTTGGGTTCGAGGCATGGACAACATCCCGGCAACCGGAGCTGCGATTCTAGCGTCCAACCACCTTTCCTTCTCTGATTCCATATTCCTGCCCTTGCAGTCCAGGCGACCCGTGGTATTTCTTGCCAAGAGTGATTACTTCACCGGCAAGGGTGTGAAGGGAGCTTTGGTTCGTTGGTTTTTCAAATCAACTGGGCAACTGCCGATTGACCGTTCCGGAGGCAAGGCGTCCGAAGCCTCGCTCAATACCGGGCTCAGAGTTCTAGAGCAGGGTCAAATGCTTGGAATTTACCCAGAGGGCACAAGAAGCCCAGACGGCAGACTCTATCGCGGTCGCACCGGAATCGCCCGAATGGTGCTTGAGGCGAAGGTCCCGGTGATTCCAGTCGCAATGATCGACACCGAGAAGGTTCAGCCAATTGGCAAGCGACTGCCTCGTATTCGCCGAGTCGGAATAGTGGTGGGCAAACCTTTGGATTTCAGTCGGTTTGACGGCATGGAAGGCGATCGAATCGTCTTGCGCGCGGTCACCGATGAAATCATGTACGAACTCATGAAGTTGAGCGGTCAAGAATACGTCGATGCCTATGCGTCGACAGTCAAAGCAAAACAGGCAAGACTGGCCCGCTAGGGTCGGCAGAAGAGATAAAAATGAATGACAAAGTAGTTGCAGCCGACCCAACCGTTTTGGCTGGACTTGACAACTATGTCAACCTGCCCGCGGCTCAACAGCCAACCTGGCTTGATCAGGACGAAATCAAGCGAGTGCGCGCCGAGCTCGCAGTTTTGCCACCGCTGGTTTTTGCTGGCGAAGTAGACACCTTGCGCAAGCGGTTGGCCGAAGCCGCCGCTGGTCGGGCATTCCTGCTGCAGGGTGGCGACTGTGCCGAGACCTTTGCCGATGCGACCGCTGACAAGATCAGAAACCGCGTCAAGACACTCTTGCAGATGGCGGTGGTTTTGATGTACGGCGCGTCCATGCCGGTAATCAAGATGGGAAGAATGGCTGGGCAGTTTGCCAAGCCACGTTCTTCCGATACGGAAACTCGCGAGGGAATCACTCTTCCGGCCTACCGTGGCGACGCCGTCAATGGCTATGACTTCACCGCCGAATCTCGCCGTCACAACCCAGAGCGTCTGTTGAAGACCTACAACACCTCGGCGGCAACTCTAAACCTGATCCGCGCTTTCACCACGGGTGGATTTGCCGACTTGCGTTTGGTTCACGAATGGAACAAGGGTTTCATTGATAACCCGGCCAACGCCAGGTACGAGTCACTGGCAAAAGAAATTGATCGTGCAATAAAGTTCATGGCTGCCTCTGGCGTCGACTCCAGCGAACTAAAAGCTACCGAGTTTTATGTCAGTCACGAAGCGCTGCTCTTTGACTACGAGAGACCGATGACCCGCATCGACTCAAGAACCGGAACCCCCTACGACACCTCGGGTCACTTCATCTGGATCGGTGAGAGAACTCGTCAAATCGATGGCGCTCATGTTGATTTCCTGTCCAAGGTCAGAAACCCAATCGGCGTAAAAATCGGCCCGAACACCCAGGTCGCCGACATCCTTGAGCTAATCGAAAAGCTTGATCCAAATCGTGAACCAGGTCGACTAACCTTTATCACCCGAATGGGTGCGACCAAGATTCGCGAGGCGCTGCCGAAGCTTGTCGAGGCGGTTCGCGATTCTGGAGCCCTACCGCTCTGGATAACCGATCCAATGCACGGAAACGGAATAACCACCGCCAACGGCTACAAGTCAAGACGTTTCGATGATGTCATGGACGAGGTTCGAGGCTTCTTTGAGGTTCACAAGGCCGCGGGAACCTTCCCCGGAGGAATCCACATCGAGCTAACCGGTGACGACGTAGCCGAGTGTCTAGGTGGCTCCGACCACATCGATGAAGCCACTCTTGAGCAACGTTACGAGTCGCTTTGCGACCCTAGGCTCAATCACATGCAGTCACTCGAGCTTGCCTTCTTGGTGAGCGAGGAGCTGGCTCGGCGCTAGCCCTATCTCAGGTTAGAGATCACAACGGTGTCGTGAACTCGAAGTTTGGTGCCCGCGTTAGCGGACACGCTGCGAACCTTTACGATTCCCCAGTTTTGCCGCAGTTGGTCGGTGTTCACTTTAACGGTGAGTTGCAGGCTCTCCAGCAGTGACTGCGCCGCACTCAGCGTCTCGCCAACCACGTTGGGCATAATCACCAGATTTGGCCCCTTGGAGACCCAAAGCGTCACCTTGCCACCCTTGCCGATTGGTTCGGTTTGCGGCGTGAGGCGAAGGGCTAGACCGGAGGCCACGGTGTCGCTGAACTCACTCTCAACCGTCAAGACTGTAAGACCCTGACTTTGGATGTTGTTTATCGCGGTGGCTTGATTCAAGCCGGTCACAGCAGGCAGCGGGCCAAGTGACTTTTTGAGGCTGATCGGTGTCGACTCTGCCACCCGTTGAAGATTGCTACCGAGAAAGTCAAAGACTGTTCCGGCCTTGGCCTCATTGAAGTACTCGGCAATTGCACCAACCGAAAAGTTGCTTTTGGCTAGCCTGCTGGTTGCAGTTTTAACATCCAGCCCGCGAAGGGGAGGAACCAGGGACATCCTCGGACCCTTCGAAACGATAATGACAAGATTTGAGCCCTTTAAGAAGAACTGCCCGGCGGCCGGTTGGGTTCTGATGATGTAGCCATCACCGACGCTGCCGGAAAACTCGTTAATCACTCTGAAGTTCTCGGTCAGGCCTGCAATCGCCGGGGTGGCGGCGGCCAGCTTTCGATTGGTCAACTCGGGCACCGTCGCAAATCCACCCGGCCCAGCACCAAACCACCAGCCTGACCCCAAGCCCAGCAAAAGCACGATAACGCTAAAGAAAGCTATCGCGCCAGCGCGTTTCTTTCGGTTCTGGCCAAGCTGTTCCAGCGGCGACCACGGTGCCTGGCTGGTTTCCAACTCGGTCAAAATTTCCGTTTGCCCGGCAGCGCCAATCTCGGCTGATTGAATGACCGGTTGGAGCTCTTGACCTTCGGTTAGGAGCACTCGAGTTTGGTCGGCAGAGCGCCCGGGCCGAAGGGTATCCATCGTCATTGTTTTATTTTGGTTCAGGTCGAGTTTCGCCTGGCGAACCGCGCTAAGAAAGGCGGCGGCATCGGCGGGTCTGTGTTGCGGCTCGCGAGCAGTTGCCCAAAGAACCAACTCATCGAGCAGGGAGGGTATCGAATCTTGAAGGCTGGAAGGGGCGGGAACCTGGTGATTGGCATGTTGAAACGCGACCTGCACCGCCTGTTCGCCCAGGAAGGGCTGCCGGCCTGTCAACATTTCGAACAGCAAGATACCGGCGGCGTAAACGTCACTTCTGGCATCGGCCTCTCCACGCGTCACCAACTCTGGCGAAAGGTAGGCGACGGTTCCAATGAGTGAACCGGTTTGAGTTTGATTGCTTATCGAGCGTGCGAGACCGAAATCCCCGAGCTTCACGGCTCCAAAGTCGGAAAGAAAAACGTTTTCCGGTTTCAGATCGCGATGCAGGATGCCTGCGGTGTGGGCGGCGGCGAGACCGGCCAAAATGGGTTCAATAATGTCTAGCGCCCTGGTTGCCTCGAGCGGTGCATGCTGGTCGATTGCCTGCCGCAAAGTTATGCCGGGCACATACTCCATGGCTAGATAAATCAGATTGGCATCTTCGCCCTGATCGAAAATGTTCACCAGGTTTGGGTGAGAAAGTTTGGCTGCGATGCGTGCCTCGCGAATAAATTTATTTCGGAACGAGGCGTTGTCGGCAAGGTGTGCGTGAATAATTTTGAGGGCGACGTTGCGTTCAAGCCTCAGGTCTTCGGCCAGATAGACGCTTGCCATGCCACCGCTGGCGATGAGTCGCTCAATGCGGTAGCGCCCACCAATAACTCGACCCACCAAAGGTCCATCAGACATATTCAACCTCCGAAATCAAAGTTTCGAAAAGGTCTAGCATTTGCTTGGATCACCAATCGTCACAGAAATATGTTTACACGGTGGCAGATATAAACCTGTTAGGTGCTAACGTGTGGCAATCTTATCTTGTGACTGACGCACTGGCCCAAGTGGGCAAATGGATAACCGTTCCTGAAGCAGCCGAGATTCTTGGCATTCCGATGGGAAAGGTTCGACGACTAATCGAAGAGCACAACCTGATTGCGGTTCGCCGCGAAGGAGCTCTTAGAATTCCTGCCGAGATAATTGTCAATGGTGAGCCACTGCCAAGCCTTCGAGGAACCGTTTTGGTTTTGCTCGACTCGGGGTTCAACCTCGAACAGGCCGTCCAATGGCTTTACACCGAAGAGCCACTTCTCGGAGCCACTCCGATGAACGCGCTACTGGCCGGAAGAAAATCCGAAATCAGAAGACTGGCCCAGGCTCTAGCTCTCTAAGAATCTCGGTTTATGACCTTGAGCGCTAGCTCGCGCAGTTGTTGCTTCGCGCTTGGGTTCATGTCGATCAGGTCTAGAGCTGCCAGGCTCTCGTTGGCCAATTCGTCTATCATTCGCTCAGTTTTTGCAAGAGCTTGCGTTGAAACTATCGTTCGCTGAAGAAAACCGATTTGTTCGGCATCCAACTCTTTTGCCGTCAACAGCTCATCCACCACTTTGCCAACCGAGGTTGGCAGCGCTTCTCTGGTCAGGGCGATGAGCACCGTGCGTTTTCCCTCGCGCAAATCGTCACCAGCTGGCTTGCCGGTAACGCTCGGGTCGCCGAAGACTCCCAGAATGTCATCTCGCAGTTGGAAGGCCATTCCAAGGGGGATTCCGAACGCGCTGAGCGCTCGCAGCAGCCCAGGCTCTGCTCCTGCAAAAGCGGCGCCAATTAGCAGCGGGGCTTCAATGCTGTATTTGGCCGTCTTGTAGAGCATCACGCGATTGGCTCGGCCAACCGCCTCGCTCACCGGCCTCGTCATAGCGGCGTTTTCTTCAAGAACATCGAGATACTGACCGGCCATGACCTCAACCCGCATCCGGCTGAATTCGTCGCGACAGGCGGATTCGATTATCAGATTTGGTGACTGCAGAAGCGCGTGACCAAACAGTTCGCTACTCCAGCCAAGCATCAGGTCGCCGACGAGCACCGAACCGGCCACCCCAAAGCGTTCGGGGCTGCCACCCCAACCAGATTTCTGATGCAGTGCCTCGAACCGTTTGTGAACCGATGGTGCACCGCGACGAGTGTCTGATTGATCTAGAAGGTCATCGTGAACCAGAGCGGCTGCATGGAACATTTCAAGTGCGGCGGCAATGCCCACCATCGATGCCGAGGATTTCGCCAACTGCTCCGGGTTCTGTTGGGGTTCTGCCACCGACAGGGTTCCGGCCCAGGCCCAGTAGCAGAAGAGCGCTCGGAATCGCTTACCTCCGGCTAATAGGCTTTGGGTGTAGTCGACAACTGTAGTTAGGTCCGGCGAGATTGCCGAAAACTCGTTTCTGCGTTCTTCGCAGAAATCTTCCAGTTGTTCCTGAACAAGTTGCAATAGGTTGGCTGTTTCACTCACAGGGATAGCCTAATCGCCAGCGTCAAGTTAGAATTCGACTGCTGCATAACAATGTTGGAGGGATCAATGGCACTGTCAGAGAGAGAACAGAAACTGCTTGACGAGCTCGAACGTGGGCTTTATGAATCGGACTCCAATTTTGCGAGTCGTGTTTCGCGTAAACCCAAGAGCAGCCCGGCCGCGCGCCTCGTCACGGGTGTCCTTTTGGCAATGATTGGCTTATCGGTGCTGGTGTTTTCAGTCGTAATTCAGTTTGTGGTTTTTGGGGTGGTCGGTTTCGCCTTCATGCTAGGTGGATTGGTTTTGGCGAGCACAAGCTGGTCAGGCCCTTCCCTTTCGGCCGAGAAGGTCGCAAAACCCCGTAAATCGGGAATCTCCTCAAAGAGCTTCTTTGAAGATCGCTGGGATAAACGCCAGGGGGGATAGTCGCCCGTCTTTTTTCAAGTTTGAACCCGAATCCAGAGGATTCGGGTTTTTTCGTTAATCGGTGATTAGCAAGAAATTCGCCCCATTTCCCTCCACCCGTGAATTCCTTGTGTTTATTGGGCTCTCAATCAGCTTTGCGCCAATTTATTCCCGCGCTCTAGAGTTTGTGGTGCAAAGTGGTGTAAAGTGGGGCAACATGGAACCGATGCGACGAGAAAGGGGATTGTGATGCTAGGCACGCACTCACCCAAACTCGACGAAAAGGGGCGTCTGATCCTTCCGGCCAAGTTCAGAGAAGAGTTGGCCAGTGGCGTCGTACTGACCCCGGGTCAAGATCGCTGCATCTACGTTTTCAGCCTCGCTGAGTTTGCGGCCATTCAAGAAAAGATTCGACAGGCCCCTCTGGCAAGCGCTGAAGCTAGGGCTTACACAAGGGTTTTCTTGTCCCAGGCCCACGATGAGGTGCCAGACAAGCAGGGGAGAGTAACCATCCCCGCGACACTTCGAAACTTCGCCGGTCTCAGCAAAGAACTCGCCGTTGTTGGCATTGGTTCGCATGCTGAAATTTGGGATGCAACCGCCTGGCAAACCTACCTCGCTGACAAAGAGCAAGCCTTCTCAGATTTGACCGAGGAGGTGATTCCCGGCCTCTTTTAGTTTTGATGCCGGTAGCAAATTGACAGATAAAAAACCAATTTCTGAACTACACGAGCCAGTGATGCTCGAACGCAGCCTGCAACTGCTTGGCCCGGCTCTCGAGCGCGACGGAGCGGTGCTAGTCGACTGCACTCTGGGTTTGGGCGGCCACAGCGAAGCCTTTCTCCGAGCCTTTCCCAAGCTCACTCTGGTTGGCATTGATCGCGATCAAAACGCACTAAGGCTGGCGGCCGAGCGCCTCGAACCGTTTGCCGATCGAATCCATTTGGTTCACGCGGTATACGACGAAATCGCCGAGGTCCTCTACGACCTGAAAATAAACGCCGCCGATGCGATCTTGCTCGATTTGGGTGTTTCCTCGATGCAACTGGATGAGGCTGACAGAGGATTTGCCTATTCTTACGCCGCGCCACTCGACATGCGAATGGACGCGAGCAGCGGTAAAACTGCTGCCCAAATACTCGCGTCTTACCCCGAGGCGGAATTGGCTCGAATCTTCAAGGAATACGGCGAAGAGCGCTATGCCAAACCAATTGCTCGTGAAATTGTGGCACTCAGGGTTAAAGCGCCTTTCACCCTCAGCACCCAATTGGCCAGTCTGATTACCAAAATTGTTCCGTACATCCCGGGAAAATCCAGTGGTCACCCGGCCAAACGTGTATTCCAGGCACTCAGAATCGAAGTTAACGGAGAACTTGAGGTTCTTGCCGACACGATGCCAGCCGCGATATCCACTTTGGCCCTGCACGGTCGAATACTGGTGCTTTCCTATCACTCCCTGGAAGACAGAATCGTCAAGCGGGCCTTAGCCGCCGCTGCCAATTCATCGGCCCCAATTGAGCTTCCAATCGAGTTGCCTGAGCATGCCCCGACAATCAAACTTTTGGTTAAGGGAGCCGAGCAGGCCACCCCAGACGAGATTCTCAAGAATCCGCGGGCAGCCTCGGTGCGCTTGCGCGCCGCCGAGAAGATACGGCTTCCCAAATGAGCGCGAACCGAGCCATGAGAGCCGCAAATGCCCAACGCCTGCCGAGTCGCTTCGAGTCGATTCAGGTAGGGCTGCGTTCCGTACCGCTTTCCAATCGTCGCTCCCGCCCAGCTTCGGTAATCGTGGTGACGCTACTGATTGGTTTCATAGTCGTCCCGCTGCTCAGCTTGCAGTTGAACATTGCTACCGAGCAGGGCGTCTATGAGTTGGCCGGGCTCAAAGCTCAAAAGAAGGATTTGGCAATAACCTCACAAATCCTTGGCCAACAGCTTGATTCCCTCAGCTCGGATCAAAACCTTTCGAGTGCTGCGACCCAACTGGGAATGGTCTCAAATACCAACCCGGTATTTTTGCGCATTGCCGACCAACGCATTTTTGGTCACCCAAAGGCTGCCACGGCAGCAGACGCGACGCATTTGGGGTCGAATTTGGTTCCCAATGCTGCTCAAAACAAGCACACCAGGGTTGCTAACCTGCTGGCTCAAGAGGCCGCGGTCAAAGCCCAAATAATAGCCACTCGAAAAATCGCGGCCCTAAAATTGAGCACGGAAACTCAGCTTGCGCAAAAATCGGCCGGCAATCTTGCGAATGCCAAAAGACCAGCGCCGGTCGCGGTTAAAGTTGCCGACGGCATCCCAGCCTCACCCACAAATTAGTGAAGGTAATCGAGGTTTCTCATGAAGGGTTTATTGCCTGGCAATCCCGACCGAAGATTCCGTCGGGTGCGCGGTCTCGCGATCCTCGCCGTGGTTTTGATCCTGTGGCGACTCGTTGTGTATCAAGTGGTGGATGCTAACCAGCTAAAAGAGGATTTGCAGGCCAAACTTTCTGAGACCCGAACGCTTCCGGCCATGCGTGGAAAGATTCTGGACTCGAAGGGCAGAGTGCTGGCAAAGACGGTTTTTGAATATGACGTAAATGCCGCACCTGACATCGTGAATCCCTTTGTTCGGTTAAACGGAACAACTACCGTCGAAGTTTCAATTGCTCAGGCCGCTGCCGAGATTGCAGCGATTTTGAATATTCCGGCGAAGGTTGTGCTTGCCAAGATAACGGGAACCAGCAAGTACTCGAACATCATGAAAAAGGTTGACGCCGAGCGCTATCGCAGGTTGCAGGCTTTAGAAATACCATGGCTTTTTTACGATTCCTTGCCTCGGCGCATTTACCCGAGTGGCGCGGTTGCCGGCAACTTGCTTGGCTTTGTTGGCGTCGACGGCAGCGCCCTTGCCGGCATAGAGCGAACCATGAACTCTTGTTTGACCGGCGTGGATGGCAAAGAGTCCTATGAAAAAGGCGTCGACGGCATCAAGATTCCGGCAAGCGTTCAGACCACCCAAGCCGCTCGCGATGGCTCCGATGTGGTTTTGAGTATCGATTCCGACCTTCAGTATTACGCCCAGCAGGTTATGGCCAAGTACGTTCGGGATGAGAGAGCGGATTGGGGCAGCGCCGTAGTCGTTGAGGTTAAGACCGGAAAAATATTGGCAGCTGCCGAAGCGCCAACGGTTGATCCCAATGTTTTTTGGAAAGCCAAGGCCGAAGATCGTAAATCACGCATATTCCAGGTCACCTTCGAGCCTGGATCGACGCTAAAAACCGTGGCCGCCGCAACCGCCGTTGACTCTGGGTATGCAACGCCTTCAACCAAGGTTCGCGCTCCTTATCGCCTAAAGGTGACCAACCAGGACTGGATTCAAGACAGTCACGTGCACCCCACCGAACACTTGACGCTAACGGGAGTCCTGAAGGAATCGTCAAACACCGGCATTTCGCTGATTGCCGGTCAGGTTCCGCTAGCCACGCGTTTCGCATATCTCAAACGATTTGGGCTGGGTGAACGCACCGCGGTGAACTTTGAGGGCGAGAGCGGCGGAATCCTGGGCAACTACAAGAGCTGGGATGCCCTAACCGCAAATAACTCGATGTTTGGCCAGGGCATTTCGGTTACTCCGATTCAAACGGCCTTTTTCTACCAAACGGTTGCAAACCAAGGTTTGAGATTGCCACCGCGCTTGGTGATGGGCTGTCAGGGTTCCGACTCAAAATTGGTGTCAACCGTTGTCCCGCAACCAACCCGAGTCATTTCCAAGCAGGCTGCTCGATCGACGGTTGACATGCTCGAGAAGGTCGTTGAACAGGGTGGCATTGGCCGCACGGCTGGCGTTGCCGGTTACCGAATTGCCGGAAAATCTGGAACCGCTCAAATCAAAGACGGCGATGGATACGGTTCCCGCTACGCGATTTCCTTCATCGGAATGGCACCGGCTAATGATCCCGAATATGTGCTGGCCGTGACCATTTACAAGCCTCGAACCGTGAGCAACTCGATTGGTGCAACGCCGCCGTTTAAAGCCATCATGGAACAACTGCTTAGAATGTATCGAGTGCCACCTTCGACCACCAAGTCCATAAAGATTGCTACCAACTGGTAAGGCTATGAACGAGCAAATTCCTCCTATTCTTAGGCCCGAGCGGGTTCAGCCAATCTCACTTGGCGAGCTAAAGCTGCGCTTTGGTTTGTCTTGGGCTACCGAAATAGTGCCTGCTGCGAGCGAACCAAGTTCCAAGGTGCGGGTCAGTGGAATCAGCATGAATACCGCCGACCTCAGGCCGGGCGACCTATTTGTTGCAATGCCTGGGCTCAAGACCCACGGGGCGCGCTTCGTCAATAAGGCAGTCTCATACGGGGCCGTTGCGGTTATCACCGACCAAGCCGGTGTCGAACTCCTCGATGGGGTTTCCGTGCCCGTTTTAGTTCTAGAGAACCCTCGAGCTCAACTCGGTGACCTAGCCGCTTTCGTCTACGGCAACGTTGCCGGCAACCTTCCAAAACTTTTTGCTACCACCGGCACCAATGGTAAAACCTCAACCTCGTATTTTCTTGAGGGAATCCTTCGTCAGATTGGCGAGGTCACCGGTCTCACCTCGACGGCCGAGAGGCACATAGCCGGCGAGGTCATCGTGAGTCGCTTGACGACGCCGGAGTCGACTGAAATGCAGGCCCTGATTGCGCGAATGCGAGAGCGAGGCGTTACCTCGGTTGCAATCGAGGTCTCTGCCCAAGCTCTAACCCAACTGCGTGTTGATGGCATGGTCTTTGATGTGGTTGGGTTCACAAACCTCAGCCACGATCACCTAGATGATTACCCTGACCTTGCAACCTATCTGCAAGCCAAGGCCCAACTCTTCACAGCCAAGCGTGCGAAGCGCGGCGTGGTCAGTCTGGATTCAAAATACGGTTCCGAACTTCTTGAAATTAGCCAGATTCCGACCGTCACGATTTCCAGCCATTCGGCAACCAAAGCAGACTGGAACCTCACTGTGACCAGTGAAGAGCCTGGGAAAACCGCTTTTCGATTGGTCGGTCCAAATCAGGAACTAATCGAATCCTCGGTGTCAATCCTCGGAGCCCACATGGCGGCCAATGCCGGCCTGGCTATCGTGATGCTCATCGAGGCGGGATTCGAGTGGCACCTCATCGCTCAAAGAATTGTAAACGGAATTGTCGCCTTTTTACCCGGTCGAACCGAACTGGTTTCTGCCGCTGGTTCACCAAGCGTTTACGTTGATTTTGGTCACAGCCCCGATGCCTTCTTGAACACCCTGGCAGCAGTTCGCAAGGTCACCGCTGGGCGGGTCATCATGGTCTTTGGGGCCGACGGTGATCGGGATCCTTCGAAGCGTGAAGCGATGGCTCGGGTTGCCGCAAGCGGTTCTGACATCTTGGTAATCACCGATCATCATCCACGGTTTGAGGATCCGGCTTCGATTCGAGCCGTTCTAATAAGCGCGGCACGGCAGGCCAAGCCCGAAATGGAACTTTACGAGGTTAGCCCACCCGAGCAGGCAATCCGCAAGGCCGTATCGCTTGCAAAATCCGAGGACGCCATTCTCTGGGCAGGTCCGGGTCATCAGGATTATCGTGACATCCGCGGGGTCCGAACTCCCTACTCGGCCAGACAAGAGGCCAGGGACGCGCTCAAAGAATTCGGTTGGCAATGATAAACCTGACTCTCACGGACATTGCTTCGGCCATCGGCGGTCGAATCGAGGGAAATCCGGTGGTTTCAATCACAGGATCGGTGGAAACCGATTCAAGATTGGTTGGTGCCGGGTCGCTCTTTTTTGCTAAGCCGGGCGAGTTTGATGATGGCCACGACTACGTTCTGAATGCCCAGCGGGCCGGGGCAGTAGCCGTTGTGGTCGAGCGTGTGGTTAGCGGTGTTGACATTCCGCAGCTGGTGGTTGCAAACTCCGTCTCGGCTTTGGGCTTGTTAGCCAAGCACGTTCTGAAAACGGTCAGAAATCGCGGTGGCCTCAAGGTTGTTGCAATCACCGGATCCAACGGTAAAACCACTACCAAAAACATGCTCGGGCAGATTCTTGGTGCGGTCGGCCAAATCGTTTCCCCCATCGAGTCATACAACAACGAGGTTGGTGCCCCAATCTCGATTCTCAAAGTAGATTTTGACACCGACTTTTTGATAGCCGAGGTCGGTGCCGGTGGACCCGGAAGCGTTCGATACCTGGCTCAAATAATCGAACCCGACATCGCCGTTATCTTGAAGGTCGGCATGGCTCATGCCGGTGAGTTTGGGGGAATCGAAAATACGGCCAAGATCAAATCCGAGCTCGTCGAGGTTTTGGGTTCTGAAGATCGCCTGCTGCTAAATGCAGACGATGGATACGTTCGTGCCATGGCAGACGGCACCGCGGCAGAAATCACCTGGTTTGGTTCGGCAGGCGACGCAAACTACCGTGCCAGTAACTATTCGCTCAGCATCGAAGGCACCGGTTTTGATTTGCACTGGCCCGATGGTCAAACCAATCACCTCACCTTGAAGATCCTTGGTGAGCATCACGTAATGAATGCTTTGGCAAGTGCCGCCGCCGCAGATCTTCTTGGGGTGAACCGGCAAACCATCATTTCCAGGCTCGAGCAAATGGAGATTGCCGAGCGCTGGCGAATGCAGTTGCTTCAGCGCGAAGACGGCGTGAGCATCATCAATGACGCCTATAACGCGAGCCCCGACTCGATGAAGGCGGCCTTGCAAACCCTAGCCCAGCTAGGTCGCTCCGGCCGCAGAACAGTCGCGGTTTTAGGTGAGATGGCAGAGCTTGGAGAATTTTCGGCAGCCGAGCACGACACGATTGGAAGAATCGTGGTTCGCCTCAACATCAAGCAACTCATCGTCATTGGAGCCGCCGCCAAACTTATTCACATGGGCGCATCGCAGGAAGGATCCTGGGATGGCGAATCGAAATTCTTTGAGTCGATAGCCGAAGCTGAGGACTATCTTCGTGGGATGCTTGAACCGGCAGACATTGTGCTGGTGAAATCTTCGAAGTCAGCGAATCTTAGACAGCTGGGCGACAAGCTAATGGAGGCAAGTTTTTGAGAGCTTTAATGCTGGCCGGTGCCTTGGCCATGGCGATAACTCTATTTCTGACTCCGGCTTTCATTTGGCTGTTCAAGCGCGTCGGTTGGGGCCAGTTCATTCGAGCCGATGGCCCGCAATCGCATCACACCAAGCGTGGAACGCCAACTATGGGTGGCATCGTAATAATTATTGCCACCTTGTCGGGCTACTTTTTCGGCAAGGCCCTAAATCTTGAAACTCCAAGCATTTCGGCACTTCTGGTGCTCTTCATGATGGTCGGTCTCGGGTTTGTTGGATTTATCGATGATTTCATCAAGACTCACCGTCGCCGAAGCCTCGGATTGTCTGGCTGGGCAAAAATTCTAGGCCAGGGCATTGTGTCGGTGGCCTTTGCGCTTCTTGCCCTGCAGTTTCCGAACGCGAAGGGCCTCACCCCGGCAAGCACCCAGATCTCGCTTTTTCGCGACATAAAGGGCCTTGACTTCGCAGTTTTTGGAACCATTGCCGGTTTGATTTTGTTCGTGATCTGGATTTACTTTCTGGTTGCGTCCGCCTCGAACGGAGTCAACATAGCCGACGGCCTCGACGGTCTGGCCACCGGATCTTCGGTCATGGCCATCGGCGCCTTCGCCATCATTGGCTTCTGGAAGTTCAATCAGGCATGTGCCCCACTCATGGAAAACGCCAGCAGTTGCTATGAAACCCGAGACCCGCTAGATCTCGCAGTGGTGGCCTCGGCCATCGTTGGGGCTCTCGCCGGGTTCCTTTGGTGGAATACCTCTCCGGCTCAGATTTATATGGGGGATACCGGATCCCTTGGTCTTGGCGGTGCTTTGGCGGCGCTAGCCATCCTGTCTCGAACCGAACTGCTTCTGATTCCAATCGGTGGCCTGTTCGTTGTGGTTACCGGCTCGGTCATCCTGCAACGTCTCTACTTCAAAATCACCAAGGGAAAAAGAATATTTCTCATGAGCCCACTGCACCATCACTTTGAGCTTAAGGGCTGGCCCGAAGTGACCATTGTGGTTCGTTTTTGGATTATCGCCGGCCTCGGGGTGCTCGGCGGAATCGGTCTTTTCTACCTCGAGTGGATTAGCGGCTGAGGAGTTCAGGAATGAATCGTTTAGACGATCTCAACAGTTGGCGCTCAGACTGGCGTGGCTTGAAAGTCGCGGTTCTGGGTCTTGGTGTTTCCGGCTTTTCGGTAGCCGATACCTTGGCCGAGTTGGGTGCCGACCTGCTGGTGCTGGCCGAGAAAGCAGAGCCGGAACTAACCGACATACTGGACGTTCTAGAGGTACGACACCTGAGCGGAACCGTCTCCACGCCGCTCGAACCAACCGCTCTAAATGACGCGTTGGTCGAGTTCATGCCCGAGATTATTATTACCTCACCGGGATTGACCCCCAACAACCCAATGATTCTTTGGGCCAAAACCAAAGATATTCCGGTCTGGATCGATATTGAGTTGGCCTGGCGCTTGCGCGATAAGAGCGGAAAGGTCGCCGACTGGTTGGTTGTCACCGGAACCAACGGAAAGACCACGACCAGTCAACTGCTCGAGGCCATGCTTTTGCAAAGCGGTCAAAGAGCCATCGCCTGTGGCAACATCGGCGTTCCAATCCTCGATGCTATCCGTGACCCACTCGGCTACGACTGCCTAGTTGTAGAGCTTTCCAGCTTCCAACTTCACTACCTCGGACAAATATCGCCCGTAGCGAGCGCCGTTCTGAATCTGGCCGATGACCACCTCGACTGGCACGGCAACTTTGATGCTTACCGCGATGCCAAGGCCAAGGTTTACGAAAATACCTCATTGGCCTGCGTTTACAACGTAAATGATTCGGCCACCGAGGCGCTGGTTGAAAACGCCGAGGTTATTGAGGGGGCAAGGGCAATCGGGTTCACAACCGGCATCCCGAGCCGAAGTCAAGTTGGTTTTGTAGAGGACATTCTTTGTGACCGAGCCTTCGTTGAAAACCGTGCCGAGAGTGCGTTGGAAATCGCGACTCTGGATGACCTGTCGCAAATTGGAGTTCTGACCCCGCATCTGATGGCAAACGTTGCCGCCGCCACAGCTATGGCTCGAGCCGTCGGAGTGACCCCCGAAGCCATTAGGTCGGCCATCCGAGGTTTTCGGCTTGACGCTCACCGAATTGAGTTGATTGCAGAATCAGATGGCGTGCGATGGGTAGACGACTCGAAGGCGACTAATCCTCATGCGGCTGCGGCCTCACTCTCATCATTCGACAAAGTCATTTGGATCGTGGGTGGGTTGCTGAAGGGCGTTGACCTGAGCGATTTGGTTGACCGATTCAAAGACCGACTGAGCGCCGCGGTAGTAATCGGTGCCCAGCGAAACTCGGTTATCGAAGCGCTTCAGCAAAACGCCCCGGGTTTACTAGTCGTAGAAATCGCCGAGAGTGACCCGAACGCGGTGATGCAGGCTGCCGTCGTGGCAGCTAAGAAACTCGCCAAACCGGGCGATACGGTTTTGCTCGCTCCAGCGGCTGCCTCAATGGATCAGTTTCGCGATTATGCCCACAGGGGCGAAGCCTTTGCCGAAGCCGTGAATATCGAACTCGGTGAAATATGAGGCTTGCCAGCTCGATCGGTCAAGGCCTACGCCGAATTCTTGACCGGCTTTTTGGGGCGCAGTCAATCCATTTTTACCGACTCCTTGGCGTGACGCTGCTGCTGTTGCTCTTCGGGTTGATGATGGTGCTTTCTTCTTCATCGGTGGATTCACTCAAGAGCTCGGGAAACTCCTACGCGATTTTCACCCACCAGCTCGGATCGGCCGGGTTTGGTCTTTTGGGCATGATATTGCTCTCAGTCATTCCGGTTGCTTTTTACTATCGGTTTGCCGCCGTTCCCTTTGTGATTCTGCTTGGGCTGCAACTTTTGCTCACCACGACTTCACTTGGAGTTTCGGTAAACGGAAACAAAAACTGGCTGAGAATCGGAACCCAAACGATTCAACCGTCCGAATTTTTGAAGCTTTTGATGATTTTGGTAATAGCCCAGTGGATGGCGCGCCATATCGCGCAAATCCAGAATCCAAAGTATTTCACCGGCCCGGTGATGGGCATCGGTCTGCTGACAGTGATTTCGGTAATTCTGGGAAATGACCTTGGAACCTCTATTGTGCTTCTCATTATTTTGTTCGGTTCGGTTTATTTGGCTGGCGCACCAAGGCGGCTTTTGGTTGCTATCGCGCTTACCCTCAGCCTCGTTGGGTCAGCCTTCATCACTCGTGGAACCCGTTTCGAGCGAATCATGGTTTGGTTGTTCCCCGGCAGCGCCGAAGACTCGCCTTTCACCTGGCAGTCGCTTCATGCGATGTGGGCTTTCGCGGCCGGCGGCATCTTCGGTTCCGGACTCGGCGAATCCAGACTCAAATGGAGTTGGATTCCAGAAGCCCAGAATGACTTCATTTTTGCAATCATCGGTGAGGAATGGGGCTTGCTCGGTTCAGTCATGGTCGTCGGCTTCTTCATCTTTTTGGCCTTCAGCATGGTTCAAATCATGCAGCGCACCGAGACGGACTTTGGCAGATTCGTAGCCGGTGGCATCGCTGTCTGGATTACTTTTCAGGCTCTCATCAATATCATGGTGGTCTTGCGTTTGCTGCCGGTGCTCGGGGTTCCACTGCCCCTTATTTCAGATGGTGGCTCTTCTTTGTTTTCCTCGTTGGCCGCCATTGGGGTTCTGTTGTCTATTGAACGAGAAAACTACGCTCAGGAACTGATTGCGGGCCAGCGGCCACCAAAGGCAAAGTTGGTTCGACGATGACCAACTTCCTGCTTGCCGGTGGAGGAACGGCGGGCCACATTAACCCGATGCTTTCGTTGGCCGATGCCATTGTGGCCGAATCTGACGCCAACCGAGTTTGGACCCTCGGAACCAAGGGCGGCATGGAGTCGAAGTTGGTTCCTGAGCGCGGTTACGAGCTGTTGCTTATCGAGCGCTTGCCGTTCCCTCGCCGCCTCAACAGCTATGCGCTTAGGTTTCCAAGGGAGTTTCTAAATGCGGTGAGGGCGGTGCAAAACTACTTGAGACTGCACCAAATCGACGTGGTGGTTGGCTTTGGTGGTTTCGCCAGTGCGCCGGCATACTTGGCCGCCAAGCGCGAGGGTGTAAAGGTTGTGGTTCACGAGGCCAACGCGCTTCCCGGGTTGGCAAATCGATACGGGGCGAGATTTGCAGCGGCGGTGGGTGTGGCATTTCGAAACTCAAAACTTCCGAATGCCCAGTTTGTCGGCATGCCGCTGCGCCGAGAAATAAAAGAACTCTTGACGACCTCAGATCGCGATGCTGCCAGAAGGCACTTTGGTTTGGATGAAAACACCACGACCCTTTTGGTCACGGGTGGGTCTCTTGGGGCAAAGCGAATCAACGAGAGCGTGATTGGTGCCCGGCATCTATTCTCGGCGGCTGGCATTCAAGTGCTTCATATCGTGGGGGACCGGTCGGATTTGAAGCCCGAGTCGACTAACGATTACGTTCGAATCGCCTACTGCGATCGCATGGACCTGGCAATTGCGGCTGCCGACTTTGCTATCTCTCGAGCCGGAGCATCAACGGTTTGCGAATTTGCGGCCGTCGGATTGCCAGCGGTATTCATTCCATACCCGGTCGGCAACGGAGAGCAAAAATTCAACGTGGTTGACTTACTTGCAGCCGGAGGTTGCCTGACGGTGGCGGACGCCGATTTCAGTACCGAGTACATTGCGAGCACAATTATCCCAGTGGTCTCTGACAGCAGAAGGCTCAAAAAGCTCTCTAGAGCAGCCAAGCAAATTGGGGTCTCGGATGGCGATGAGCGATTGTTGAAACTCATCAACAGCGTGTTGTCAACCAAATAGCCTCAGCAACAACCTAACCTTCTAGGTGAATACACAAAGGATTACCAATGATTAAACCCGATTTCTCGCAGCCGGTGCCCAACGATCTAGGCTGGGTTCACTTTATCGGCATCGGCGGATCAGGCATGAGTGGCATCGCAAGAATCCTCTTGGGCATGGGGCATAAGGTCACCGGAAGCGATTTGCGCGACACCTCAAACGTTGCCGCACTTCGAGAGTTGGGTGCCGAGATTTTCATCGGCCACGATGAGTCACACCTCGGAAACCCAGATACCGTAGTGGTCACCTCGGCGCTCTGGCCAACCAACCCCGAGTACTTGCTGGCCCAGAGTCGCGGCATCCCGGTTATCCATCGTTCTCAGGCACTTGCCTACCTAACCACCAAGAAGCGCTTGATTGCCGTTGCCGGGGCGCACGGCAAGACCACCAGCACCGGAATGATTGTCACCGGCCTATTGGAGCTGGGTGAAGACCCTAGTTTCGTAAACGGCGGAGTGATTGCCGCTCTCGATGCGAGTTCGGCCAGCGGCAAGAGCGACCTGTTCGTTATTGAGGCCGACGAGTCGGACGGCTCGTTTCTGCACTATTCAACCGCCATCGCGCTGATTACCAACGTCGATGCCGATCACCTAGATCACTACGGTTCGCTCGAGGCTTTTGAGGCCGAGTTCGCTACCTTTGCGAGAGGCGCGAAGGAGTTCGTGGCAATCAGCTCGGATGACCCCGGGTCGGTGCGGGTCACCAAACTGTTGGTGGGAAAGAAGCTGCTGACCTTCGGTGAAGCTGAAAACGCTGAAGTTCGACTGTCTCGAATCGACGCATCTGGCCCAATGGTCAACTTCACTATTGAATACCTTGGCGAGAAGTACGAAGCCGAACTTCTAATACCCGGCCATCACAACGCGCTAAATGCGGCCGGAGCCTTTGCCGTGTTGGTTGGTCTCGGTCACGATCCCGCCAAATCGTTGGCTGCCATTTCAACTTTTGCCGGCACCGAGCGCCGTTTTGAGCTGCACGGCCTAGAGCGTGGAGTTTCGGTTTACGACGATTTCGCACATCACCCGACCGAGGTGGCGGCGGCTTTGCAGGCAGCTAGAGCGGTTGTTGGTTCAGGCAATCTCATAACGGTATTTCAACCGCATCTTTACAGCCGCACCCGATTGATGGCCAAGGAGTTTGCCGAGGCGCTTGACCTAAGCGACCAGGTAGTCGTTCTAGACATTTATGCTGCCCGCGAAGACCCTGAACCGGGTGTCACCGGTGAGTTGGTTTCGAACGCCTTCCAAGACAAGTCAAAAGTTCATTACGTAGCAGACTGGGATGATGCCCCGGCAGTAGCCGCCAAGCTGGCTCAGGCCGGCGACTTCATCATCACAATGGGTTGCGGCGATGTTTACCGCATGGTTCCTCAACTGCTCGAAGCGTTGACCGTTTAGGTCTTGCCTTGAGACGCTTTGATGAGGGGCCGGCCAAACCGTCGGCTAAGTTGCGTCAGGAGCGACAGCGATTAAATCGGCTGCGGCAGAGCTCGGTTTTCGCAAGAAACCAATCAGCCACTCGGTCAATGGAGGCGCTGCGCTTCACGGCCCAGCTTCGCCGCAAACGGATTTTTTGGGCGTCTTTGATTGCCCCGTTGGTTGCCCTTTTGCTGCTGGTTTTGGCTACCCTCGTCACGCCGCTGCTTTCGATTGACAAAATCGTGGTTCAGGGCACCAACAGACTGAAGCCGGTTTCGATACAGAACGCTCTTGAGTCGCAGTTGGGCTCACCCCTGACCTTGGTTTCAGCCGAGGGAATCGCAAAATCTCTTCAAACCTTCAGCCTGATTGAAAGCATTTCGGTTATCGCGCAGCCGCCGCACACCCTCGTGGTTCGAGTGCGAGAGCGCGAACCGATTTGCATCGTTGAAATCAGCGGCCAGCGATTCCTCTTTGATCCGGCCGGAGTTCAAATCGGAGTGGCTTCAAACCAAGACAGGCTTCCCCTGGTTCAGATTTACGGCAACCCGAAGACGAGTTCCCAGTTCTCTAGGGCGATGGATGTGGTTTTAGCGCTGCCGGTATCTCTTCTGCCGAAGGTCGAGTCCATCCAGGCCAAAACCAAAGACGATGTGCGGTTGCGCCTGCGCGGCGCTTCGCACCAGCAGATCATTTGGGGTGATGGCTCCAAGGGTGCCCTAAAGTCCAAGGTGTTGGCAGCGATGCTTCGGCATCTCAGGGGCGACGGGGCACTGACTGTTGACGTATCTTCGCCGACCGCTCCGGTGGTTAGATACGGGAATTATTAGACACGCGTGAGCGGCCTCCAAGGGCCTGACGTTCGCTGCGCTTACCTTCGTGACACAAGGTCTATACAGCAGCCTATAAAACCAAACTCAGGTGAAATAACTCGGTGAAGAGCAAACTGAAGGATAAAACGTGGTTCGTT